>CAZEYB010000089.1:0-1511 GCA_964516165.1 uncultured Bdellovibrionales bacterium | reverse complement strand
AACTCCGCTTTGGCGCTGTTTATTATTGTTTTCATATATGTTATTGAATCCGGATCAGTCGCGTTGCAGCTTTTTAGCAAAAAATATTTCGGTCGTAAAATTTTTTTAGCGGCGCCTATTCACCATCATTTCGAAGCTAGCGGTTGGCCGGAAACCAAAGTGACTATGCGCGCTTGGATATTTACTTTAGTCACGGCTGTTGTCGGAGTGATAATCGGAATATTGGGAGCCGGGCGCTTTCATCAGTAACTTATCAAATATGAACATCAGGAGAATACAAGACGCGGGTGTAAAAAATAAAAAAGCGCTCCTTCGCGTTGATTTTAATGTGGCGGTAAAAAACGGAAAAGTCAAAGAAAAATTCAAGATAGAAGCGGCGAAAGATACGATAAAATATCTTTTGAAAAGAAACTGCAGAGTAGCTGTAGTTTCTCATTTAGGCCGTCCGAAAGGAAAGATAAATCCGGAATTTTCTTTTGAGCCGCTGGCGGATGATATAAATGAAATTTTAGGAATAAAAATCAGATTTATTAATGATTGCGTCGGAGAAAAAATTGAAAGCGGATTGGATGATTTAAAAAACAACGAGATTATTCTTTTGGAAAATGTCAGATTTTATGAAGAAGAAGAGGAAAATAATAAAGATTTTTCAAAAAAATTGGCTGATAGGTTTGATATTTTTATCAATGACGCTTTTAGCGTTTGCCATCGCGACCAAGCATCGGTGACAGGCGTTACGCAATTTTTGCCAAGTTATGCCGGGATTAGATTGCAAAAAGAAATTGAAGAAATGGAAAGAATAAAAAATAATTTTGAGCGTCCGGCCGTAATTGTAATCGGCGGAGCCAAGATTGAAACCAAGTTGCCGATGATAAATTTTTTCGAGAAAAAATACGACCGAGTTTTGATCGGAGGAAAAATTGCCAACGAGGCCGCGGATCAGAATATAAAATTCAGCGAAAGAGTGATTTTGCCTCAAGATTTTTCCGGAGATCGTCTTGACATCGGACCAAAAACCTTGGAAAAGTTCCAAGAAATAATTTCGGGCGCTAAAACCATTGTTTGGAACGGCCCATTGGGAAAATTCGAAGAGGAAGAACATTCGCGCGGAACATACGCGGTTTTGAATATGATTTTGAAAAATCAAAACGCTTATTCGGTCGTCGGCGGAGGAGAAACAATAGAAGTATTGGAAAAGTACGGCGCTATGGAAAAAATAAGTTTTGTTTCCACGGGCGGAGGAGCGATGCTGGAATATCTCGGCGGAAAAAAACTACCGGGAATAAAAGCACTTACAAAGTCAATCTGTGAATAAAAATATAGCTTAGCGCAAGATTTAATGATATAATATCACTGTAAAGTTTAATCATACTAAAATAAAAATATGCATTCAAATAAACCAAAAAATAGTGAGGTTGACGCCTACACTTACATAAAAGAAGAGTTGGAAAAACTCGGTTGGAATGTTAAAAATCCCGCTAGATTTTTAGAAGGAGAAGTTTATAAGCAAA
>CAZEYB010000088.1:0-1663 GCA_964516165.1 uncultured Bdellovibrionales bacterium | reverse complement strand
GGCATTTTTAACATTTCGGAAGAATTGGAAGACAAATTTCCGAAAATCAAGAGAATTTCCCTGATAGCCGATATCTTGGACGAGGAAAAAATGGAGCGCATTTTCAGGGAGTTCCGGCCCCAGATCATTTTCCACGCCGCCGCTTACAAGCATGTGCCCTTGATGGAAGACAATCCGGATGCAGCCGTCAAAAACAATGTTTTCGGCACCAAAAATACGGCGGCTTTGGCTATTAAATACGCTGCGGAAAGATTTATCTTCATTTCAACGGACAAAGCCGTTAATCCGAGCTCGGTTATGGGAGCGACTAAAAGAATAGGGGAAATGATTTGCCAGTTGTTCAACCGGGAGAATTCCACCAAATTCATTTCGGTGAGATTCGGCAACGTTTTGGACAGCCGCGGCAGCGTTATCCCCATTTTCAGGGAAAAAATCAAAAAACGGGAACCGATAGAAGTGACTCATCCAGAAATGAAAAGGTATTTCATGGTAACAGGCGAGGCTTGTTTGCTGGTTATGCAGGCGGGGGGCATGGGACAGGGCGGCGAGGTTTTCGTTTTAGATATGGGCAACCCGATAAAAATTCTGGACTTGGCCAAGGAAATGATCCGGCTTTCCGGTTTGGAGCCGGACAAGGATATCCCCATCGTTTTTACGGAACCCAGGCCGGGAGAAAAGCTGTTTGAAGAAATTCTGGCCGCCGAGGAAGGAACGGTCACCACCCGGCATCAGAAAATTTTCATGGCCAGATTGGCCGAGACTGACCGGAAAAAATTGGAAGGGGGATTGGTGAAACTGGCCAAGGCGGTTGAAAAATACGGAAAAGAAATTATAATAGAAACATTAAAAGAAATAATTCCCAATTATCATGGCTAATAAGGAAAAATTGGAAAAGACTTATTTAAGGATAATCGAATGGGGCACCTACGCGATTCTCTTCACTCCTTTGATTTTTATCCAGAATTATTTTTTTCCGTTCGTCAGCCCCAAGACGATTTTCTTCAGAATCATCGTTGACATCATTTTTGCCGCTTATCTTTTGTTGGTTATTACTAATCCCCGCTACCGGCCGAAGCTGAGTCCTCTGACCATAGCCGTTTCGGTTTTCCTGGGAGCGCTTGTTCTTACTTCAATCACCGGGGTTAATTTTGAAAGAAGCTTCTGGAGCGTTTTTGAAAGAATGTCCGGTTTGCTGACTTTTTTCCATCTTTTCGTTTTTTATCTCGTTTTGAGCAGCGTTTTCAAAGAAAGGCAACAATGGGAAAAGATATTGTCGGTTTCCATTCTGGCCGGCGTTTTGGTTTCTTTTTATGCTTTGCTTTCGCGAGAGGTGATTACCCGCGGCGGCGGCACGCTGGGCAACTCCTCGTTTTTCTCGGCTTACATTCTTTTTAATTTGTTCTTCGCCTTAATTTTGCTTATTTCGAAACAAGGGCTTTGGCGGATTTTCTACGGTTCAGCCCTGCTTGTTTTTCTCGCTTCCTTGTTTTTCAATCCCCTGGGCTTTACCAAAGGGGCGGTTTCGGCTTTGGGGATAGGAGTGGTTTTCTTCGTTATTGGCTACATGTTTTTTTCCAAAAACAGATTATTGAAAAGAGCGGCTCCCGTTGTTCTGATTCTGCTGGCTTTGCTCGGAGTATTCATCGTCAAAGATCTCTATTTT
>CAZEYB010000087.1:0-1709 GCA_964516165.1 uncultured Bdellovibrionales bacterium | reverse complement strand
GCAATCCTAAACGCCAGCTTATAAACGCGCAAAGTGTGCTCCATATCATGCGCCGAGCAAGCCAGATATTTCTCTGTTATTTTTTTTATTTTTTCATACTTGCTCTTCATGCCGATATTATAGCATTTTTGACTTTATTTAAGTTCCCCCATTTTATCACACCCCTAAATTTAAGGCAAAAGAAAAAGGCCCGGACAACATTCAAACATGGAAGCCCCTTTTGATATACTGGAGCGTTAACTTCTAAACAACGCCATGTATATGCCAAAAGGAAGATCAATAACCCGGTATGAGCGGGAAAAAATTGAAACTTGGTTGAGGATGGAGAAGGAAAAAAGCTGGATAGCCAAAAGGCTTAAGCGCGATTATTCGATTATCAAACGTGAGATTAAAAGAAATACCGGAGAGCAGCTGCCATATAATGCCGCCATCGCGCAGGCTCTTTCGGAAAAAAGAGCCCGGAAAACCAATGTCAGAAAATTAAACAAGCCGGAAAACAAAAAGCTCAAAGAATTCGTGGAAGAAAAACTCAAAGCCGATTTATCGCCGGAACAAATTGCCGGAATACTAAGGGAATATCCGCAAACAGATATCGCAGAAACAGTCAGCCACGAAAGCATCTATGATTACATTTACCATCACGCGGAGAAGCAACGAGAATCCTACAAACATTTAAGAACGGGGAGAAGTCAGAGACAAAGAAAGTTTAGTCGAAAAAAGAGCTTAGATACGATTAAAAACAAAGTTTCCATTCATTCAAGACCAATGGAAATCGCCGAGAAAAAAGATTATGGCCATTGGGAGAATGATCTGATGGAGTTTGGCAGAGAACAAAAGAAAGTATTATCGGTAAAATATGAACGTAAAGCTATGCTGTGCCGATTGCATAAATTGGAAAGCAAGAAAGCCAAAGAAAATGAAGCCAGTATTGTGGAAACTATTGAATCATTCCCGGCCCATTGGTTTAAAAGTGTTACCCGGGATAATGGACTAGAGAATGCCCGCCATGAAAGAACCCTACATGACTTTGGGATTCCCACCTACTTCTGCGACGCCTACGCTTCCTGGCAAAAAGGCGGGATTGAAAATCTGAATAAACTAATCCGGCAGTATTTGCCAAGGAAGTGCGATTTTGCAAAGATAAGTGATAGGGATATATATGCAATTCAAGAAAAGCTTAACAACAGACCAAGAAAATCCAATAATTATTTAACACCCAATGAAGTTTTCGCTCTGAATTAAAAGGGGCTATAAATTCTTGAACTTTCTATATGCTAAAATGAATTAACTATGCCCGGTAGTGAAATTTTGACCAATTTCCTCCGGGAGGAAATTTGAGTTAAATCATAAAGTCAAAATTCTACTACTGGGTATGGACGAAATCCTAAAAAATCTTAATCCGGCGCAAAGGGTGGCGGTGGAAACGACCGAAGGGCCGGTTTTGATTATTGCCGGCGCGGGGTCGGGCAAGACCAAGGCGCTTACCCACCGCGTGGCCTATCTGGTGAAAGCCAAAGGCGTGCGGCCGATAAACGTTTTGGCGGTAACTTTTACCAACAAGGCCGCCCAAGAAATGCGGATAAGGATAAAAACGTTGTTAGCCGATCCGAATCTACGAATGAAATCCGAATCTACGAATGATTCGAATGAGCGCGTTCGTAATGCGCTTTTCGCATACCCCACCGTGGGAACTTTCTATTCCGTCTGCG
>CAZEYB010000086.1:0-1796 GCA_964516165.1 uncultured Bdellovibrionales bacterium | reverse complement strand
TTATTTGCATTATAGCATAAAATAGATACTGTAAGTAAGGTTTAAACTAACATACAGACGATATTATGGAAAAAGGCGATTATATCTCAACAATTTTGCGTTCAAAGCAAACGGTTTTATCGGCCAAAGATATAATGTTGCTTTGGGGCGAAGCCAATTCTGATGCGGCCAGAGTAAGGATTAGCTACTACGCTAAAAGCGGGGATCTTTATCGTATTCGCAGAGGTTTTTATGCCAAGGATAAAGATTATAACAAATTCGAGTTGGCGACCAAAATATTTACGCCCTCTTATGTCAGCTTTGAGACCGTCCTCGGTCAGGCCGGCATAACCTTTCAGCACTACAATCAAATATTTATTACATCTTATACCAAGCGAGAAATCATTGCCGATGGTCAGACATATTCTTATAAGCGAATCAAAGATGCGATTCTCACTAATCCGGCCGGCATTGAAAATAAAAATAACTATTCTATTGCCACTCCCGAGCGCGCATTTTTGGATGTGGTTTATTTAAATACAGATTATCACTTTGATAACCTCGGTCCTTTGAATTGGGACAAAGTATTCGAGATACTTCCCATTTATGGCGGCAACAAACGCATGAAAAAAATGGTCAAGAAATATCGCGAAGCATTAAATACGGAGACAAAATAAATTTTATTTATAGTGAGTTTATCAAACCATGACACTCAATACCACAACGCACAAAAATATTCTCATTAAAATCCTTAAGGATATATATACCGATTCTACCATCGGACCTATTTTGGGTTTTAAGGGCGGTACGGCGGTTTATCTTTTTTACAATTTGAATCGTTTTTCAGTAGACTTGGATTTTGATTTACTCGATGCCGAAAAAGAGGATTACGTTTTTGAGCGAGTAAAAAAGATTTTGGAGAATTACGGCACGATAAAAGAAGCGGAAAAGAAACGTTTTAATTTGTTCTATGTTATGGCTTATGACGATAAAGTTCCGGGTGCCCAGAATATCAAAGTGGAAATTAATCGCCGAGAATTCGGTTCGAAATACGAAGTGAAATCATATCTCGGTATTTCTATGAAGGTTATGATACGGGAGGATATGTTTGCTCACAAGCTTTGCGCTATGCATGAGCGAATCGGTAAAACTAACAGAGATATTTTTGATGTCTGGTATTTTTTGCAGAATG
The DNA here is from genome assembly GCA_964516165.1 of uncultured Bdellovibrionales bacterium. GTDB lineage: Bacteria > Patescibacteriota > Minisyncoccia > Moranbacterales > UBA2206 > CAZEYB01. The sequence continues at coordinate 625 of CAZEYB010000086.1, read as the reverse complement.
AATGGCCGGTTAATAAAGAAATCGTAGAATCTCGAACAGGTATGAACTTCAAGGAATTTTTGCAGAAGTGTATTAATCCGCTCGAAAAAATGACCGACCAAAATATTCTTTCCGGCATGGGCGAGTTGTTGGATGAGAAACAGAAGGATTGGATAAAAGCCAAACTTCGGACCGAGACGATATTTTTGCTGAAGCTTAAATTGCAAAACGAAAAATAGTTTTATGAAAATAAAAGATTTACCAAAAGTTGATAGACCGCGGGAAAAGCTGGAGAAATACGGCCCCGAGCGACTTTCGGATTCGGAACTTTTGGCTATTCTTTTACGAACCGGAAGCGAAGGAATTAATGTCGTGGAATTATCCGGCAAGATTTTAAGGAAATTCAGTGGTGCTGGATTGGCCAAAGCATCGGCCAAGGAATTGAAAAATACATTTGGTCTTGGAAGCGCGAAAGCGTGTGAAATCGTCGCCTGCTACGAACTCGGCCGTCGGCACCTGCAGAATAAGCAATCGGTTCTGCTTTTATCGCCAAAAGATGTTTGGGACGAGCTCAAGGATATCCGGGATCACAAAAAAGAACACTTCGTGATTTTCTTTTTGGATTCCAGAAATCAGGAAATCAAGC
>CAZEYB010000085.1:0-1871 GCA_964516165.1 uncultured Bdellovibrionales bacterium | reverse complement strand
TTTTTTCTACGATTTGCTTTTGGATTTCGAGAGAGGGTAACGGAATTTTTATTTTTTCTATCTGGTTTTGCTGATAGAATCGAATACCGCTCCACCATTACCAACGATTTCTTTTTCTATCATTTGTAAATATGTAAATAAAAACATTTGCTCTATTTTATTTGCTTTTATTCCTGCAAGCCCTCGACCTATACAAATCTTTTTTGTTGCGATATTCACAGGGCCAACAGGAGCACGAACAGACATAATAATATCCCCATCATCTACCAGTTTTGTTATTTGCGTTGTCCATTTTTTAGGCTCTCCAAGATAAATATCTCCGAACTCAGTTTTTCCCTGATAAAAAGGAGTTCCCTTGCCATTATCATTGTAATATTTACCCTCTGGTGATTGCCCAGCAATAACATCAGCAACCTCTCCCAAATTTGATTTTTCCCATTTTGGATCGAGGTCAATTTTGGGCTTCCAGTTTTCGACAACCTGCCGGGCACCGGATATAATGTTTTGATAGCCGTCCAGCTCTGCAACAATCTGCTGTTGGATTTCAATCGGAGGGAAAGGAATTTTATAGGTGCCAAGAATGGTTGAGTTTATATTGTTTATATTAGCACCAGAAATTGCCTGCCCGAGGTATTCATTAAACTTGTAGCTTCTAAGTAAATAAAATAAATACAACGGCTCTATGACTTCACTTTTTGTGCGTATTACACCCATAAATCCGCCAAAAAAACAATCTGTATCTTTATCAATATAAGCAACCTTGCCAATATGATATTTGCTACCGCTTGCTAGACAAATAAAAATATCGCCGGCTTTTAGCTTTTGACTTTCTTTTAGTTTCAGATCATTAGAAATCAGTTTAATATCTTTTAAAAACAAGTTCCCGTCTAAAGTTATATTATTTGCACGCAATATCTTAAAACCATCTTTTGAAACTTCATCTTTTTTTGAATAAACAACCCCACGATATAAATCACAAACCTCGCCCAACTCCACCATCGGCCATTTTGCGTTGGAGTAATCAATCGCCGCTCGATAGCGGTCGGCGGAGAGATTATAATCTCCGCTCTCGGCGATTTTGGATTTCTTAACGCATAATGCCATTCCATCCGTAAATCCCCCTTGTTTTCCCCCTTTGCCAAATGGTTCGATAAACTCACCATCCTGAGCGTAGTCGAAGGAGGGGGACTGAGGTGGAACATCCGCCGGGGCGGGGGGATTTTCATTTTCTTTTAAGGCTTTTTTATCTTTTTTCCATGCGTTTATTATTTCCAATGCCTGAGGCAAATCGGTTTTGTCTATCTCTCTCCTCTGAGCGCCTAAGTCAAAGCCATCATTTTCTATTTTTACAAAAAGGATACTGTCCTTTTTCTTCGCGATATTCTTATCCATCAGGAGTATGCTTGTCTTTACGCCTGAATACGGATTAAACACTCCGGCAGGCAGAGAGATAATCCCATATAAATAATTTTCTTCTACAAGCATTTTTCTTAATTGTTTATATGCGTTCTGCGACTGAAATATTATTCCTTCAGGGACAATCACTCCCGCCCTGCCGTCTATGTTCAGATGTTCCGCAATATAATCAACAAAAAGAACTTCTGATCTGTTTGCTTTAACAGAAAATCTGTTGTGCGGACGGATGCCGCCTTTAGGCGACATAAAAGGCGGATTAGCTAAAACTACATCATAAGTTTCATCCCATCTTTTATCGCTTGATAGAGTATCGTATTCAAATATGTTTGGATTCGGGAACTCGTGCAGATACATATTAACAAGAGATATTCTCACCATATCGGGAGAAATGTCATAGCCGACAAGATTAGTCATAATCCTGGCTTTTTCATCCGGAGTAAGCTTGTCTTTATTCT
>CAZEYB010000084.1:0-1926 GCA_964516165.1 uncultured Bdellovibrionales bacterium | reverse complement strand
CGGGCTGGGAAGGTGACGGTCAATAATAAAAAAGTAAAACCCAGTTATATTCTCAAAAAAGACGACAAAGTTGAGATTAATATTTCACGTGAAGCATTTAAACTTATCCCGAATGGAAATATTAAACTAGATATTTTATATAAAGATAAAAATATTATTGTTATCAATAAACCGGCTGGAATGATAGTGCATCCAAGTTTGAAATACGAAAACGATACTTTAGCTAGCGGTCTTGTTTATAGATTTCCGGAAATAAAAACTGTCGGCGACGAACCCAGTGTCCGTCCCGGGATAGTCCACCGTCTTGATAAAGATACCAGCGGAATCATTGTAATCGCCAGAAACCAAAAAACTTTTCTGGAGCTTAAAGATAAATTCAAAAATCACGAAGTAAAAAAGACTTACCGGGCGATAGTACTGGGAAAACTGAAAAATTTCAGCGGAATCATCAACAAACCGATGGCGCGGACGGCCGATTATAAAAAACAAACTATCGCTTCCGCGAAATCCAAGACTAAAATCCGGCCGGCGGTAACGGAATATAAAATTATTAAGACTTGGAATAACTTTTCACTTTTGGAAGTTTATCCTAAAACTGGCCGGATGCATCAGATTAGGGTTCATTTGGCTTCTATCGGCCATGCAGTGGCCGGAGATAAGAAATATAAACCAAAAAATATCCAGACAGACGAGAAGATTTTGAGGCAACTTTTGCATGCTAAAAAGATTGAATTTGAATTAAAGGAAAAGAAATTTGAATTCGAAGCCATGCCGCCTCGTGATTTTTTAGATTTTGCGGCTTATCTTGACGGAAAATCGATAAAAAGCTAATATGAAAAGGTTATTTTTTATTTAGATAATTTGTTATAATAATCATATGGATAAAAAAGTGGTTGAATTTAATAAAAAGCTTAGGGCTAAAGAAAAAATGGATTTCCACTCGGGAGATATCGTCAAGATCCATCTCAAAATCAAGGAAGGAGAAAAAGAAAGAATCCAGGTATTTGAAGGAATCATCATCGGAATAAAGGGAAAGCAAAGTTCTTCGCCGACAATTACGGTGAGAAAAGTTTCTCATGGCGTGGGCGTGGAGATGATTTTGCCGGTTCTTTCAAAGAATGTCGAGAAAATCGAACCGATTAAGCAAGCGAAAGTGAGACGAGCCAAATTATATTACATCAGAAAATTGACGGCCAAGAAGAGCCGGATGAAATACGAAGGTATGAAAGAATTTATAAAAGAGGAAGTAGAACCATCAGTGGAAAAGAAGGAGGAAAAAACCGAAGAAAATAAAGAGAAAAAAGAAGAAAAAGCTAAGGAAAAATAATTTTTAAAGTTAAGGCCTTCGTGGTGGAATTGGTATACACACATGCTTGAGGTGCATGGGTCGCAAGGCCGTGCGGGTTCGAGTCCCGCCGAAGGCACATGACGATATACGCGTCCCGCCTTGGCGGGATCATCCGCGCATATCTCCGGATCCTTAGCTCAGTTGGTAGAGCGCTTCGCTTACATCGAAGATGTCGCAGGTTCGAGTCCTGCAGGATCCACATAGCCGAGTTAGCTCAGTGGTAGAGCAGAGGACTGAAAATCCTTGTGTCCCCGGTTCGATCCCGGGACTCGGCACCACAAAGAAGTTAAAAATTTAAAGTAAAAAGTTAAAAGTCTAGGCTGCGACAAAGCGGGCTTGCCTGCCGAAGCGTAGTGAAGGCGGGTGTAGTACAACGGTTAGTACATCAGGTTGCCAATCTGAGGACGGCGGTTCGATTCCGCTCACCCGCTCAAAAATTAAACTTGACTAAAAAATTTCAGAAAAACCCGGATTTAACCGAGTTTTTTTAGTTTTGGAAAAATATTCCGGGCGTTTTATCTATAGGTTTTTGTTTTAAACACATACATTTGTCGGTTCTTTGATTGTTAATAATTCTA
>CAZEYB010000083.1:0-2052 GCA_964516165.1 uncultured Bdellovibrionales bacterium | reverse complement strand
TGGCGGCGCAACAAGAGGCGGAAAAAAATAAAAACGGGTTGTGGAACGCTTGTCCCGTGGATGCGGGAAGATCCACCACTGTTTCCAAAGAAGAAACGATAAAAAATGAAACTTCCGGCGAGTGCGATATCAAAGGCAATATCTCCGCTACCGGTGAAAAAATCTATCATCTTTCTAGTTGCGGATCATACGCCAAAACGACTATTGAAGAAAGCCGCGGAGAAAAAATGTTTTGCACCGAAGCCGAAGCTCAAGCCGCCGGCTGGCGCAAAGCCTTGAATTGCCCGTGAAATTTTTTGTTAAGCAACTAGTTAAGCAACAATCAGGCCCAGCCCACAAGGCTGGTTTTTTGTTGGCTTGACGGAAATATTGGGTGTGGTATGATTGTACCACAAGCATATAAGCATAAATATTAAAATAAACTCTATGAAAACAAGGGAAAACTTGAAAAAATTCGGAGAATACTTATATAATCTCCGGATTAAAAAAGAATTAACTTTACGGGAAATGTGCCGAAAAGTGAATTATGACCCCAGTAATTGGAGCAAGATCGAAAGGGGAAAAAACGCTCCGCCTTCCGACAAAAAAACGCTGGAACTTTGGGCCAAGACATTAGGACTCAAAAAAAATAGCCGGAAATTCAGAGAATTCGTCTATCAGTCCGAAGTCGCGCAAGGAATAATCCCGTTTGAGATTATGGAAGAAAAGGAATTGGTGGCTGCCTTGCCGGCATTTTTCCGGACGCTGAAAAATAGAAAACCCAATAAAGAGGAAATAGGCAATATGATCAACTTGATTGAGAATGTTTGAATTTGTTGCTTAACTAGTTGCTTAACAAAAAATATGCTATAATAAATACAATGGACGCAATCATTTTGCGGTTGACATATTATGAAAAAACTGATATAAATACAAGTCTAAGCGGTATTAAAATAAGAGTAAATAATTAAATAATAAAAAATGTCATTTTCTAAAAAAGCTAAAGATTATTTATTGAAAGCTATTAGCGGGAAAGATTTTGTTCCCAATGGCCTGGTTGAAATAAACAGGTATTTTAGGCTTTACGGTCCGATAAATTTTGAATTTAAACACGAAGGAGGCGTGATTATCGGCATCAGCCAAAATTTTAAATACGGATCTATTGTTACTTCAGGTAAAAACCGCGAGGAATTGGATAAAAACATCAAAGACGCTATCTTAACTTCATTTGAAGTTCCTTCTTCTTATGCCAAGGAAGCGAATATAAAAAATGTTAACGAACAAAAGGCTTATGCCCTCGCGTAGTCAGCTTCCCGGAAACATAAAAAGGAAAAAGTTTATAAATGCCTTAATTCGTTGCGGTTTTGAAATAGATTTAAGCGGGGGAGACGGCAGTCATTGCAAGGCGACTTGGCCGGCAACTCAAAAATCGATTACCATTCAATCAGAATTGAGAAAAGATGTTTTATATTATTTGCTCAAAGAGATTGAAAAGTATAGTGGTGTGACTTGGGAAGAAATACGGAGCAAATTGTAGAGTGTAAAAATTGAATGATTTGAAAAAATTTTCCAGCCAAGAGAAGCTGGTTTTTGTTTGTAAAACCGCTTTTTCGGCAGTATAATTAAAACATGGAAGGAAAACCTAAAAAACTTGTTTTAATCGATGGAAACGCCATTATCCACCGGTCTTATCACGCTCTTCCGCCGCTTATAACGAAAAAGGGAGAATTAGTCAACGCTGTTTACGGTTTTGCTTCGACTATTCTTTCGGTGATAGATAAATTCCAGCCGGAATATATTTTGGCCACTTTTGATTTGGCCGGACCGACTTTCAGGCATAAAGAATTCAAAGAATATAAAGCCACCCGGGTAAAAGCGCCGGACGAACTCTACGCTCAAATTGAAAGAGTTAAAGAAGTAACGCGGGCGCTCGGCATTCCCATTTATGAAAAGCAAGGATTTGAAGCGGATGATGTAATCGGCACTCTGGCAGCTCAAGCGGAAAAAAATCCGCCGGCTGGCGGGCTGGAGAATATAATCGTAACCGGCGATCTGGATACTCTCCAGCTGGTA
>CAZEYB010000082.1:0-2057 GCA_964516165.1 uncultured Bdellovibrionales bacterium | reverse complement strand
AGTGGGTAATGTCCGCCCCGAAGCAAAACTTTCGGTTCGCTACGGGACAAGCTTCCACCAACATTACTTCTTCAGTATTCTCACTATTCCCTTATCCGCGTCCACTTCCACTAGATCGCCGTCTTTTAAAACTTTAGTCGCGATTTTCACGTCTTTCTTGGAAAGTTCTTGAAAAGTTTTGATAAATTTGGCCATAATTTTATATCTACGCTTTAAAGATACCCCAGCGGAATAAATTGTACGAGACATCCGTCCAGTTTTTCTTCGGCTAAATAATCTTTTGTCAAGATGACCGCTTTCTCCGGCTTGAATTTATCAATGAAACTGTAAAGGCTTTTGCCGATTATTCTCTTGGAAGAATATTTGACTTCAATGGGAATAACCCCGCCTTCTTTTTCCACAATGAAATCCACCTCGGCCTTGCTTTTGGTCCTCCAATATTTTAACGGTAGTTTGAAAAAAATTTTCTCCAGCGCTGTCAGGGCGTAATTTTCCATTATGGCTCCCGCTTCATTTCTGGCGTTAAGCGGCCGAAAGTCATTAAGCAGATGATTGCGCAGTCCCAAATCGACAAAAAAGGATTTTGGATTTTTAGTCAGTTCCGTTCGGCGATTGACAAAGTACGGCCGGATAAGCCGGATAATGAAAGTTTTTTCCAAGATATTCAGATGCTTTAGAATTTCTTTGTAACTTAAATTAGAAACATTGGAAAGTTCCTCGTATTTTATCAAATTTCCGGTTTGCGCCGCCAGGAATCTGGCTAATCGCAAAAGACTGTCTTCGGTCGCCAAATTCAAAAGGCCTTTTATATCTTTAAGCAGATAGCTGTCCGTTATGCTTTCCAAAACTTTTCTCTTCTCAATATCGGTGGCGGATAAAGCAACCGCCGGATAGCCTCCCCAAACAACAAAGTTTTCTAGTTCATCGCTGATTCTTCTGTTAATTTCTTGGCCGAAACCGTTCTTTACTTTAAAATCTAACAGTTTTTTGGGGTCAATATTTTTTTTAAGAAGCCCAAAAAATTCGTTGCCGCAAGAAAGATATTCTCGAAAAGAAAAAGGCTGAATTTCAAAAGTTAATATCCTACCCACCATAAATTTTCCGATTTGGAAAGTGAGATCCAAAGAAGAAGAACCGGTAACTATGTATTTTACCTGGGTAGTATCGTAAAGATACTTCAAATTTTTTCCTCCGTTTCTGGCATACTGAAATTCATCAATGATCACATAGTCAAATTGTTGGGCTATTTTTTTAAAATCTTCAATGCTGTCATCGAATAGCCTCAGATCATCAGTTTTCTCAAAAGTAAGCTGCAGAACTTTTTTATCAGCGCCTAATTGGCCAGCTAAGTATTTTATGTACGTCGTTTTTCCCGCTTGCCGAGGGCCAACTATGGCGATAGCTTCTTTTCGTCCTAAAAAAGGCTTAATTTCAGCATCAATTTCGCGAGGAATATACATAATTTCAGCAGGGTTATTTTATTATATATCTAAATTTTAGCAGGGTTATTTAGTTTTGTCAAGTGGCTTAAACGACTGAATTAAAAAAAGATAACTCTTGCGAGTTATCTTTTATCCAAATTTTATCCTTTTTTCTATTTCTCCATTTTCCCGTTTCCTCTATACCCCGTTCCCGCCGGAATTAGTTTTCCGATGATGACATTTTCTTTAAGGCCGTGCAACTTGTCTTCTTTGCCTTGAACCGTGGCGTTAATAAGCACCCGGGCGGTTTCTTGGAAAGAGGCCGCCGAAAGGAAACTATCCGTGGAAAGCGCCACTTTCGTAATTCCGAGAAGCAGTTTTTCGCCTCGAGCCGGCTCTCCTCCGGAAGCTTTTACTTTTTCATTCACTTCATTAAATTTATCTTCTTCTAAAATATCGCCTACCGATAAATTTGAACTCCCTTCCGCGAGCACCATGACGCGATTAAACATCTGGCGGACAATTATTGCAATATGTTTATCATTAATGCCTTCGCCCTGGGAAGCGTAAACCTCCTGAATATCCCGGACAATATAGCGATAAACTTCTTCCCAACCCATAGTCTTGTAAAGTTTT
>CAZEYB010000081.1:319-2104 GCA_964516165.1 uncultured Bdellovibrionales bacterium | reverse complement strand
GCCTTTCAATACGCTCTTTAGGTCGGCAAAGTCAATGTTTATGAGACCGGGAGAAAAAATAACTTCTATAATGTCGGCTAAATACTGGATAAGAATCTGGTTCACTAAAGATAACGACCGCTTAAGGGATGATTTTTTGTCGGAGAATTTCAAGATGTAGTCGTTCTTAAACACAATCGTTCCGGAAAGTTCGCGCCTTAAATTTTTCAGGGAATTCCGGGCGAGACGCATTTTTTTCTCGCCCTCAAATTCAAACGGCAACGAAAAAATGCCGACTGAAATTTTTTTCTTGGTCTTCAGAAGTTCAGCAAAAACCGGACTCATTCCAGAACCCACTCCCCCGCCTAAACAGCTTAAAATGACGACCATGTCGGCATCGGCGAAAATTTTAACCATTTTTTCTTCCGACTGACGGGCAATTTTTTCAGCCACAGCGGCGTTCATTCCCGTACCCCATCCGCGCGTGGTCTCTTCCCCTAATTGCAGGCCTTTTATGCCGCGCCTCGCGCGCTTGAAACTGCGCCGGTCCGTGTCAACCACAAAAAACTGGATGGACTTTAGACCGCCAGACATCTCGCTTGCAATAGAAGACGCTCCGCCGCCAATGCCGACAATCTTGATCTTAATTTTGCGCGGAATAAAAATTTCTTTTTCCGAATTTTCAGCAAGGGCTTTCCTGACTTTATTTTTTTTGGGTTTATATTTTTTTGGCATTGAGATTTGTTATTCGGTGCTTGTCGCTTGGGATTCATTTGTTTTTTCTGTCGCCGCCGGCTTCTCTCCCGTCATTTCGGCAATTTTACCTAAAAGCGCCTCATTTCCCGGATTCAAATCAAGCGCCCGCTCATACATCTCCAAGGCCTTGGAATTCGCGCCTTCTCTTTCGTATAAAAGGCCGAGCGAGTATATCGCGTTGGAATGGTTCGGGAAAATAAGAAGCGCGCTTTCAAACTGGTTTTTCGCCTCGTCATATCTCTTCTCGTTGAAATAAAGCCGGCCCAGATGGAAATGGCCGTCTAAAGAATACGGATTTTTGTAAACCAAATTCTCCATCATAGAAACCGCTTCTTTTGTGTTCCCGTCAACTTCTTCTATAAGCGCAAGCTCTATTGCCGCCACATCATAATCCGGCCGCAATGCCAACGCCTGCCTGAAAAGCGCTTTTGCTTCGTCTTTTTTCTCGGAAATAAGCATTAAGCGGCCCAGTTCGGCAAGCAAAACCGGATTTTTCGGCTCGGTTGAAAGAGCCGTCTCAAATGTCTTTATGCTCCACTCAAGAGCGCCTTGGGCAAGCCCCTGAATTTCCCTGAAAACCACTCCCAATGTTTCCTGCGCGGCAATGCGGCGCGGCGCGATTTCAATTGCCCGCCGGCCTTCGCTTATGCTCGCCGCCACAAGATTGATGACAAGCTGGTTGTCTGGCTTTTCTTTCCCCAATTCTTCGGAAATCAAAAGAAGATAGCCGCGCGCGAGCGCCATATGATAATCCGCCCGCGAAGAATTCAAGCCGGCCGCTTTTTCCATTTTCCCGATGTTTTCAACCGGATTGACCAGAAATTTCTTGTAATAAACATCCGCCGCGTAATGCTTTCCCATAGTAAACCAGAAAAACCCGATTCCCAAAAGCACGACCCAAAAAAGAATGCTTACCAGAAGCCCCAATTCCGGATAATCCTTGAAGCCGAGTGTTTTTTCTTTCTGCGGCTTGCCCCAGCTAATAGTGGAAAGAGCGAGGAAAAGCCAAAAAGAAAAAGCAATGACTGAATTTTCATAGAAAACAAAATA
>CAZEYB010000081.1:0-309 GCA_964516165.1 uncultured Bdellovibrionales bacterium | reverse complement strand
CAACGAAAACAGCGGAGAACGAAAGAATAAGCGGCAGTTGGATTTTCAGATAATTTGATTTCGCTCTCAAAACAAACCAGGAAACCATAAAGAACATCCCGGCCATTAAAAGCCACGAAAGAACGCCTAAAACGCCCCTGGTGCCCAAGGACTCGGCGATTTGGTTCGCGGCGCGGTCAAAGCGCAACTGCCAAAAAGGGCCTTCAATAAAAGTCGCCGGCTTGTATTTGGAGAAAAGGTAATTAAAATTGCTTTCCCCCGCTCCAAAAACAATATTCTCTTTGAGACCTTGAAAGCCAATCCCCCAGC
>CAZEYB010000080.1:0-2110 GCA_964516165.1 uncultured Bdellovibrionales bacterium | reverse complement strand
AGATTTTGCGTTTTTGTAAGAAATCGAATCAACTAAATTTTTATCTTCGTCGTATAAATAAACAGCATCGCCGTCAGAATCATTGTTTAAGGAAAACGATCCGTTAAAAATGATAAATTTTTCATTTTTTTCAACACTGTATGGTTTTTTGCAATCCCAGTTAGTTTTGCTATGCTTGATTTCATCTTTAACGCACCATTTGCTAAAATCAATATTATCTTCGCTATTATTTATTATTTCTATAAACTCATCATCACTTGTTTCCGCCTTGATTTCATTAATTTTTATTTGTCCGGAATATTCGGATTCTTTATCTATTTCGTCATCATTAGTTTCATCATCGCTGTTTTCTTTTTGACTAGGGGTCGGAGTCGGAGTTTCTAAGATTTCAAAGTCAGCCGAATTATTATCAGTATCCAGAAATTCTTTTCTTTCAATACTTTTATTTTCACTTGGACTAAGAGTCGGTAAGTTTTCTATAAAGGCATTTTGACAGATTCCCCATCCGACACTGTCGATTATTTCGTCAGTACTTTTATTTTTTATAGCTATTCCGTTATCTTTTGAAATAGTATATCCGGTTGACGCGTCAGCTTTAATGGTATCGGAAAAATTTTCATGATTATTTGCCCAAAGGTAATAATCATTGCTTTGAATGTATGTATCACTTGCCCATGATTTGATGGGATTATCTGAATCTCCGTTTTTAGTTCGTTTTACTAATTTATAATTTATTAAATTTATTTTTTTATCAGTGGGATTATATAATTCTATAAAATCATTATCAACGTTATCTTTTCCTGCGACTTGTATCTCATTTATTATCAAATGCGAATCCGCCTGGCATTTTTCAACCGCAAAAAATCCCGCCAAGAGCGGGACGAGAAGGAAAACAAAAAATTTATTTTTGTTTTTTATTTTCACCCGAACTTTAAAAAAATTTAAAGTATTCCTTTGTGGATTTTTTTACTAATCAGTTCGCCAAACTCGTTCTCTTCCTGCTGTTCCGCTCTATTTTGCAATTTCATGATTAAATCCTTCACGGAATACGGATCGGGAATGTTGCGAAATATAAATCTTTCCCTTTCAGCGGCCGTTTGAACGGACAGGTCGCCGTAATTTAAAAAAGTCGGAATCACGCCATGAACGTCAGTGGTGACATCTTGGATTTTTTCCAGTTTCAGTTCGCTCACGACTCTGAAGAAAAGGCCTTTTTGTTCTATGTTGACAATGCGCTGATCGGTTACTATCCAAACGTCAAAATAAGAATCAATCCAGATAAGAAAAATGGTTATCCAGATGAATATGAAAAAAAGATTTCTAAGAAACGCCATTAATGTTTGAATGTTCTGATCGGAAAAAGCCGGATAGAATGATGAAGAAAAAATATAGCTTCCAAAAAGAAAAACCAGCATGAGAAAAATAACGGCGAATTGGCTTAAAATATTGAACCAGTGGCGATGGAGCACTTTGAGTATTTTTTCTCCCGGTTTCTGCCCGTCGAAATGATATTTGGTTAACGTTCCCGCCAGAGAATCATATTCTCCGTCTTGGCCAAACGCGTTTTGTTTTTGTTCGTCCATGGGTTATATCTTTAAAGTAAAAAATAAAATTAAACGGGAAAAATTTTGGAAAGCAATTCGCTCCAGTCTACGGAAAAGAAAAGGAGAATGTTGGAGAAAAGAAGCAGGGTTGAGATCACAACGAAAAGCGGCAATATGATTCGGTTTAAGCCGGCGTTTATCGAATATTTGGCTAGGTGATAAATAATAAAAAGATAAACCAAAATAAATCCCAGAAGAATGACGGCGTAGAGAATTAATAATAAAGCTGCCATGCTAGAGAAGTTTATTGTTTATATATTTAATGCCCAAATGGGCGTAAGCGCTTGGGGTGGCAATCCGTCCTCTCGAAGTTCGGGCCAGAAATCCGATTTGAATAAGGTAAGGCTCATAAACGTCCTCGATGGTTTTAACTTCTTCCGAAGTGGCGGCGGCGATTGTTCCCAGCCCCACCGGTCCCCCGCCGAATTTTTCGATTATAGTTCGAAGAATATGCTTATCCGCCGGTTCAAGCCCGATATGATCGACATCAATCATCTCCAGGGCTT
>CAZEYB010000079.1:0-2178 GCA_964516165.1 uncultured Bdellovibrionales bacterium | reverse complement strand
GTTTTGATTCTTTTTTCCTGTCGTGGAAGCGCCAAAGTGTAACCGGCCGCCATTCCGCGCGCAACAATTGAAATTTTGCGCACTTCTTCAGCCCCGGGCAAAGAATGGGAAATCAAAGCGTGTCCGGCTTCGTGATAAGCGGAAATTTTCTTCTCGTTTTGGCTTAGAAGATGGCTTTTCCGTTCCGGCCCTAAGCACTTTTTCAATTGACTCCAGAAATTCCTGCTGGAAAATTTGTTCTTTATTCCGCCGGGTTGCCAGTATTGCGGCTTCATTGACTAAATTTGCCAAGTCCGCTCCGGAAAATCCCGGCGTGCGTTCGGCAATTTCAACCAAATGGACATCTCCGGAAAGCGGCTTGCCTTGGCAGTGGATTATTAAAATCGCTTCTCTGCCCTTGACATCAGGCAAATCAAGCACGATTCTTCTGTCAAATCTGCCGGGCCGGAGAAGCGCCGGGTCCAACGACTCGGGCCGGTTGGTTGCCGCCAAAATAATCACTCCGGTTTGTTTTTCAAATCCGTCCATTTCCGCTAAAATCTGGTTCAGGGTTTGTTCCCGTTCTTCGTGGCCGCCGCCGAATCCGGGCATTCTCATTTTTCCGATAGCGTCCAACTCGTCTATGAAAATTATGCTGGGCTGATGTTTTTTTGCTTCTTCAAAGAGGCTGCGGGTGCGGCTAGCGCCAACACCTACAAAAAGTTCAATGAATTCCGAGCCAACCATTGAAAAAAATGGGACTTCGGCTTCCGTGGCAACCGCTTTGGCGAGCATTGTTTTTCCCACGCCCGGAGGCCCCACCAAAAGAACGCCCCGCGGAATGCGCGCGCCCATTTTCCAAAATTTTTTCGGGCTTTTTAAAAATTCAACCACTTCCGCGATTTCTTCTTTCGCTTCCTCCAGCCCGGCGATGTCCTTGAAAAAAACTTTTTCGCCTTTTCCCTTGCCGTCAAAAATTTTAGCCGGCGCTTTTAAAAAACCGAATGTTTGTCCCGCGCCTTGTTTTGCCTGGCGGAAAATTATCCAAAAAAACCAGACAAAAATTAGGACCGGCGCGACAAATCCTAATATCGGAATAATAATGTCCAAAATAGAGGTGTTTTCTTTTCCTATTTTTATTGTCGTGTTTTTCAGTGTTTCTTTCGTTACTCCAAAATCGCCAAGCGATTCAAAAATAGACGAGCTGGCTTCTTTTCTTGCGAAAGATTTTTCTCCCGCCCCGTAAACAATGTCAACTCTTTCACTTTGAACGGTAATGGCTGATATTTTGCCTTCTTCCAAGTCGCGGGCGAACTCGCTGAACGAGATTTCCTGCGGCGCGTTTTCTTTTTTGGGATTTACGAGCGCGAAAAAGCCGGAGATCAAAAGAAATATGAGAATTATCCAAAAGAAATTATAGATAATTTTGTTCATGTTAAAATTAAATTTTGAGAGACAAATAAATCTGATTGTCGGTTATTTTTAATATTTTTGCCTTAACTTTCTTGCCAATTTTTAGGACTTCTTCTATTTTCTTTCCCTTTGGGCTCGGCACTTCGTCGGGATAAAGCATTCCTTCCACCCCGTCTTTAATTTCCACGAAAGCGCCAAAATTCGTTATGCCGCTTATTGTTCCGAAAACCGAATCTCCTTCCTTAAAATCTCCCGGTAGTTTTTCCCGTTCTTTTTCCTCTCCTTTGGCTTTTTCCGAAAGGATAATTTTATTTTTCCTCTGGTCAATGTCTAAGACCTTAACATTCAATGTTTGGCCGATGAATTTCTGGAGCTCTTTGGCAATTCTCGAAAAATCAGCGTCTTCCACTCTCGGGTAATTTTCTTTTGACAATTGGGAAACAGGCAGAAAGGCGGGTATGCCGTTTATCTCAGTGAGAAGCCCGCCCTTGTTGGCTTTTTTTATTTTTTCTTCAAACGACTCGTTTCCCTCCCTTTTTTCGCGGAGTTCTTTCCATGTAATTTCGCGCGCCGCATCGGCCATTGAAAGTTCGCGGTATCCCTCTTCGTCCTCCAACCCGATAAGCTTTGTCGTGATTGTGTCTCCTGTTTTTAAATTTTTCAGCATATCTTTCGCTTTATAAAATTCAGCGCCAAAAATCACCCCGATTCCTTTTGCCCCCAAATCAATAAAAAGAGAGCTTCGGTCTGAAGCAAGAATTTTTCCATCAAGTATTTCTCCCACTT
>CAZEYB010000078.1:0-2216 GCA_964516165.1 uncultured Bdellovibrionales bacterium | reverse complement strand
CGCAGACCCTAAATTTTTTATCGAAAGTTGTCTATCAATTATTGATAAAAATTCCAGAGATGTCCCGCTGATTTTAAATCCGATTCAGAATAATTTTTTAGAAAACAAAAGCCCGCTCGTCCGGATCGGGAATCAATCGCTATATCTCGATTGCATTCTCAAGGCCCGCAAGGAAGGTTTTTCCGCGCTCATTGAGGCTCTGTGGCTCCACGCCTGTATCACTCAAAAAAATGTCCGGGCTGTAATCGTTTCGCATGAAGAAAAAAGCACGTCCAGACTGTTAGAAAGATTTAGATACTATATCTCCAGTTCTGTTTTAAAAATCCGAACGCAGAAAAATTCCGCGCAGGAAATTTCCTTCCCGGATACGAATTCGACTTGTTGGATAGGTACAGCGGGGCAACGGGCATTTGGGCGCGGTGATGATATTACTCACCTCCATTTTTCGGAATATCTGTTCTATCCGAATTTTTCCATAATTACCGGGGCCGCCTAGGCTATGCGTAATGGCGGCTGGATAATATTAGAGAGTACGGCAAATGGGGCGGGGACGGAAGGGCATAAATTCTGGCAAGCAAAAAACGGGTACAAAAAACATTTTTTCGGCTGGCAGGATAACCGGGAATACTCTGCAAGCGATGACACCCCGTTTGAAATTATGGACGACGAAAAGATTTTGAAAAAAACTTTAAATCTTACCTGGGCTCAATTGCGCTGGCGACGGGCTAAAATATCAACAATGATTGATCCGTCGCTTTTCTCGCAGGAATATCCGGCGAACGGAAAAGAGGCTTTTCGGACAAGCGGACAAATGGCTTTTAAGTGGGAGGATTTGAAACGCCAGGAAGACGGGAAAAATATAGTGAAGTGGATTTGCGATTTAGAAAATATCGGCAGTCAGGTCGTTATCCGGCCAAATGAAAAAGGAAATTTAAGAATATGGCGAACTCCGGCAAATGCTTTTTAATCACGGCTGATATTTCGGACGGGATAGTCGGGAATGATAGATCGTCCGTTTCGGTTTGGGACGTTTTCTCTTGGGAGCAAGTCGCGCATTGGCTCGGTTATCGAGACCCTTCACAAATGGGTTTTGTCATCCGCGACATTGGCGCATATTATAATTGGGGGATGATAGCGGTGGAAACAAATTATCCCGGTAATGCCACGCTCCAAAAATTACAGGATTTGAATTATCCGAAATTGTGGACTGATGAGCATGGGGAGCCGTGGAAGACGACGGCCAAAACGCGGCCGCTGATGATATCTGCCCTGCGGGAAGCGTTGAGGGAGAGCACGCTAAAAATAAACTCCGAAGATATGCTTTTGGAATTGGGCACATTTGTCAGGCGGGAAAATGGAAGGCTAGAGGCCGAGCCGGGAACGCATGACGACTGCGTAATGGATTGCGCCATAGCGGCGTATATTCTCAAGCATACCGCATTTGAGGATGATCAGCTGGCCAAAGTTGTGCGCCGTCCGCTTCGGGAAATTCTCAAATCCATAAACCCCGGCGGTAGACTTGTAAATACGAATAAGGGCGGGCAGGTGGTTTAAAAACCCCGGCTTTATGCCTAATAAGTTACCAGTTGGTCGGAAGAAAATTTGGCAGCGTAAAGCCCCCGGGTTCGTATCCTGGGGGCCAAATTTTTGAAGCAAGATTGACATTAAAATAAAAAATGTGCTACACTTTAAACCATGATTAAAAAAACAGAGGGCGAAACAAAAGAAGAGAAAGTCAATCCGAAGGATACTTCAAAACCTGTTCCGGAAAAAACCAAAAAAGAAACCATAACGCTTGACCGCGACGATATGAACGCGAGGGTATTTTTTACGCCGGAC
Source organism: uncultured Bdellovibrionales bacterium (assembly GCA_964516165.1). Classification (GTDB taxonomy): domain Bacteria; phylum Patescibacteriota; class Minisyncoccia; order Moranbacterales; family UBA2206; genus CAZEYB01. Next base: position 377 of record CAZEYB010000078.1, on the reverse strand, counting down.
AACTCCACGATGATAATTTCAATTCCGATAGCGAAAATGCCAAGGACATTTGTTCGTGGTTTTCTTATGGATGTTTACGATGTCGCCTGTTCCTGGTATATTAAGCGGGATGAAACCCGCCTAAAAATCAGGGAAAACGTTTCCAAGTTCAATTTCAAAGATGGGATTTCCAAACTTCTGCGGAGGTAAAGCGATTATGAAACTAGTCAATAATATTTTAAATGAAAAAGGCAAGCAGGTTATATGCTCGCAAGGTTCACATAAATTCTGCAATATGGACTGCGTTCATTTTGTTCCGGTGCGGCTGAACAGCAACGGAAACGAGGGGCGGATATATGCCGTCAAGATTTTATGCGGGACCGAACGCTTGATAGAGT
>CAZEYB010000077.1:0-2319 GCA_964516165.1 uncultured Bdellovibrionales bacterium | reverse complement strand
CTAGTCTCTCTGATTTTTCCGCCATCGTTCCGCCTGCGAATAAAAATATTGTTGATTTCCAATGTTTCCATAGGTTTAATTCAATCTTTATTTTAATTATGCTATTATCATAGCATGGCTTCGCAAATCGCGCATATCATTTACGCCAAGAAATATTTTGACAGTTTTGAACTGGTGAAAATCAAAGACTTGAACGACGCGGAAAGACTAGTTGCTCCCGGAGGAAAAATAAACCGGGACGAATTTATGCTGGGCTGTATTTTTCCCGACATCCGGCACATTGGCGGGAATATTAAAAGAAAAGACACTCATTTTAAATTTGCTCCCTTGGATCTTGATTTTTCCGGTCTCGACTCGTTTCAAGCTGGCTGGAAATTTCATCTGTATTGCGATATGCGCCGGGAGGAAATATTAAATAGAAACGCTTTTTATTCATTGAAACACGCCGCCGACTTCTGTAATCTGCCGGCTAAAATTTTGGAAGATGAATTGATTTATGAAGATTATGACAATTGGGAAAAAATCAGCCATTTTTTTAACAATCCTCCAGAGATCAAGCTGGATCTTGAAATTGAAACGGAAACTTTTCGGCTTTGGTACGCGATAGTGGCTAAGTATATCGAAAAAAAACCGGAAGAAAAATCCATGCGGATATTTCTAAGCAAGCAACCGACGCTGGCTAATCATGTGGAAATTATTATGAAATCCGTGGCTAAATTGAAGGAAAATAAAAAAGTTGTTGAGATACTAAAGAAAGTCAAAGAGGAAATAATATGAAATCGGATATTGAAATTGCTCAAGCGGCCAAAATGAAACCGATAAAAAATATTGCTCTCCAAGCCGGCATAAAACCCGGCGAGTTGGAGTTTTACGGTGAATACAAAGCCAAACTTAAGCCGGAATTATAAGAGGATTATTTTAATCAATATGAAAATTCTAGATGGAAAAAAAATAGCTGAGGATATTAAAAAAGAAATCTGGCGAGATATTTCGGAATTAAAGCATAATGGAATTAACCCAAATCTCGCGGTAATTTTGGCGGGGAGCGATCCGGCGTCGGTAACTTATGTCAAAAACAAAGAAAAAGCTTGCCAAGAGTTGGGCATTGCCTCCGAAGTTTATAAACTGGATAAAAATGTCGGCGAAAAAGAAATTTTGGATTTAATCAAAAGTTTGAATGGGAATAAAAAAACTCATGGGATTTTGGTTCAGCTGCCTCTCCCGGAACATATTGACGGAAAAAAAATCATTGAAGCGGTGGATCCTAAAAAAGACGTGGATTGTTTCCATCCGGAGAACGTCGGACGGATGGCCGCGGAGAAAGGGATATTTTATCCCTGCACGCCGATGGGAATTCTGGAAATATTAAAAAGATATGGAATAGAAATAGCCGGCGAGGATTGCGTAGTCGTAGGAAGAAGCTCGATTGTGGGAAAACCGTTGGCGGTTATGCTTATAAACTCTCATGCCACAGTGACAGTGTGCCATACTAAAACTAAAAATCTCAAGGAGAAATGTTTAGGCGCTGATATTCTTATTTCAGCGGTGGGGAAGGCTGGACTGATTACTCGAGATATGGTAAAACCGGGAGCAGTTGTAATCGATGTCGGGATGAATAGAAATAGTAAAGGAAAGTTAGTGGGCGATGTTGATTTTGAAAATGTCAGCCCAATAGCTGGCGCCATTACTCCAGTTCCCGGAGGAGTGGGTCCGATGACTGTCGCGATGCTAATGAAAAATACGGTTGAGGCGGCGAAACGATTATCCCAAAAATAAAATATGAAATTGGAAATTAAAAATATTCTCGGCAGTCCGGTAAATATGCTCCGGCGGGCGGGATACGTTTTTCAGAGATACGAAGGCGGGGAGATGAGTTTTGTCCGGTCATTTTCGGCTTCCGGCTATCCCCGATTCCATATTTACGCGGCTTTAAACAAAGCTGATATGATAATTAATATTCATCTGGATATGAAAAAAGAAACTTATGGCCATAGCGCGCGGCATCACGGAGAATATAAAAATGAAGACGCGCTGGCGGAGGAAATAAAAAGACTGGAGAAAATTTTAAAATAGAAGAATGCCTTGGTGGCGGAATTGGTATACGCGCATGGTTCAGGGCCATGTGGGAGCAATCTCTTGGGAGTTCAAATCTCCCCCAAGGCACTAGGGATAAGAGTTTCCGCCCTAGGCGGATCCCGCGAAGCGGGACAAATCTCTCCATTCCCACAATAAATGCCGCGGTGGCGGAATTGGTATACGCGCTAGCCTTAGGAGCTAGTTCTTGCAAGAGATTGAGAGTTCGAGTCTCTCCCGCGGCAC
>CAZEYB010000076.1:0-2365 GCA_964516165.1 uncultured Bdellovibrionales bacterium | reverse complement strand
AAAAGCTGCGAGGGCATTATCAAACCACAATATGTCGCCCCTATACTTTTTTTCTTTTAAACCTTCTTCAATATAAGAAGTTACGGAATTTTTGATTAAGATAACTTTTTCAATGTTTGCCTTCGCCAAACTTCTGCCGATTTGCTTATGCACCTCTTCTGTTCGCGCTCCCATTTCTACAAGTCCAGGCGTAACATAAAATCTTCGATAATTCTTCAAAGACGCCAAAAAATCAAGCACTGCCTTAACGCCATCAGGATTACCATTGTAGCTATCATCTAGAGTGATAACGCCAGCATTATCAGTTTTTGGTTCCAACCGATGATCAAATGGTTTTGTCTTACTAATACCGCTCTTGACCTGATTAAGCGACAATCCAAGGTTCAAAGCAATATCGGCAGCTGCAGCAAGTGGGCCAATTTGGTGTAAACCCAAAAGTGCTGACTTTAATTCCAGTTTTGTATTGCTCTTTACTAGAGTAAAAGATGTTCCAGTCAAGTCAGTTTTTGGATTCTCGATTTTCCAATTTTCAACCCGTTCTCGGCTGTATACGATATGGCCGGAACGAGCATTGTCTCGTGCAAGTTCATTTTCACCATTAACATATACTGGTTTCTCGCCAAGATAATCTGCGAGTTCGTAAATCGTTCTAATTGTTCGCTCCAATGTCTTAAATTTCTTTAGGTGCGCTTCGTTAACACCAGTAATAACTCCCATATTTGGCTGCGCCAAATCACATAACTTCCCAACATCGCCGGGATAATATTCACCTAATTCAAAAACAAGAACATCCTCGTCTCCTTTCAGTGTCTTTATAAACTGACTAATACCTAATGGAGTGTTACAGCTATGAGGCGGCGCCGCTACTTTTTTTCCTTCAGATAAAACAGTTTTGAGAATTTCGCGCATGGTCGTCTTACCAAAACTTCCTGCAATGCCTATTTTCACAGCATTATGAGTTTTTAGTTTTTGTTTCGCCCTGCTAATTATCAGATACTCAACCGGCCACTGAATTATGATTCTAATGACGAGAAGCGGAATAATTATTCCGTAAGCTAAAAAATATGGCGACAAAAGGACAGTCAGAAAGAATAAAATATATTTAAGTGGAGTCGGACCAATCCAGAGTATAGAAATGGCTACGCCAAAGAGTAAGAGGACAAAAAACCAACCAATTGTAAGCAGTAGAAGTGCTTTTGGAGTTTTTACAAACTGCTTGCGTTGTTCGACATGAGTAAAGTTTTTCATCCTGTGATACCAAGCCAAATAATCGCGAATGTTATACTCACTCGCTTGAAGCATATACACGAGAGATCGCGGGTAGTCTAAGTTATAGCGAGATAGCCAGTTTTTTATCATAAAAATTCTTGTATTAGTTTTGCGACTTCCTGCGATTTTTCTCTATAAACAAAGTGTCCAGCTCCATTTATTACCTTTAATTCAGAATTATGAATCAGTTGGGATAATTGTTTCCCGAGAGACACTGGAGTTTCAGTATCGCTCTCGCCCCAAATCAAGAGCGTAGGTGTTGTTATTTTTTTTGCGCTTGCGCTAAGGTCTTCGGAGATAATTTTCAAAAAAGTTTCTTTCAATGCTCCAGCGTTTAAATAATCGCTCCCAATAAATCCATAGATTTTCTTACGCAATTCTTCTCTCCAAAAAACTAAAGGTGGGATGTAGGTTATCAATCCTCCAACCTTTACAAAAACTTTCAAAATTGAATTACGAAACGTGCAGCTCTTAGCTATGCCAGCAGAACCTATGAGTATGATCTTATGAGGCCGAAGATTCTTTGTGGCTTCACCTTTTATAGCAATTCGTCCTCCAAAGGAGTGGCCGACAAGTGTATCAACTTGAATATTTAATTTTTGAATAAAATTCTTAACAAACTGGACATAGTCATTCAAATCCCAAGTTTCTTTTGGCATTTCGCTCTTGCCAAAACCTGGGAGATCAAGCCGGATAACTCTGCTTGTCGGAGACAAGAATGATGCGAGAGCGTCAAAAGTGTGCAGGTTATCCCGCCAACCATGCAAGAAAAGTATCACTTTCCCAACGCCATCATCTTGATACTCGGTTGCTAGATTTTGAACTATAATTTTCATTGTTTAATCTCATTTTTCTGGCGGTTTGATTATTGCCGCTTTCGGAAGGATTGTATGGAAAGTGATATAATGGTCGCATGACTTGCATATCAACAATATCAACTTTCCATTCTTTCTTCAATCTCGCCGCCAAAAATTTCTTGAGCCCCCGCCTCCGCTAAAGCTTCGGACGGGCAAGCAAGCGAGGACGAATCGAAAAATGAGATAAATCAGTTATGGTGGCAAATCCTAAACCTTGCTCGAAATTTCTTTGAACGAAA
>CAZEYB010000075.1:0-2396 GCA_964516165.1 uncultured Bdellovibrionales bacterium | reverse complement strand
TTTGGTTTTTGGTTTTTTAAGACTGGCCATAGCTTTTTATTGGTTTATTGGTTTATTGTTTTAGGGTTTCTTCATTTTACTATTTTTTATTTTTTCCGTCAAAAAAATCCGGGGTTGCCGGACTTCAAAAATTATGCCCTACTTATCTTTTTATCTTTTTCATCATTTCGTCCACTTGTTTTCCTAAGTCATTAGCCGAACCGTTGTTATTTAGCTTAAAATCGGCTTTTTTTCCTATCTCATGGATAGCCACTTCGGTTAATTTTCCTTCTTCTTCCAGAAATTGCTGGAAAGTAGTCTTATCTTCTCTTTCTTTTTCTTTTCTGGCTTTGGTCCGCTTATATCGAAGCTTAAGATCGGCGTATACATAAACCAAATAAAAATGGCGGCCATATCTTTTTTTTAGCGGCTCCACGTCTCCATGCATTCTGATTCCATCGGCGATAATGATATCCGAACCGTTTCTCTCAATATCCTTAACTAGCGAATCTATTATTATTGATGGTCCGTAACCTTCTTTGAGAACTAAAGCTAACTTGGCTAAATTATCTCGTGAAACCGGAACATGCAGATCTTCCAGCGTCCGACGCAGAATCTTGGAAGTGCCATAATGCACAGCTTTGTATTTCTTGATCAAATATTTAGAAACCGTGCCTTTCCCCGCGCCTTTTTCCCCGATGAGGCCGATGATTATTTTTTTTGCCATTATAAATTAATTTTTAGTCCGATTCCCATCGTAGAACACAGACTGATGTTAGAAATTAATTTACCCTTAAATCCAACTGGTTTGGCTTTTTCCACGCCAGCGATAAAGGATTTAATGTTCTCAACTAATTTTTCATCCGCGAATGATATCTTTCCGACAGCTTGATGGATATTTCCGGTACTGTCATTTTTAAAAGCGGTTTTGCCTCTTTTTAAAGCTTCCACCGTTTCTTTGATTCTGGTTGTTACCGTTTCGGTTTTAGGATTAGGCATAAGACCTTTCGGTCCTAAAATTTTAGCTATCGGAGCCAATTTTGGCATCATTTCCGGAGTGGCTACTAAAATATCAAAATTCAATTTTCCGCTTTTTATTTTCTCAATCATTTCTTCGCCAGCTATGATATCAGCCCCTGCCGTCTTGGCGTCTTTGGCATGAGTCGAAGTAATCACGGCGATTTTTTGGCTTTTTCCCGTGCCATAAGGCAAATTTACCGTCCCGCGCACTTGCTGATCGCTTTTTTTCATGTCGATATTGGTTTTCACGTGTATTTCCACCGATTCGTCAAATTTGGCAATTTTATTTTCTTTAATAATCTTTACCGCTTCAGCCAGTAAGTAAATTTTGTCGCGATCAATCTTTTCCGCCGCTGTCCGATACTTTTTTCCGTGTTTCATATATTTTTCGTGGTGTTAAAATTATTCTATCTTTATTCCCATACTCCTTGCTGTCCCCTCCACAATTTTCATCGCTCCGGAAATATCATTAGCATTTAGGTCAGGCATCTTCTTTTCGGCAATTTCCTTAAGCTTCGCCCGATTAATAGTTCCAACTTTGTCTTTCAGGGGATTGCCCGCGCCTTTTATTACTCCCGCCGCTTTTCGAAGAAGGTCCGAAACTGGCGGAGTCTTGAGAATAAAACTAAATGTCCGATCTTCAAAAATCGTGATTTCGGCCGGAATTATATCTCCGGCCTTATTTTTAGTGGCTTCGTTAAACTTAACGCAAAATTCCTGAATATTAACTCCGTGTTGACCTAGCGCCGGTCCGACTGGAGGCGCTGGATTGGCTTTTTCCGCCAAAATTTGGAGTTTTATAACAGTTTTAATTTTTTTTGCCATATGCCAAATTTTAAATTTTATTTATCTGCAAAAAATCCAATTCCACCGGAGTTTCCCGGCCGAAAATGGAAACCAAAACTTTAACTCTCCCTTTTTCTTCATCCACTTCATTTACTTTGCCGTCAAAATCTTTAAACGGTCCATCGATAATTTTTACCGCGTCTCCCGATTTAACGTCAATTTTATACTTCGGTTCGGATACGCCCATCCGCTTCTTAAGCATCTCAATTTCCCTGGGATCAACCGGAGTAGGCGTCGTGCCAAGGCCGATAAAACCAGTAACATTGGGGGTATTTCTTACCACATACCAAGAAGCGTCCGTTACCACCATATCCACCAAAACATACCCCGGATAAATTTTTTCTTCCACCACCATTCTTTTTCCGCCTTTAATTTTTATTTTTTTTTCAATTGGCACCATCACGTCAAAAATCAAATCCTGCATATCCATTGATTCGATTCGCTGTTTTAAATTCCGGGCAACATTGTCTTCATAACCGGAATAAGTATGAAGTACGTACCAGGCTCGGCCGTGATGTTGTGTTTGCTTGGCCATTTATTTTAATATAAAT
>CAZEYB010000074.1:0-2467 GCA_964516165.1 uncultured Bdellovibrionales bacterium | reverse complement strand
TGGTTTTACTGGCAACTCCCTTAATTTTTAATGTTATATGAAATCTCTTTCCAGTAAAGCGATTATTGGCCAAAAAGCGCTCATTGACATAGCCTTTCACTTTTGATACACTATTGTCATATTTATGAAAAGCAAAAAAAACCTTTTAGAACAACTAAGATATCTGCCTCATTTCGAAAAAAGCACTGTTTATCAACTCGGAAAGCAACTGGGGCTTAAAAGTACGACGGTGGATACCTACATTAGCCGTTTTTTGAAGTATAAAGAGATTTTTCAACTCAAAAAGGGGCTTTATGTGCCTGCCGATTTTTTTGATAAAAACAAGGATGATATTTCATATTCGCTATATTTAGCCAACATCATACGTACGCCCTCCTATGTAAGCTCATGGACAGCGCTTCAGTATTATAATCTGACCACGGAAATAATACGCTCCATCACATCGGTAACGCCTAAAGTTACGAGAAGTTATCAGACAAAAGCGGGAAACTTCGCATATCAGTCAATTAAAAATGAGCTGTTTTTGGATTTTTCTATGGTAAAGGGAAAATTTGATTTTTTTATCGCTTCCCCGTCAAAAGCCTTGTTTGATTTGTTGTATTTCAGAACCCGTCAGTTTCGCGGCGTCGGGTTGGATAAAATTAAAATATTAGTCGAGGAGTTAAGAATAGACATCGGCGAAATGGACAAGGAAGAACAGATAAAATTTTACACGCTGGTTAAAAGATATCTCAAATATGAGTGAGCAAATTTTAACAATACTAAAAAGAAAACTTGACGATCTAGCCGCGTATGGCGGAATTGACGCGGAAACGCGCCGCAACGCTCTCAAAGAAGAGCTGCAGTTTTATATTCTCGATTTTATCTATCATCATCCGCAGTACAGCCAGTGGATTATGTATGGCGGTTCCGCGCTTCGCATCATTCACGGGCTTGACCGGATGTCGGTTGATCTGGATTTTGAAATTTCTCATGACATAACCGATAAATTTTTAGAAGTATTGAAAAAAGATATCGAGGACCACTTCGCAAATGCATACGGCGCGGGAGCCGGTTTTATAGCGACAAAAATAACCGCGGGCAGAGGGTTGCTTTTAAAATTTTATGTCGGGGAAAAATTAAGCTTCGGACACCCCTCGAAACAGGTGCATGTTAAAATTGATCTCAATCATTTTTCTGCGCCGAAAACTATAACTGAACGGCGGCCGATAAATCGCGAACAACTTTCTTTTATTGTTGTTACTTACAATATGTCCGCGCTCATGGCGAGCAAGATCGCCGCGATTTTCCTGCGCGGGATCCGAGGCGTGGGGAAAGCCCTTTATGAAGAAAAAGGACGCGATATTTACGATCTTCTCTGGTATATGAACAAAAAGATTATGCTGGATTTCGATTATCTTATAGCCAAAGGCGTTAATGCTAAAGATCCGCGCGCGCTTTTTGACAAACTTACGCTTCAGATGAACAAAGTAAGCGACGAGAATCTTAAACAGGATCTTTCGCCACTCTTTCTGGATCGGACATTCATTGAAAATTGGCTAAAAAACTGGCGGGAAAGTTATTTAAGGCTTCTTGACGATTACAAGATTCGCACTGTGGCAGCGCTGGAAAAAATATCCATATACGAGGATTTTCAGACCGATAATTTATATTTTATTTATTCATATAAAACAGAGGACAGCGGTTCGGTAAGGATTACTTATATTATCAGTGATTATTGGATAAATTTCCGCGAGGGAGATTTGCCGATTGAGGCAGACAAAAATTTGGAAAATAAAATCGAATTTGCGAACAACGGAGCGAGTTCAAGACCGGTTTCGCGGGAAAAACTTAAGCGGTACGCGGCGCTCTTTTATCAGAAAACGGAAAATTATTTCAAGAAAACAAACCGGATTATGTTGGGCGACAGCATTACTACCAAGCTTATTAGGATGACGGCGGATAATTTGAACCGCAACGAGCAAATTCTTATCAATAAATCAACTTTGCTTTCTTGCGAATTGGATGATTTGCTAAAGTAAAAATAGAATTGGAAGAGTAAAAATAAACTATGTTGAACATTGCGCAACTAAAATCAAAATGGAATAAAGAAAAAGACTCTTATGCCAAGCAAGAGATTGGTTCGGGCACCCAAAAGTTTGTAAAAGATGTTCTAAAATCATCAGAAATTTTCAATCTAAAAGAAGGATTAATTTCCGTTTCGAGCGAAAAAAGAAAAAATGAATTCACCGAAGAAAGCCGGACTAAAGCGGCGCGCAAAGCCGATGTTATTATTTATGTGAATCAGGATATTAAAATTCCGATGGAAGTGGAACGATACGGAGAAATAGAAAAAGGTTTTGACCAGCTTATGCAGTATCAAAAAGATGTGGATAAGAAATTCGGAATTCTTACTGACGGGTATTCTTGGCGATTTTACAATAACGCTTATCTGCTAAAAGAATTTAATCTCGATCAGATTTTTAAA
>CAZEYB010000073.1:0-2580 GCA_964516165.1 uncultured Bdellovibrionales bacterium | reverse complement strand
TTCTGTAATCGTAAAATCGCGGCCAATGTAATACTCATCGCCTTGCTTCAAATAACCAAGCTGGTAATCGCCGGATTCAATATTTTCTATAAGCGCCGAATTTCCTTTAGCAGTGCAGCGATTATCGCAGCAGTTCTTGATTGAAACGCAGGTAAGCCCTGATTTTTGGCCGCAACTATCATAGTTTGCGCAGGCATTCAGCATACATTTAAAGCCGTTTTCCTGACAAGTGTACTCGGGTTCGCAAGAAGAATTGGCGACGCATCTTGATTCGCTGGAGCAAGCCGCCGGAGTGCAAACCCTTGTCTCATACATTGCAGTCCCGGCGCAGTTGCCTGCCCCGCAACCCTGGCTTTGCCAGGAAGCGCAACTGCAGGAAGGTCCTCCTCCACCAAATTCAACGCCAATTGCTTCCAATACTCCTCTTCCGGCTATTCCTAAACTGCTCTCCAGATTTCCTGTTTTCAGATCTAAGCCGGCCCGATTGTGAAATATCCAGCCGGCCGCTCCGCTGTTCTTGGCTTCAAGCGCGGCTGTTTTAAAATGGTTGGCATCGCTGTCGTCCGGATAGGCCTGCTCTTCCTGAAGATACATCGGCAAATTGCCTTTTCCTATGTCCTCAAGATAGCCCCGCACTGTGCTCACTCTTGAATCGGTTGCCGAGTACCAGTCGTTCGTCCGGCTAAAATGAGGAGTCAAGACATCAACTCCAACATCAAAGACCTCTTCTTGAACATTCTGACTGCTGTTAAGAAGGTGCGCGCCAGTGCTGGAAATCGTCACGATTCTTAAAGAATCAACGGTTTTCACCTTGTCTTTTATTTGTTTCGCTTCGCTGTGGGAAATCGGATAAAAACTGGGGTCGGTGTTGTGGTTATGCTCGTTGCAGATGTCAAAAAGCACATTTTGATAGCCCTTAAGCGCCTTGGCGATTTCCTCGGCCGCTTTCAGCCGTTTGTTCATATCTTTTCCGTCGCTGAAAAAATAAGGATTGGTGTCTTCAATTGCGACATCAACAATTATTCCCCTAACATCGGCTTTTTCAATCAGCGTTTTCAATTTCCCGATATTGGAATTCAATGTGCCGTCTTTGTTGTAAACCGTGCTCGCTCGGCTCTCTTTCATATCGTTCTGCCAGCTCCAGTCGGCCCAAACCCTGATTAAATTATAATTATTCGCTTTCAGATAATCCAAATCAGAATCCATATCGGCTAAAGAAAGGTTTATCCCGTCAAAAAAAGAAACGCCCAACAAAAATGTCGCGGCTCCGTTTATCGTGAAGTTTTGGCCGGCGATGCCCAAATTAGAAGAAGATGCCGTTGTTTTCTCCGGTTTAAAAAATCCAAAAGAAAAAACAAGGGCCGCCGCGAAAAAAATAAGAAAAACGGAAATCAGAAAAATTATTTTTTTGTTCATATTCTTATTAGTTTATTATTCTATTTTTTTTCATCAAGGTCAATTTTTTTATCCACATCCGCGGAAACCGGCTTTACCCCGTTTAGCGATGGATCTCTGACTGGGTTTATCCTGCGGCCGCAATAATGGCATTGGCCGTTTTTGTCTTTCAGCCGTTTGAAGCAATACGGACAAAGCCCTATTTTTTCCACCAGCCGGAAATTGGAATTAGTCCCTTCGGCAATAAGCGCCTGCATTTCTTTTTGCCCGCTGAAAATCGGCGTCTTTGTTTTCTCGTCCAGCCGCAGAGAAATCGCCACCTGAAGATTCTTTCTGTCGGTGTACCATTTCATGGCGAAAATAAGAATGCCGATTAAAATAACGAAAGACAGGATATTAAGAGGCGTTAAAGCCAAAAAATTAAAAAAGGCGTGGAAGCCGACCACCGCGACAAAACCCTGCCAGAGAAATATGGTTTTAAAAATTTTGTAAGAGCGGGCAAGCCCGAAATAGTATCCCATAATCGCGCCGTAAAGCGAGTGCGCCAATGTGGTTATAAAAAACCTGAAGAAAAAAAGCAAAAACAGGTTTTCTTGCCCAAACTGCAAATTCCTCATTTTGGTAAAGAAAAAATACCAGTTTTCAACAAAAGCAAAACCAAGCCCTATCATAAGACCGAATTTAATCCCGTCAATAATCTGGTTGAAATGATCCGACTTGAAAAAAGAAAATCTTAAAATAAAAAACTTCAAAATTTCTTCAGGCAGGGCGGTTAAGAATACCGCTGTCCCAAACATCATAAGAAAATTCTGGAGCGCGGTAAACGGCATTTTCCCTTCGAAAAGAAAAAAAACATCCTGGGAGAAAATATTGCCGATTACTAATTTCTCCAAAAGCGCGGCCGCTATGGCGGCAAAAACCCCGAAGACCCCGGCTTTAAAAAGAAGCCATCTCGGCGTGGTGAATTTTTTGGAATAGTGGTACCAAAAATAAAGCCAGAACAAAACACCCGAAGCGGACAATCCCAAAGAATAAAAGAAAATTTTCAAAATTTCTGAATCCAAAACCATATTTTTAATTCTAACATTTTTTAAGGTAACAGAAAACCGCTCGACGCAAAGCGTATAGAGCGGTTTTAACTTTCACTTTCTAAAACCGGTGCCCGCCGGAATCATCCGGCCTATA
>CAZEYB010000072.1:0-2626 GCA_964516165.1 uncultured Bdellovibrionales bacterium | reverse complement strand
AGAAATAAAAGAAATCGCCGGCAAGCGCAATCTTATCCTTATTGAGGATTGCGCCCACTGTCTGGGGGCTTCTGTTTCAGGCAAAAAAACCGGTTCTTTTTCCGACGCTTCTTTTTTCAGCTTGGGCAGAGACAAGGTTATTTCTTCTGTTTTTGGCGGAGTGGCTTTAACGAACAATCGGGACTTGGCAAAAGCAATGGAGAATTTTAGAGAAAAATTAAAATATCCCAATTTTTTTTGGGTGCTCCAGCAGCTTCTCCATCCTGTTTTATGCAGTTTTATAATTATGCCTTTATACGGCCTGTTCGGCATCGGGAAATATGTTTTGATTTTTTTCCAGAAAACAAGGGTTCTTTCCAAGGCGGTAACAAGCGGAGAGAAAAAAGGAAAATGGGCTTCTGTTTTTTCCGGGAAAATGCCCAATGGTCTGGCTCTTTTGGGATTGAAGCAATTCAGCAAGCTGGAGAGATTTAATCTTCACCGTTCCCAAATTGCTGAAATTTATAATAGAGAGTTGGGAGGGCTGGATTTGATTTTGCCGTCAAGGAAAGATGGCAGAATTTATATGCGTTACCCCTTAATTCTCAGGAATATTCAAACAAACGATATTTTAAAAAAATTAAGAAAGAAAAAAATTTTTCTTGACGACGGCTGGCGCGGAAACGCAATAATGCCGCCGGACACGGATCAAACAAAGGCGGGTTACCGTAGCGGTAGCTGTGTTTCTGCTGAAGAAGCGGCTAAAAACGCGTTGAATCTTCCGACTCACGCGGATATCAATTCGGCTCAAGCGCTCCGGTTAACGGGGTATCTTAAAAAAATTATCTTAAAACTCCGTTAGAAACTTTATTTCTAACGGGGTAAAAACATGGAAATAAGAGAAATAAAGAATAAAGAAATTTGGGAAAATTTTCTTGAGCGAGCGGACGAGAAAACTTTTTTGCAAAGCTACAGTTGGGGCGAGTTTCAAAAAATGCTTGGCGAGAAAATCTGGCGGTTGGGAATTTATGACCGTGGCGTTTTAACGGGGGTCAGCTTGATTATTAAAGTTTCAGCCAGACGGGGCAGATTTTTGTTCGCGCCGCACGGGCCACTGATAAATCAAAAATCAAAAATCAAAAATCAAAATGAAAATTCAAAATTCAAAAAGAATATTTTAGAAAATCTCTTATTTGAATTAAAAAAAATTGCTAAAAGAGAAAATTGCAGTTTTATAAGAGTGGCGCCGATTTGGCCGAGAACGGAAGAGAATGAGAAAATTTTTAATGACTTGGGTTTTTGCCAAGCGCCGATCCATATGCATCCGGAACTGACATGGGAGCTTGGTTTGGAACCAAGCGAAGAACAACTTTTGGCGGGCATGCGCAAAACCACCCGTTATTTAGTCAGGCAGGGGATAAAAAATCCGGACTTAAAAATAGAAGCGTCAGAAAATCCGGCTGATATCGCGGCTTTTAACGAACTTTACCAAAAAACAGTGGACCGCCATCATTTTTTCCCTTTTTCTCTTGAATATCTCACGAAAGAATTTTCTGCTTTTGCGCCGGACAGCCATATTTTAATATTTTCAGCCGATTATCGCGGAGAACGGATCGCTTCAGCCATGGTCATATTTTACAAGGGCGTTTCTTATTATCATCAGGGCGCGTCAAGCCAGGAATATCCAAAAGTCCCGGGCTCATATCTTCTGCAGTGGGAAGCGATAAAAGAAGCAAAGAGAAGAGGGTGTCAGAGATATAATTTTTGGGGAATAGCGCCAAATTCAAACCCTAAACATCCTTGGGCAGGGTTAACCTTATTTAAGACCGGTTTTGGCGGATATGAAAAAAAATATGTTAAGACGCAGGATTTAATATTGTCTTTTGGTTATTGGCTCAATTTTTTTGTTGAAAGAATAAGAAAAAAGAAAAGAGGATTATGAATGTTTACCGGTACAAAAAATACAGGCCGAAACGGAAGCCGAAAAAAAGGTTGATTAAGAAAGGCAATTTAATTTTTAAAAGCCGGATTTTTTGGGATGCTGCTTTGGTTTCTATCCTTGTTTTAGGCGCTGTTTATCTGGTTTTTTTCTCGCCCCTTTTTAAAATCAGGGAAATTTCCGTGTCGGCGCCGGACTTGTTTTTGGAAAAAGAAGCCGGCGCGTTCGCCCTGCAAAAATTGGGCGAAAACATTATTTTTCTCTCAACCGGAGAAATAAAAAAATGGTTCGCCGAGTCATTTTCCCAGATTGAAAAAATAGAAGTTCATCGCCGTCTGCCCGAAAGTTTGATTTTAACCATTGAAAAGAAAACGCCGGCGATTTTGTGGTGCGAAAGCCCGGAAAACTGCGCTTTCTTGGATAAGAACGGCGCGCTGTTTTGGGACAAGGAATTTAAAAGTTCCGAAGCATTGCCGCGCGTGATTTTAGGGGAATCCAATGTTAAGAATTACAGCATCCAGGAATTAAAAGAAATCGCTGGAAAGATAAAAGAAATAAACCAGAATTTGGTAAAAAACATCAATATAGAGCCGGCAGTGTTTACGATTAAAGAGGACGGAGAGCTTGCGGTCGCGATATCCGAGGGGTGGATTATTCTTATTAATCTTTCCTCTCAATTTGACTTCGGGCTTACCCGGCTGAAACTGC
>CAZEYB010000071.1:0-2907 GCA_964516165.1 uncultured Bdellovibrionales bacterium | reverse complement strand
ATCTGACCCGCCAATTGGAAGAATATAAAAAATTCAAGATAATTTCTCAAAAAATCGGCGCCATAGCCGGTCTCGGAAAGATCAGTTACTCCCGTGAAAGCTGGAGCGGAGTAAAATCCATATTTTATCCTCCTGAAAATTTCAATATATTCGATTTTAAGAAATATTTCCAGCTGGTGCTGGCTGAAATACCGCTTATAGAAAAACTGGAACAGGAAGTGGTAAACGAAGTGGTGACGCTTGAAGAAAAAATTAACGATCTGGAGAACTTCCTCAGAGCGAAAATAGAAAGTTCTTTTTCAGAGCTGGTCGGCCAAGCGCAAAATAAAATAGATGTCATTATTTCATTTCTGGCCGTATTGGAAATGATAAAACAGAGAATAATCAGAGTGGAACAGAAAAAGATATTCAGTGAGATAAGACTAAGCTTAAGAAAGGCTTAAATGGACCAAGAGAAATTAAAATCAATCGTGGAAAGCGCGCTGTTTGTAAGCGGAGAGCCGGTTAGAATTTCAAAAATAGCTGAAATTTCCGGCGCTCCCGTTCCGGAAGTGGAGAATGCCATTATGATTCTTCAAGGGGAATATGGCAGGAAACGCGGCCTGGTCATAATTAAAAAAGACAGTTCGGTTCAAATGGCTACTAGCCCCGAAAATTCTGACATAGTAACACAGCTGGTAAAAAGTGAAATTCAGGAAGGATTGAGCCGAGCGGCGCTGGAGGTAATTTCTATCGTGGCTTATCGCGGACCGATAACTAGATCCAATATCGAAGCTATTCGCGGAGTTAATTCCAGTTTTACCCTTCGGACGCTTCTTATCAGAGGACTGCTAGAGAGAGTGGATAACGCTGGAGATAGTCGGGCATATTTATATAAAATATCGTTTGAATTTTTGAGAAAACTGGGACTTTCAAGCGCGGAAAAACTTCCTGATTGGGAAACGCTTTCCCGGGACGTCCGGATCGAAGATATTATTAAGTGATTTCATTTATGTTGAATATAATTTTAGCCGCGATAGTTTTTCCTTTCCTGCCTTTTTTCATGTATAGCCAAGTCATTCAGGATGCAAAAACTAACGGGAATAAAGTTTTAGGGGAAGCAAAAAATAAAAGCGAAATTTCAAGCGAAATTTGCGCGATGGATAATCCAAAGTCTGAAAACTATAATCTTTTTCCGTTGGATTATCCCAGCGATAAAGGATTTACTCCTATTAGAAAACCTGATTATTACGATATAAAAATATGGTCGGGGTCATCAGTGGCGATTGATGTGGACAGCGGAACGATTCTGGAATATTTCAACGGCAGAAAACGAACGCAAATCGCGTCTCTCACTAAAATCATGACGGCAATTCTCGTTATGGAAAATGTGAAAAATTTAGAGGAAAAAACAACTATAACGGACGAAGCGCTGAATGTAGCAGGCACAGTTGTCGGATGCCCCACTAGCGTTTTTTGCAACAGCGCCAGAATGCGCGCCGGCGAAAAGATTACGGTTAAGAATCTGCTTAAAGCCATGCTTTTGAATAGCGCTAATGACGCGGCTACGGCTCTAGCCATCCATACCGGAGGGACGGCTACTGAATTTGTTTCCATGATGAACAATAAAGCTAAGGATTTAGGGCTTAAAGATACCAACTTTTGCACGCCTTCCGGGTTGGAAATTGACGGGCAAGAAGACCGATGTTATTCTTCCGCCTACGATATCGCCCGAATTGCTTCTTACTCCTTAAAATATGAGCTAATTTGGGATATAATGAGAATGGAGGAATATCAATTTTCTTCCGTAGACGGAAAATACACGCATGAGCTTAAAAATACCGATCTGCTATTAAGCCAGATGCCGAATTGTTTGGGCGGAAAAACCGGATTTACTCCCATGGCGGGAAGATCCTTGCTTCTGGCGGCGGCTGATCCGACTAAACAGCATAAGATAATCGCAGTCATATTAAACGACGATAATCGATGGCAAGATATGCGAGAGTTGGTCGACTGGGTCTTTGCCAATTACGAATGGCGCTAAAGAAAATATATGAACCTGGCTCAAATACAGACTATTCCCGAAGTGATAAACATTCTGAAGATTTTGATTACGGGATTTTTAGCTTTTATTTTGGCGTTCTTTCTTACTCCGGCGCTAACTTATTTTTTATACCGGAAAAAATTGGGAATAAAAATTAAAGAAACATCAGTTGATGGTCGTAAACTCGAGTATGTAAACAAACTTCACCGGCATAAATCCGGAACGCCTACTATGGGCGGGGTTCTGATTTGGTCGGCGGTCGCGATTTTAGCGATTCTTTCCCATTACGTTTTTCCATTTTTATCTCAAATTTTCGGGATAAATTTTATAGCCCGGTTGGATTTTTTTAGCCGGTCTCAAGTGTGGTTGCCTTTCTTCGCGTTGGTTTCAGCCGGAATACTGGGTCTTTGCGATGATTATATGAGTGTCCGAGGAATAGGAAGCAACAAGGGCGGAGGAATGAGATTTTTATCCCGCTTTGGATGGCTTATTCTCATCGCGATTTTAGGCGCCTGGTGGTTTTATTCGAAATTAGGCTGGGACGAAATTCATATTCCGGCAATGGGAGATTTCAGCATCGGATTTTGGTATATTCCTCTTTTTATGTTCGTCATTCTATTTGCGGCTATTTCTTCCAATGAAACAGACGGTTTGGACGGACTCAATGGCGGAGTGCTTTTGATTGCTTTCAGTTCGTTTTCTTTGATTTCTTATTTCCAGAATAAAATTGATTTGTCGGCTTTCTGCGTGGCTATCGCCGGAGCTTTACTGGCTTTTTTATGGTTTAATATCCATCCGGCTAGATTTTTTATGGGTGATACAGGAGCTATATCTCTCGGGATCACCTTGGGAGTAATCGCCATGCTGACTAACTCCGCTTTGGC
>CAZEYB010000070.1:0-2913 GCA_964516165.1 uncultured Bdellovibrionales bacterium | reverse complement strand
TACTAGTATAAACGAATTAACATCCTCCAGGATTAGCCCCTGCAGTAAACGAAACTCCAGATGGGCTAAGTGTTGCGGTACAGTTAGTTCCCGTAACACTAGAAGCGGATGTTAATGTTCCACCAGTTATATCACCACCTGTACAAGCTAAGGCGACACCTACAGCCCCTGATGTATTCCCGGCCGGCCAAGTCATTGCAGTTACAGCACCCCCGCCTCCTCTTTTATCACATTCCATAATAGCCCAGGCATTCATACTTGATGCTGTAGATTTAAACTCCGCCATTCTCGCTCTTTGCCTGGCTGACGAAAGACTTACTAAAACAATCGCGGCCAGGATTCCGATGATGGCGATAACAATTAAGAGTTCAATCAAGGTAAAGCCTTTCCTTCGGCAACATTTTTTATTTTTCTTTTTTTTCATAACGCACCTCCGTTCTTTTTTATTTTATATTAAAAAATTAACCGCTCGCCACACACACTAACCTTCAAACTGCAAGGTTAGTGTGTGGACTTGCCGTTTCTAATTCCAAAACGGCAAGCGCAAAAAAATTCTCATGACAATTAGTAAAACCAGGCTGGAACAAAAGCAATCTTTGTTTTATCTGGTTAGCTCGAAATTAACAACTACCCGAAAAAGCAACTCCTTCGTTACTGAATGTCGCCGTACACGTACCAGATCCTGCCGCAGATGTTGAAGTCATGGTTCCGCCTGTTATTCCATCAGCACAAGTTGGAGCAGCGGCATTGTTAGATGTACCGGCCGGACATGCAGTTGTTACACCTCCATCACAACTCGCAATATTCGCTGCATTACAACTTGCCGCTATAGATTTAAACTCCGCCATTCTAGCTCTTTGCCGTGCCGATGAAAGGCTGACCAAAACGATTGACGCTAGAATTCCGATAATGGCGATGACAATTAAGAGTTCAATCAGGGTAAAACCCTTTTTTCCGCCTTTTCGGCGGGTCGCCGATGAGGCGACTTTTTTCTTTTTCTTAGTCATAATTCACCTCCCTTCAATAGAAGAAAGAAGAATGAAGCAGGAAGAAAGAATGAATTGACTTTCTTCGCTTATTCCGCTTTCATTTTAATTTTATTTCCTTTTATTAAACCATTAATCAATTTATGGACAGTTACCGTTTTTTCCGCGATTTCTTTAAATTTTTCACCGCTTATATATTTCAAATCTCTTGATATCAGCAATTGGCTTTGAAGTTCGGTAACTGAACCTAGACTCATGCAATAAAACTGATTTTTATCTTTGAATGTGGCTCGGCTAAAACCTTCCGCGATATTAGAAACGATTGATACCGCGCATCTTCGCATTTGATTAGTTATTCCAAAAAGTTCGTTTTTCGGAAAATTTTCGGTAATTTTATAAATTGAGAGAGCTAGCCCATGAGCCTTTTGCCAAGCAAACAAATCGGTAAACTTTTTAATCTTATCTTTCATACTTCATACTTCATACTTCATTCTTCATTCTTCATTCTTCTTATTTGATCTGTCCGGCGATGTTGTAGATCGGCATAAGGATTGAGAAGGCCATAAAAGCCACTGAAATGCCGATTATCACCATTAGTATTGGTTCAATGAGGGTGGAAAGGTTCTTGGCCATCACTTCCGCTTCCTGCTCGTAAAATTTAGCGATATGTTCCAGGACCGTATCCACCTGGCCCGAATCTTCGCCGATCTTAATCATATGCGTTACCATAACGGGAATAAACGGACTCCTTCTTAGCACCGTGCTCATATTTCCCCCTTTTTTAACTTCTTCGGCCGCTCTCAAAAGAATAGCTTCGTAAACCACATTATTCATAACGGCGCTGACCACCGTGATCGCCCGGATAATCGGAATGCCTCCTATCAGAAGAACCGCCAAATTTTCCGCGAAGCGCGTGATATAAACATAGCGGAAAAGCATTCCAACAATGGGCAGATTTATTTTCACCCGGTCCCATTCTTTTTTCCCGTCCTCGGTTTTGATATAATAAATGATTCCGCCAAAAATTCCCAAAATGATTATGGCTACCGCCCACCAATAGGCGGCCATAAAATCGCCTAAGATTATCACAAAATGGGTATACCACGGCACTTCGGCGTTAAGATCTTTTATGACTCGCGTCAGTCTGGGAATAATAATCGTTATGGCTAAAAATCCGATAATGAAAAACACCACCAAGATTATGCAGGGATAAATCAGCGCCGAAACGATGTTTCGGGAAAGATTATAATTCCTTTCGACATTTTTGGCCACGTAATCAATGGCTTTCTTGAGATTGCCGGAAGTTTCGCCCGCTTTGATTATGTTAATGGAGAGGGAAGAAAAAACATCTTTATGCTTTTCCATGGCGCTGGAAAAAGATATTCCGTCCTCAATATCGCCCACCATCTCCCGAACAACTCTTATCAGATACCGGCTATTGTTTTGCTCGCTGATGGCTACAAGCGAAGTTACTATCGGAACTCTGGCTTCAATCAAAATAGACAGCTGCCGGAAAAAAATTATCAGATCTTTTTGAGTAACGCGATCGTAATACTTCAGGAAAAGACCTTTTAAAGAGTTCTCCTTTCGTCCGCTTTCGCGGAGATTGACCGGCAAAAGATTGTTTTTTTGAAGAATAGCGATAGCCACGTCCTTTGAAGACGCGTCAATTATGCCTTCTTTATATTCTCCGGTTTGGGTTTTGGCTTTAAAATTAAATTTCATAAATTATTTGTTCGCTAACTTAAATATATACTAACATATTTTAACTTTCCAGCAATGTCTCTAAGTTTTTTGAATCTTTGGCGTAAACCATCGCCGCGTCGACTGAAATAATGCCTTGCTTCGCTAAATTAGCCAGCGACCGGTCTATAGTTATCATCCCCTGTTCGGCGCTAGTTTCTATGACATTGTCAATTTGATAAGA
>CAZEYB010000069.1:0-3193 GCA_964516165.1 uncultured Bdellovibrionales bacterium | reverse complement strand
AAAATATTTTTCGCCAATTATTGTAAAAGGCACGCCAGAAACATCGGCATTTAATTTTTCCCCAACCCTTTTTAAAAGTTCCAAATTATCAGAATTTTTCGATACCTCAAAGTCATAAACCTTAACATCTTTATACTTTTCTTGTATTTCTTTTAAGAAAGGTTTTTCCTTAGCGCAATGAGGACAGCCCTCGCTCCAAAAAAAATAGATATTTATGCCAGAATTATTTTGAGCGAAAATATCGCGTTGAGGAACAGTCAATAAAAATATAAAAGATAAAAAAAATAATATTTTTTTAAACATAAGATTGCAATAAAAATAAAACTTATTTTCCCCTATTTTCTTTCAATGACCTAAAAACTTTATTACAAACATAAAAAAAATCCCTAGAATAAAAACAAAATAGGTTACAGCTGATTTTTTTACATCTTTCTCTCCTCTTATTTCCGGAATAAGATCCGACGCGGCGATGTAGACGAATCCGCCAGCAGCAATAGGCAAAATATAAGGAAGAATGTTGCTTGAAAATGAAAAAAATAAATAGCCGGCAATACCTCCCAAAACAACAGCAAGAGCGACTAAATAATTTGCTATTAAAGCCGACTTATATTTAAAATTGGCATGTATTAAAACTCCGAAATCGCCTATCTCTTGAGGAATCTCATGCGCCGCTATCGCTACAGTCGTCGCCAAACCTAAATGAGTATTAACCATAAAAGCGCCAGCGATTGCCAATCCGTCAATAAAATTATGGATTCCATCACCCACTAAATTCATGTAACCGAATGAATGTATCGGACAATCTTCCTTATGGCAATGTCTCCAAAAAAGCAATTTCTCGATTAGAAAAAAGCCGGCAAAAGAAATTATGAAAATTCCAAATAATACATTCGTATTAATTTTCTCGGCCGCTTCTGGCATTAGATGCAAAAAGGCTCCGCCCATCAACGTCCCGGCAGACAAGGCTACTAAAAATTTTATAATCTCCTTTAAGAACTCTTTTTTAAAGAACATGATCAAAATGGCGACCCAAACGCATAAAGTGATAAGAAAGGTTGAAATTATTATTGCTAATAACATTAGTATGAAAGTTTTGGTTTTGACATATTATTCTTGAACAAAGACCGCAACCGCGACCACAGTAGTCCAAAGACCATCTTTGTTTACTTCCGAAGATTGTGTCATATTGATCGTTTTAAAAATATAACCCGATGACTTATAAAGCTGTTCTCGCTCTTGCCAGGCTGTCTCCGGATCAAACTCGATTCCTAAGGTAGTCGCTAACATTGTAGCAGCTAAATCTTCCGCGTATTCCCCGGCTTTTTCTCCTTTTTGCCCAAAAGCGTGATGCTCTGAAAGATATCCGTATTGACCATTGTCTTGAGGGATAGCTAGTCCGATAGAAGCGCATATCAATCTGTTCGGTTCATTATCCTCGTTTCTTGCCATAACACAATAAGTTATTTCTCCCGGATTTAATAATCTTATACCTTCATCTTTCGGAATCATTTTACAATTCGGGGGAAAAATTGAAGAAACACAAACCAAATTGCATTTTTCAATTCCGGCGCTCCTTAGGGCCAATTCAAAGCTGGCTAATTTGTCCTTATGGACTCCGACACCTTTAGTTAAAAAAACCTTTTTTGGAACCATATTTTTTTAATTATTATTAAATGAATTACAGTCTCTGCGTTCTAAGCGTTTAAGCTTTTTAAATAAAATCGCCAATTAATTTTTCAGCTTCCTTTAAATCTTCCGGCGTTCCGATCGGATGCCAACGAGTAGCTTTAATGACTTTTATTTTATGGTCTCGCGCCATTTTGGCCAACGTTTGCGGAAGGCCGAATTCCCCGTGACCTATCGGGACCAAATCATAATCAAAAAACTTTTTATTCAAAACATAAGCGCCAGTATTGGCTAAGTTGTATTTTAAGCTTTTTGGTTTCTCAATTACGTCCAACATATGCCCCTTACTATCAGTTTTTATGACTCCAAATTGACCAGGCTTATGGACTTCATAGCCTAGGATAGCTGAATCATATTTCACCAGTTCGGCTACGTCCTTTTTACAATAAAGATCGTCTCCCATCAGCACCAGAAAATTATCCTTCAGTATGCTCCTGGCTAAATGAATCGCCCCGCCAGTTCCATTAATATTATTTTGAAAAACATAAATTATCTTGTGACCGCCGTAATACCTTTTAAAATGAGAAATTATGTGCATGCTGTGATAGCCCACTACGAAGATAATCTCCTTTATTTTTTTAGGAAGGATGCTGATTTTATATTCCAGTATCGGCCGGCCTTTTATTTTCAGCATGGGCTTGGTAGTCGCTCTAGTGAGATGTTTCATTCTTTTTCCGCGTCCGGCCGCTAAAATTACCGCTTGCATTTTTATTTAGATAACAATATTGATAAGCCGCCCTCTTACAAATATAGTTTTTTTAATTTCTTTATTCTCCACATGAGCTTTGATTTTTTTACTTTCCATTGCCAGCTTTTTCGCTTCTTCTTCAGTTATGGCCGCGCTGACTTTCAGCTTATCCCGTATTTTTCCATTGATCTGAATTATCAATTCTATTTCTTCGTCTTTTATCAGTTCAGGGTTATGCTTCGGCCATTTTTCTTTAAATATACTACTCCTATTGCCTAATTTATTCCAAATTTCTTCGGCTAGATGAGGCGCAAAAGGGCTTAAAAGAAGCAAGAAATAAGAATAATGAAGTGAACTAATTCGACTTTCTTTCTCAAACGCGTTGGCTAAGATCATCAGCGCTGAAATGGCCGTGTTAAACCGCAAATTCTCAATGTCTTCAGAAACTTTCTTGATTGTTTTATGGACCAAATTATCTAGTTTTTTATTCACTCCTGATTCGTTTTTTATTCGCGCCGGATTCGCGAGTTTATAAACTTTTTCCAGAAAACGATACGCGCCAACAACTCCATTAGTACTCCAAGTAATACTCTGTGTAAAAGGTCCCATAAACATTTCATAAACTCTTATCGCATCCGCTCCAAATCTGTTAATAACATCATTGGGATTAACAACATTACCCCAGCGCTTACTCATCTTTCGCCCATCTTCAGCTAAAATTAATCCGACATGAACCATTTTTTTAAACGGTTCCGTCATTGAGATAGTTCCTATGTCATAAAGAAATTTATGCCAAAAACGAGCGTATAAAAGATGGCG
>CAZEYB010000068.1:0-3201 GCA_964516165.1 uncultured Bdellovibrionales bacterium | reverse complement strand
TCGTCAACTCCCAAATCATCAACAATTTGGGGAATATATTCTCTGCCGCCGAAAACTTTCACTCCGTAAATATTGTGTCCTTTTTTGGCAGGGTCGTCATCAATAAAACCGGCAACCTCAAAATCAATGTGAGGATTGTTGATGCACTCCCTTAAAATTGAAACACCGGCATCGCCTGCACCGACAATGAGAACCTTTTTCTTTTTCTGAATAAAATCAATTTTCGTCCGTTCTCTGATAAGACGGGTAAAAAACCTTACACCCGATACAAAAGCGGTACACAAAATAAAATCAATTATGAAAACGGACCGAGGATATCCGTAAAAAGTATGATACAAAAGTACCGAGAGGGCAAAAGCGATACTGGAAAGAAAATTAGCAAGTATTATATCCCACAAATCACTAATGCTTACGTATCTCCACAGACCGGCAAACAATCCGAAGAAATAAAAGAAAAGAAGTTTTATGATAATTAGAAGCGGAAGAGTTCTTAACATGACTTTGAAATCCGCCGGTAATAATTTAAACTCGAATCGCAGATTATATGCAAAGATATACGCAATCAGTATCAAGCACAAATGAAGCAGAACAATTATAGGTCTTCGCAAATTAATAATAATTTTTTTTATATTCATTTTAAAATATATTTGACCGTGAATATTTCTTCAGCAGCTAAAGCAAAGTTTTCAAGTTAGCAACTACGTATTCCATATCTTCCGGAGAAAGATTGTTATAGAAAGGAAGACTGATAGTCCTGTTCGAGACACCCTCGGCTATCGGGAAATCGCCTTCTTTATACCCGAATTCATCACGATAAAAGCGCTGCAAATGAATAACCGGGAAGTAATTACTGCACCCGATACCTCGCTTTTTCATCTCGATTAGAATGCGGTCTCTGTCTTTTTTCTTATATTCTTTTGCAAGCTGAATGACATAAACAAACCAGCTCCTGTGAAAGCATTCTCTCTGGTACGGAACTTTTATGCCGGGAACTCCTTTGAGCAGAGCATTATATGTCCGCGCTACCTTGCGCCGTTTTTCCAAGATTTCTTCTATCCTTTCAAGCTGGGCAATTCCGAGCGCACAATTTATGTCGCTCAGACGATAATTATAACCTAACATCGTATGTTCAAGCCAGTTGCCATTTACAATCTCGCGTCCCTGATTCGCCATACTGCGGCAGAGACCGGCAATATTTTTATTATCGGTGAGAATAACGCCTCCTTCACCGGTAGTAATCTGTTTATTCGGATAAAAACCAAAAATCCCCGCATCTCCGAAACTGCCTGCTTTCCTTATGCTTGGTTTTTGAGACCTGCCAGCCGGCAAGGCAGGTTTGGAATTCGGGATTTCAAGTTCAGCCCCCAACGCCTCTGCCGAATCCTCTATCAACCTTAAATTATGCATTCGAGATATTTTTTCAAGTGCACTCCAATCGCAAGGCAGTCCGAATACATCCACCGCTAATATAGCTTTAATTTTTGAGCTTCGGGTTTTGATTTTTACTTTTATTTTATCGAGGTCTATATTTAAAGTGTCGGGCTCAATATCGACAAAAACAGGCTTCGCTCTTTCAAACAAAATACAATTTGCCGTAGCAATAAAACTAAAAGGCGTGGTAATCACTTCATCGCCCTCGCCGATTCCCATGGCTCGAATCAATAAATGAAGTCCGGCTGTTCCGGAACTGACTGCTACGGCATATTTTGTGCCGACATAGCGGATAAAATTATTCTCGAATTCAGTTATCTTTGGTCCCAGCGCCAAGTGAGGAGTCTTAAGAACTTCCATGACTGCTTTTTGTTCTTTTCCGGTAATGTCCGGTCGGGAAAGCGGAATTTTCATAAAATTATTTAAACACCACCTTTTTTATGGTCTCCAGTATTATTAATAAATCAAAATGAAAAGATTGCTTTTCTACGTATTCCAAATCCAGCGAATTTTTTTCGGGCCGGATTTTATGAATATAATCTTCCTCCGGTTGGGAGCTTTTAGCCAGAATATTTTCCTCCTGCCTATACTCTATCGACGCTAAACTGGTTATTCCGGGCCGGACAGAAAATATTTTTGTTTTTTCCTTTTCCGAATAATTATCGACATATTTCGGTAATTCCGGTCTGGGACCGACTATGCCCATTTCCCCTATTAGAACATTTATCAATTGAGGAAATTCGTCGAATTTCCAGTTCCTGAGAAATCTGCCGATCCGGGTAACGCGTTTGTCTTCGCCGACAGCAAAAACTTCTTCTTGATTTTCACCTGCTTCTTCGGACATTGTCCTGAATTTATAGATATAAAAATTTTTGCCTTTAAAACCTACTCGCTGCTGGCAAAAGAATACCGGCCCTTTAGAATCTAATTTTATTAATAAGGCAATTATTAATAATAACGGGGATAGGAACACTAATCCTATTAAAGACACAAAGAAATCAAAAATTCTTTTCTCCATTTTTTTAACAATTTTTTATCTGAAAGAAATATTTTTTTGATACTTTTTCATCTTTTTCCAAAATAAACCATAATTAATCCGGCTGAAGAACCGATCCCGTAAGCGAAGTGGCGTAATGCAAACACTATCGGCATTATAAATATATACAGGAATTTCTTTTGTTTCTTTGCAATTTGCGCCGAGAAATAAATACTTGCCAGCAGATACGGGCCGGCTATTAAAAAAAATAACCATAAAAACATTTTATAGCAAAGCGCCAGCCCTGCCGTAATTATTAAACTGAGCATAAATATGAGCGGATCTAAGTGCCGCCATGAAAATGCTTTTATGCCGAATTTAAGCGGATAAGTGACCCAAAACGCGTCTCTAATATTATGAACAAAAAAATCCTTAAGTTTAGATTTTGGATAATAATAACTGACGATATCCGGCGCCAGAATTATTTTTCCCCCGGCTCTTTTTAACCTTAAATTAAATTCCAAATCCTGGTTTCGAATAAGATTTTCATTGAACAAACCGATTTTATCAAATATTTCTCTGCGATAACATCCGCCGAAAACGGTATCGGTTTCTTTCGGCTGGTTAACGCCCGTCCTGAAATCAGAATTGCCCACGCCAAAACGATTTGTCAAAACTTCAACTATTGCTTTTCCGATTAGGCCTTCCGTTCTCGGGAGCGTAACCATTGTTCCGCCGACATCATCAGCATTATATTCAATATATTTGCGTATTTTATCTAATGCTTTTTCGCT
>CAZEYB010000067.1:0-3226 GCA_964516165.1 uncultured Bdellovibrionales bacterium | reverse complement strand
ATTCCACGATGAAACGGCTGCCTTGGCCTTCGCCGCCGGATTCCGCCCAAATTTTTCCGCCTTGTTTTTCAATCATGGATCGGCCGACAAAAAGCCCCAGTCCGGTGCCGGTAGCGGTAAGCCTTTTAATATCCAAGCCCCGGGAAAACTTCATGAACAAATGCGCCAATTCTTCTTTGGGAATTCCGATTCCCGTGTCCGAAACGATAATCCTCGCCACTCGTTTGTCATCGGTTTTCAACCGGTTATTTTCGGCCAGTTCAACGCTCACTGTTACGCCGCCTTTCTCCGTGTATTTAATCGCGTTATCAACCAAATTGGAAATAGTTTCCCTGGTTTTCGATCCGTCTATCAAAAGTTCCGGCAGCGCCGTTTTCGGTTTTTCGTATTTCAAATAAAGTTTTTTGCCGTTGGCCTTGGGGAAAAGAGTCGTAACGACTTCCTGGCAGATATCTTCTATCCGGCAATTATCAAATTCGTATTTCATCGTGCCGGAGTCTATCCGGGAAGCGCTTAAAAAATCTTCCACCAGCGAAGCCATTCTGCCCGCGACAATCTCCACTTTTTTGACAGTCTCCTTTTGCTGGGGCGCCAGTTCTCCATATGATCCTTCCGCCAGCAAGGAAGAAAAGCCTCTGATGCTCGTGATCGGAGTTCTCAACTGGTGAGAGGCGAAGTTGATGAAATCGGTTTTGGCGCGATCTAATTGTTTCAGTTTTTCATTGGCCGCTTCCAATTCATCGCTTTTCTCTTTGATTTTCTTATTGGCGACCTCCAAAGCTTCTTTTTGCTTAACCTCCATTTGGACGGATTTTACCAGCATATATCCAAACCCGACCGCCAGCGCCAGAGTAATGCCGTTCAGGATTTTGTTCGTCGGATTTTGGATGAAAAAGAACTGCGACCCGATGAGAATAACCAAGCTGACCATCAAAGCTTGCGCGGCAATAAGCTTGATATTGAAAGCTCTGTATCGGACGATAAGGTAAGCCAGGAAGGCAATAAAAATCGGTAAACCGATTAAACCAAACAACTCATACTCATAGTTAAAACCTGTTAAATTTACTACATACCCAGCAAGAGAAAATGTTCCCAAAAACAAACAAATACCTATCATCAAAAAAATAATTTGGATTTTTTCTTCTTTTTGAGATTTTCTATATTTTAAAATTGAATAAATTATTATCCAGATAGCAAATATCAATTCCAATGGGAACATATAGCTTTCCCACAAGGGTCCTTCCGTCGGAATGCATTGGATCATATCGAAATTTGTCAAGGTATATCTAGAACTAGTTAGAATTATTATGGGAGCCACCAAAAATCCCCAAATTAATTTAAGTGTTAAACTTACATCTTTTTTGTTAATAAAGGCATATACAAAATAAAGCGAAATAACGAATAATAATATTTCTAATATAAATTCTATGGCCCAAAAAAACATATATACTCTGCTGTCATAGCTAGTCCAAAGCAATAAATCAATAAAAGACCAGAGTGAAAAAACAAAAGCGATAGAAAAAAGTAATTTGCTAGCCAAAGATCTATTTTTTAATAAAACGAAGATTCCTATAAAAATCGCGATTATTGCAACAGGAATATGGGAATAATAAACAAGTGCCAAAGGAACATCTTTTACTAAGTTATAGCAAATTTCTATGTTAGTAATAAGATTAAAATTCATATATATAATGAGTAATTAAAATTTAGAATTATTTTCTATTAATTTGTTTTGCTTAATTCCTTAATATATTCTTCCGTAATATTTCTTACATGCGCAGGATATAGCCACCATTTAAAATTATCTTCTTCGTTTATGGGAGCAATCGGATGTATCAAAGGCTTTAATCCAAATCTTTTTTCTATTTCATTAAAACTGGGCGCTACTTTTGTTTCTGTAAATTCACGTTCCTCCTTGCTCATCAACATATTTTCAAATAGTATGCCATGACAAATAAAAAGAGAGAGATAATAAAGGTAATAGAGTTTTGTTTTGCGTCTAGTTCTTAAAAACCATTCCCAAAAATTATAAATTTCTACATTATAAGGCACTGCCCTTTTAAAAATTTCGTGATGGAAGTCTACAAAATTATTACCCCACAAAGTTTCTATATCGGAAAAATTTTTTCCTTCAAATCTATTAAAGTTTACTAATTTTATTTTATCAGAATCCTCATAATTTTTTATATCCTTTTTTTCAAAATGTAGCTTGCATAAAGCATACTTATCCGAATTAAGAGCAACAAATTTATCTTGCGGATAATCAATAAACAAGGGCTTCAAATTCGTTTTAGAAGAAAGTGATAGAAACTTAAAAAATTCATTATCCGGACTGGCTATGCATCTTACTATAACTGCTCGCGGAGATTTTTTAAGAGGACTTGGCATATCGATACCTAAAAAATTTTCAACTTCTTTTCTAAGTTCAATATTATTCCACCTTTTTTGAATTTCTTCCTTGGCGTTTCCAATTGAAGTATAAAACTGATCTTTTCCCATAAGCGTATTATACAATAAAATTAAACTATTTGAAAAGGGCGAAGTTGTAATGCTAACAACTCGCCCTTTTTATACTTTCGTCAGAGGCCTAATTATTGCCTCTACTGCAATGCCGTTTCTCACAGCCCAATATCCAACACTAATCACTGAGCTGATAAAGAATACGACATAGTCTCGAAAACGCAATCCATCTGTTCGACCATGGCGCATATATGCCGTCGCAATGAACGAATCCTCCGCTATTGAAAAAAAGAACAGAGCAAAAATATCTTCCGCTATCCTAACTTTCAAAAACACAATGAATATTCCAGTAACAATGGCAATCGCCGTAGAAATAGGAATAATTTGCCAGGGGATCTCGTTCGGAACATACAAGACATAAGACATGATAATAACCAACGTCAAGTAAATACGAACAGAATTCCTGCGGAGCCATTGCTCTTTTTTCTTAAGAGCTTCCGCGCCCTGATCCCAGCCCAGCCAAGAAACTTTTTTGCGCCTGTAATATAACAGCACAAAAAAATTAATTAGCACGGCGCCAAACATCATAGCCACCACTCCCTTGACGCCATAATGTAACTCGATCAACCACCAAAATGGATTATCATAAATCCAGCTGGCAGTCGCCCAAATTCCATGACCAATTATGATGAGCCTGTGTTTTTTTATAAATGCCGCGAATTTCGCGGCTTTTTTCAAACCGCTTTTCATCGCGACCTCCTCCTTT
>CAZEYB010000066.1:0-3392 GCA_964516165.1 uncultured Bdellovibrionales bacterium | reverse complement strand
TCAAATGTCTGAAAAGCGGTTTTTTGGTCGTGTCCACTAAACGGGGTACACATCATAGCCGGGCGGTTTTAAATATTACTGCTTACTTTTTTGTAGCTCTTTGGGTCTTTTAGATATGATTTTATTATCTCAACCAAATCCCCAGAGGTTTTGGTAACTTTTACCATGAAATCAACCATGCCAACGCTCATTGCTTTCTTATATCCTTCCTCTGTAGAATAATTCGTTATCGCGAATACAGGAATATCTTTCGTATCCGGGCTCTCTTTCAGTATTCTTGTTGCTTCATATCCGTCGATAGTTGGAAGGTTAAGATCCATCAAGATAACGTCCGGTTTTTGCTTTTTAATTTCTTCTGCCAAATTCTCCGGCGGATATTCATAAGTTTTCACATCAAAGCCAACATCCACGAATTTCCGCATATAAACGTCTCTTAAATATTTGTCGTCTTCGAATATTACAATTTTTAGCATAAATTTACGTCTCTAAATTCAGTTTACACCGCCAGAAGCAGAACGCAAGCTACCCAATAAAAGAGGTGAGTTTTTCGCTCTGCCCGTCCGTAATCTTGACGAAGGAGTGACGTTAGATCCTGTCTTATTGAAAAACAGGACGATCAATTTTGACTACAAAATTTTAAAAAATTCCCAAAAGAAAAAACAACTTTTGGTCATTAAGAATCGCGGGGGCGCCGGGGAAGTATGCTCTTTACATCAATTTGGTCAAGCTGTGAATTATCGGGTTTTGACGCCATTTTTTTTGTGGTAAAATTTATCAATAACTAATTTAACCAACCACCGTGCTTATCTTTCTCATAGCGATAATTTTATTTTTTTATTTGAAGTCCAGGATCGATAGGCTGGAAAAAATGTTCGTGTCCAGACGACATGATTACGTTTTACCAGCAGAAATAACTCCTCCGTCTACGGCAGGAGGCGGTTATAAAACGACAAGAGAAGCACTGCAAGAGCAACCTACGAGTAAGAAATCAGAATCACCAGCACCCGGTCGTGGCCAGCGTTATTGAAGAAACGCAAGAGAAACCGGATGAAAATCTTGAATTCAAATTCGGCAGCAAGATATTTACAGCCGTTGGAGCGGTTGCTGTAATTTTCGCGATTGGATTTTTCCTCCGCTACGCTTTCGAAAATGGCCTGATAAATGAAATCGCACGCATCGTTCTGGGACTCTTCGGTGGAGCGGTTCTTCTTTTAGTGGGAGAATTAACAAGAAAGAAATTTCCAAGCTACGGCCAAGTGGTGACCGGCAGCGGATTGGGAGTCCTTTACCTTTCACTTTACGCCGCTTTCAGCCTTTACCATATCATCGGCCAACCTGCTGCTTTCATTGCAATGATTATTGTAACCGCTATCGGTATTTTATTGTCATTGCGGTACGATTCGATGACTTTGGCCTGTTTCTCCCAATTCGGCGGACTCATAACGCCTTTACTGCTTTCGGCCGGAGAAAACACCCCCCATGTTCTCTTTATTTATTTAGCGGTCCTTAATATAGGCGCAGGTTTCATATCTTCCAAAAAATTATGGAGGGCCCTTATCCTTGAAAGCTTCGTAGGAACGACCTGTCTTTATTACATGTGGTTTTTTAGCTCTTACGACCCGACCCAGTTTGCCATTGCGGAATTTTATTCTTCTCTTTTCTTTTTTATCTTTTTGGCCATTTCGTTCATCCAGAATTCAGGAAGAGAATCTGTCCAAGATTTTTTTGATCTTGTCCTTACGACCGCCAACCCGGCTTTATACTTTTTAGCAAGCCTTACGATCATCAATCAAAGTTATCCCGACTATGCCGGCCCTTTCACTTTCCTATTGGGATTTCTTTATCTTTTACTGGCATTCACGGCAGGATCAAAAGAAAAAACTTCTAATCACTTCCATAAATTCCTTATAGCGATTGGCTGCGTACTTTTAGTGATCGCAGTACCCGTCCATTTCCACAAGTCCTGGATAACGATAAGTTGGGCTGCTGAAGCTCTAGCTTTGACCTATCTTGGCTTAAAGTTGCGCTTTGCGTTCGTAAGAATCTTGGGCCAAGGCGTTTTCTTGCTTTCGATATTCCGTTTATTTAATTTCGAAAAGGGATTAGTGAATGACGCCATGGCTTTTTTCAATACTCGTTTTTTGATCTTTTTTTTCGTTTTTGCCGCTTTATCTCTTGCGGCCTATATTTACAAGCGCCAAAAAGATGAGGTCGAAGAAAACGAAAAATCATTCTTTTCAGTCCTGCTCGTTGAGGCTGCCATTGTTATTGTTTCTATTCTCAGCTTCGAGGTCAATTCTTTCTTCAGGCAATTCTGGCTGCCGATTATTTGGTCAGCTGGAGGCTTGATTACTGGCTGGACAGCTTTAAAATTTAAAGATAGGCCGTTGCGTTATGTGGCTTATGCCCTTTTCTTTTTCGCTTTCTCCCATCTATTGCTTTACGAAGGAGGAGTGAATTTGAAAACTTATACTCCGCTTTTCAATGAACGAGTCCTGGCTTTTCTTTTGACCGCTGTGGCTATACGAGCATTCTTGTCCGTGGTTAGAACCAGAGAATACGAAGACAATTTCGAAAAGAAAAGTGCAGTAAAGACGGTGTTGTTCGTCGCCTTTCATTTTCTTTTGCTTTGGATTATCAGCGCCGAAGCTCTAGATTATTTCAACAAGCAGGTCTATGAACTTACTCCTCGGGAAAGGATCGCGCAGAAGAATTATTTCACTAACGTCAAGAATGTTTCCTTGTCGATCGTTTGGGCAGTTTACGGCATAGCGCTTTCCGTAGCCGGCATCATTAAAAAGTCTACAAAGGAAAGGCTGCTGGCAATCGTCCTGTTCGCCATTGTGGTGTTAAAAGTCTTTTTATTCGATACGTTGAATTTAAACAATTTTTACCGTTTCATTTCTTTTATTACTTTAGGATGCATTTTATTACTCGTCGGGTATTTATACTACCGCTTCCGCGAGCGCATTTCTCAATTTATCCAAGGCAGGTAGCTCCTTGGGAAAGAAGGATAAACCCTTCGATGGTTCGACCCATTCAACGGATTCAACGAACTCACCGCAGACAAGTTCAGGACAAGCCAAAAACCGCCTACGCCAAAAGGAGGACGGCGTTTCGTAAATCGATGGAGATAAAAAGCCGTCCCGAAAGACGGCTTAGACCTTTTCTGCCAAAGCTATGGCTAGAGCAAGATCTTTGATTGACATGAACCTTCTTGAAGCCCAGTTTTTTTGCTTTCTTTCTTGCTCTATCACTAAGCACCACCACCGGTTTACCAGAAGACTTGGTTAAAACCTCTATCTCTTTCCAAGAAACCCCAACCTTCCCCTCGGAGCCCAAAAGTTTAATCCCTGTGCCTAAAGCTTTTGAAACCGCCTCTTTGGCAGCAA
>CAZEYB010000065.1:0-3437 GCA_964516165.1 uncultured Bdellovibrionales bacterium | reverse complement strand
TATCTGATTTTTAGCGTCACTAAGAAACTTATCAGACTGGCTCTTAGCTTCTTTTGCGATGTCGTTAGCGTCTTTAACAGCTATCTTCTCCGATTGCTCAATAATTTTCTGGGCTTCTTTTTTAGCGGAAACTATGATTTCTTTCTCTTTTTCAGAAATTTCCTGGAGTTTTTTGGATGCTTCCTCGGAATCCTTAAGCCCTTTTTCTATTTTCTTAGTCCGGCTATTAAGCGCTTTTAGAATAGGCTTATAAGCAAACCTATACAAAATTGCTAAAACAATCGCGAAATTCACTGCTTGGGCGATAAGCAGTCCCAAATCGATATGAAATGTTTTGATAAGTTCTTCCATAATAAATAAGCAATAATGTTCTTGCTTCTGCTCCGAAAGCAGAAGCAGCTGGCAAGAACATTATTTGATTGAAAACGCTATAATCAAAGCGTAAATAGCAATGGCTTCCGCAAAGGCAGCCGCCAGAAGCATCGGGACAAGGATTTTATCCGCCGCTTCCGGATTTCTTCCAATCGATTCCATCGCTTTTGATCCAATAAAGCCGATCGCTAGACCGGGACCAATTGAACCCAGTCCTATGGCTATCGCCTTTGCCATCATAGTCAGATCCATAATATTATTTTAATTTAATTATTATATAGTTAATTCGCCCGAAACAAAAAATGAGCCTAACGCTCTTCGTGCGCATCCGTCGCAATCGCCATAAATACCAAGGCTAGCATAGCAAAAATTAGGGCTTGAATCAAGCCGACTAATATTTCCAAAAATATGAATGGCAAGGGCAAGATAAAGGCAAAGAGCGCCATCATAGAAGCCAAAAGCACTTCACCGGCAAAAATATTGCCGAAAAGTCGGAAGGAGAGCGAAGCCACTTTGGCTATTTCGCCGATTATTTCCACTATTCCCACAAAAGCTTTTATTGGATTTATCAAAATAATAGAAATGTCTCCTCTGATTTCTTTTGGAATGGCGCGAAGAGCTTTTAGATTTATGTATTTATTAAAATGATTCCAAATACCAATGGTTAAAATTCCGAAAATATGCGAGGCGATGATCGCAAAAAGAGCTAATGCCAGAGTAGTATTAATGTCGGCTGTTCCTCCGCGAAGCAGCGGAATAAAAATCCGGTTTGAATTCTGACTTTCGATAAAACCAATGGTGCCTACGCCAGGCAAAAGCCCCAACCAATTATTAATAAGCACAAACAAAAAAAGAGCCAGCGCGATAGGCAGGAATTTTTCTGATTTTTTACGATTTCCGGTAATGCTGTCGGCTAGTTCTAGGGCTTTTTCCAAAAGTATCTCAAAAATATTTTGGATGCCCTTAGGAATTTTCCTGATTTTTTTTCCAATCAAAACGAAAAACACAAGCAGAACTATAACCGCTATCCAACTGGTAATCAAAGAGTTAGTGACAAAAAATCGTCCGACATGAAAAATCGGTTCGGCATAGAGAGTGGTCTCATGCTGGATTTCCCGGCTCGCTGGTTGAGTATTTATTTGTTCGGTGTTATTCGCCATTTTCTTTTTTTTCTATTTTTTTCATTTCCCTTATCGAATCCCTGGCTATTCCAAAGGACGAAAGTATAAAAGCCGCGCCCACTGTCAGAAGGAACAACCATGGCTCCGTCCCATATTTCCGATCCAGCCATTTTCCGATAAACAGCGCCAAAATTACTGGTCCGGCAATCCAACCGGAAAGTTTTCCGAAAAGTATTAAACTAGGCTGCCACCAGGCAGTTCGCAATTTTTCATTTTCTTTCTTCATCGCGAAAACAACAGAGTTACATTACATTTCAATTATCTAAAAGTTTCCGTCAAAAGTCAACTTTTTATCCCGAAAAGTTTTTGGGCGTTTTGAGTCGTTGCTTCGGCCACTTTATCGAAAGCGATTTGTTTTATCTCAGCGATCTTATCAGCAATATATTTCACGAAGGCTGGTTCATTTCTTTTTCCCCGATATGGAAAGGGCGTAAGCCAGGGACAATCGGTTTCTAAAAGCATGCTTCTCAAATCCACGCCCTTTATAACTTTGTCGTAATCCCGGGCATAAGTGATTATACCATTGAAAGCAATTAAAAATCCCAACTTATTGAATTCTTCGGCATAGCTTAATCTTCCCAAATAGCTGTGTATCACCCCTTTTAATTTTTCTCCGTATCTCTTCTTTTCCCCGATTAACATTTCCAAAAGATCCTTGTAAGCATTCCGGCAATGAACCGCGATAGGCAAATTAAGACTGACCGCTAATTTTATTTCCTCCTTGAAAACAGCCGCCTGTTCTTCTTTATTTTCCTCGCCGTGATAATAGTCTAGTCCGATCTCGCCAATCGCCACTACTTTTCGGCTTTTGGCCAGCTTTTCATATTTTTCCGGATCAAACTTTTCCACTCTCGTCTTTACTTTAATTCCTTCCTCTTCAAATTCCTGTTGTTTTAGATGGTCCGGATGAAGCCCGATGGCCGCGTATACTCCGCTTTCATATTCTTCCGCCAATTTTACCGCTCTTTCACTTGTTGAAAACTGCGATCCAACGTTAATCACCTGAATTCCATTATCTAGGCTACGCTTTATCACTTCTCCCGAGTCGCCTTTAAAAGACTTAAAATTAACGTGAGCGTGGGTGTCAATCAGCATATACTAAAAATCAAGCTTATTTAATAATCCAAAAAACAATTCAGCGCCGCTACAGCATACTGTAATACTGTAGTATCTACTTAATCCGCGGAAAGAGAACAATTGGCTGTTTCGTCTCCAGCGCTTTTTTTATTTTTTTGGAAGTTTCTGGCATAAATACTCTCAAGTATTCTGAAATTATATACAAATTGCGCATTAGTTGGCTGATAACTTTCTCAAATTCTTTTTTATCATTTTTTATAAGCTCCCACGGTTTTTTTTCATCGATATATTGATTATCACCCCTGATAATACTCCTTATTTTATTTAATGCTTCGCCTAATTCTATCTTTTCTATTAACTTAAAAATTAAATCATTGGAAATTGATTGAAAATTTGAAATTGGAAATTGGAAATTATCTTTTTGAGCGAGTGCAATCACTCGCGATAAAAGGTTTCCTAATCCATTGGCCAGATCCGCGTTGTATTTTTCCGTAAATTTTTTCCAGCTGACATCGGTGTCTTCTCCAAAAAACCCTCCCAAGCTTAAAAGCAAATAACGCGTTCCATCCACGCCAAATTTAGTTATCATTTCCTCCGGCGTTACAACATTTCCCAGGCTCTTGCTCATTTTTCGTCCGTCAATGCTAATAAAGCCACCAATGAATATTTGCCGGGACGGCTCAATTCCAGCGGCTATTAACATCGCCTGCCACATCGCCGCTTGAGGGCGAAGATTATCCTTCCCGGCTAGTTGCACCGCCGGCCAAAATTTTTGGAATTTTTCCTTGTCGTCCGGCCAACCGATAG
>CAZEYB010000064.1:0-3483 GCA_964516165.1 uncultured Bdellovibrionales bacterium | reverse complement strand
GGCCATTATGTATTTTTGATTAGGACGGCGTTTTATTAGGATGAGGTGCCTCAAGAGTCTGCCTAAATCTTTATGTTCGTATATTATATCTAACTCTGCCGGTTCTTCGGGAGGTATAAAATCAGATCTACTGACAATTTTTTCAGCCAAGGCGAGCATGTCCCTGTGAAAATCATAATCGTCCTTAATGAATTCCAATTCTTCCAAAAGTTGAATTGTAATTTTAATCTTATGCGTTTTGGTAAATATAGTAGATTGGCCGCATTCTTTGATAAATCGTTCAATCTTCATATAATTGTAATTTATGCATTTATTTTGACTGAAAACCACAAAAAATCAAATATTTTGGATAAATTGAGATAATGCCACGAAAGGTTGCTTTTTTTCACAAAAATCCTATAATTA
Source organism: uncultured Bdellovibrionales bacterium (assembly GCA_964516165.1). Taxonomy (GTDB): domain Bacteria; phylum Patescibacteriota; class Minisyncoccia; order Moranbacterales; family UBA2206; genus CAZEYB01. The sequence continues at coordinate 3,078 of CAZEYB010000064.1, read as the reverse complement.
AGCCAATAATTGAATTGCCTAACCCCAGTGGATATTTCGCTGGGTATGGCGAACAAACCACAGCTACATAGAGACGGCTTTCTGTCTTGCTATCGCGTAGCTGTGGTTGCCACTCGAAAGAGTGGTAGGTGTTTTCCGAAAGGAACTCATCGGCAAGCGGGAAGCCTTTTGTGTTTCCTGCCAGCATATACATTAATCGGTAAAAAAATGAAAAAGTGTCCGTTTTGTTCCGAAGAAATTCAGGACGAGGCGATCAAGTGCAAGTATTGTAAAAGTGAACTTAAGACCAATCCCGTGAATAAAAAAACTAGAACTGCGATTTTGCTTTCCGCTATTTTTATCGGCGTCATCGTTGTTGTAAGCATTAACTTAAGTTTCCAAGCGGATAATGAAAATAAATCTGCTCCTAGCATCCTGCCATTAACGGAAAAACAGAAAGATGATCAAGCCAAAGCTGATCCTGCTTGGCAGAAAACGAAGGGAGGCAAAATTTGTACCAATCATCCGGAATGGCCAAAAGAAGATTGCGATCGTCTGGCAGATAATAAAATTTGCATAGGAATGACCTATGACATGCTTGTTGCAACACAAGGCAAGCCTGATAGTGCAAATCCATCCAACTACGGATCGGGAAATAGAATGCAGTACTGTTGGCATAATTATACGCCTAGTTGTTTTTATGATAATAACGAAGATGGAATTATTGATGCGTATAATTAAACCATTAATGGCGGAGAGGTTTGTATTTCCCACCAGAACGAAAACTGTGATAAATCTATGAATGATTTCTTCTTAATTCTGTTTTTAATCTCTATTGGACTGCTGGCAATAGGCAGATACTTTCCTTCGCTTTTTTCCTTAATTTTCAGAGGAAAACAATATAATAAAAAACAGAGAAATGTATTGATTTTTTTATCAATAGTTTTTTTTATTCTTTTCGGAATTTTTTCCGATAGCGAAGAGGCCAAAAAAATTCAAGAAAATACAACGATAAAAAATGAGGCTGTCATAAAAGATGTCGGAGAAATACAACATGAAAATGCGAGCAATGCGGAGCAAACAGCAGAGAAGCAAACAGTGGAACCGGAAGAAGAAAATAAACAAAGTGATGAAAATTTGTTTAGAGTGTCAAGGGTAATTGATGGGGACACAATAGAATTGGAGGGTGGCCAAAAAGTAAGATACATTGGAATAAATTCTCCCGAAACCGTGCATCCGGAAAAATCCGTTGAATGTTTTGGAAAAGAAGCGAGCAATAAGAATAAAGAGCTTGTCGAGGGGAAGGAAATAAAACTGGAAAAGGATGTATCGGAAACTGATAAATACGATCGCCTTTTGAGATATGTTTATGTTGGAGATTTATTCATTAACGATTATTTAGTCAGAAACGGATACGCTTATTCCTCGTCTTATCCTCCGGACATAAAATTTCAAGAGCAATTCAGAAAAGCTGAAGAGGAGGCAAAAAACAATAAGCGGGGTCTATGGGCTGATAACGTTTGCAATTCAACCAATACACCTACTAATCAAAATACTGGTAAAGATGACACAAAAAATACCAGCTGCAATATTAAGGGCAATATAAGCTCAAGTGGTGAGAAGATTTATCACGTTCCTGGCGGTCAATATTATGAAAAAACCGTCATAAATACCAGTGCCGGCGAGAGATGGTTTTGCAATGAAGCGGAAGCGGTAAATGCCGGCTGGAGAAAAAGTAAGAGATAATCTTTAATATTAAGAAACAAAATATGGAAAAGAAGAATAAAACAATACTGCTCTATATTGTTTTAGGCTGGGTGCTAGCCGCTTACCCCATTTATTTACTGCTAAGTTTTACGAGAATTTTTTTAAATCAGGCCTCGGTTATAGTTTTAGGAATATTCATCTTTGTAGTTGGTACCGGAATATTTATCGGTGCGGCGAAGAAGAAAATGAGAGAAAATAAAATTGATGCTCTGCTTGACGATAAATTGCATAAGTAAGATAAGATCCGGCCGGCATTAAGTGATTTAATAACCAATAATGACTAATAAATGGAGAATTTACTTACCGCTCTAATATTAGTTTCTCTTGTGAGCTTTCTTTTGAGCTGGCTTTTTCCTAATCCCTTCATCGGTTTATTTAGAAACAAACTTTCTAAAGGGGGCGTAAGAGCTGTTTTAGGGATAAGTATAGTAGTTTTTTTCGTGATGTTCGGTATAACATCGGATGCAAATAATAGGTCGGAACAAAAAACCGAACAAGCCAAACAAGAAGACCAAACTTCAAAAAGCGAGGAGACTACCGAACCGGAAAATGCTGAAGATAAACAGCAGGAAAAAATTGCCGATGAAATAAAGGGAGGGGGCAGAAGTGAAGGCGATCCGGCAACTGAAGAAAATCAAGGTATTCAAGAGAACATTCCCGAGTTCGAGATAATTTATGAGATAAAAGATAAGCGTTACGACGGCGGAGTTAGTTATTATGTTCTGATTGATCCTGTCGATCCGGCGAATGATAATTTTAAGGATGATACAAAGGCAATTATCAGGAAAATTGTTAAAGACAAGGGATCGAAAATTTCCATAGACTTAGTCGATGACAAAAGCGTTCTCGATCTTGAATATAAGAGCCATTATGGATCAAACGCTCTTGGCAGAATTCTCACAAAGGGCGAAATGGATCAGCTTGGATTGCACCTTATCGCAACATTTTCCGGAGAGTTAGAAACCGGCTTATACCCGAATAGCCTTTCATTCTTCCCCGCAACATTCAAGGATAACCCTAAAGTCGGAAAGTATGTGGAGAATATGGAATTTAATCCTTAGACATAGAAGCAGACGCTCAAATCGTAAAGGCTGTATATTCAAATGACACAGCTTCGATTGTTTTTGGACAATAAAGTGAAGCTTACTCAAAACAGCATAAGTAATTATGCTAAACTTTTTCCCGGATATTGACCAACTGATTGCCAACCATCTCGAACTCTGGAATATAAAATACCTCCCTGTTTTCCATATAAAAAGTTCTAACGTCGCGAACTAACCCGCTCCAAAATTTGACTTTCCAATTTTTGATCAGCCATTTCGTGGGCGGCGC
>CAZEYB010000063.1:0-3520 GCA_964516165.1 uncultured Bdellovibrionales bacterium | reverse complement strand
GTGTGATTGACATTCGTCTAATAATCGTCTATAATTAGACTATAAAATATAACTGAAAATATCATGTTTAAGCCAAAATATACGATTTCCAACCGGCTATTGGTTAATATTAAAAGAATAACAGAAATTATCAGCGACCTAAATAGCCGGAATTTTTCCGGTGTGGTTTTGGCGGAGCTGGAGAAAAGAGCTAGGGAAATATCCGCTTTTTCTTCCACGAGTATTGAAGGTAATCCTTTGCCATTAACGGATGTCAAGAGAATTTTGAAAAATAAGCCGGAATATATTCGGGATAGCGAAAAGGAAGTTTTAAATTATAACAAAGCTTTGATTGAATTGAATGCTTCTATTGGAAATAAAAAACAAACTTTTGATTTGGCATTAATTTTAAAAATTCAGAAAACCATCACTCAAGATCTAATTGAAAAATATCGCTGCGGCCAACTGAGGAAAGAGCCGGTTTTTGTTAATAATCCAAAACTTCGCCAAGCAGTTTATCTTCCGCCGGATTATATTGAAGTGGCTGTTTTAATGGAGGAACTGCTGGCCTATGTCAATAAAAACGAAAATATAATTGATTCCTTGATTTTAGCGGGTATCTTTCACAAGCAATTTGTTATTATCCACCCCTTTATTGATGGTAATGGGCGAACAGCGCGGTTGTCCACCAAAGTTTTATTAGCCAAAATGGGACTCAACACCTTTAATCTTTTTAGTTTTGAAAATTATTATAATAAAAATGTCAGCAAATATTTTCAAGAAGTTGGATTATTGGGCAACTATTATGAAATAAAAGATTCGGTTGATTTTACTTCTTGGCTGGAATATTTTACGGATGGCATTATTGATGAATTGTTGAGAGTTGAAAAGAATCTGGCGCGGGAAGTTGTTTCTCCGGAAAAAGAATTAAAAGAGTATCATCAAAAAATCATCAGTTATATAGAAAAACATAGCTACATAAGCGATCGCGACTATGCCAAGTTGACTGCTCGGGCTAAGCCGACAAGAAACCTGGATTTTAGAAAACTGATAAAGTTGGGTGTAATTGAAAAAATGGGCAAAGGCAAAGCGACTTATTATAAGTTGAAAAAATGATATAACAGGGCAATCCTGATTGGATTATTCTGAAACTCTTGAATAAAAAACCCTTCCCCCGCCAAGGCGGGGGAGGAGGTTTTTGCTTTCCGGAGAAAATTCCTGGCTTATTTTAGCCAAAAAGCGTATTTTGCAGTGTAGATAGTTGACAAATAGTACAACTTTATGTAGTATATGTATATAATATAGTAAACATAAATTATATGTTTCCACGAAAAATTTATCCGGCGCTGAAAGAACATCTGCAAAGTCCGCATATCACGGTACTAACCGGCATACGCCGGACAGGCAAAACCACGACCATAGAATATTTACTGAAAGAATTGAATTCCCAAAATAAACTGTATATGGATTTTGAACGGCTGGACAATCGCGATCTTTTTTCCCAAAAGAATTATGATGCCATCGCGAATAATCTTGAAGGATTAGGGCTGAACCTTAAAGAGAAAGCCTATTTATTTCTAGATGAAATACAGCTAGTTAAAAATACACCCAGCGTCTTGAAATATTTGTATGATCACTACAAAATAAAGTTTGTTGTGACTGGTTCAAGCTCATATTACCTGAAAAATTTTTTTTCCGAATCGCTTTCCGGAAGGAAAAAGATTTTTGAATTATATCCTCTGAATTTCTCGGAATTTCTGGATTTCAAGCAAGTGGCTCATAAGGACATTGATTTTTTTGACCAAAGATTCAATTCTGTCGGATATGAAAGATTGAGGGGATATTATGAAGAATTTATTGATTTTGGAGGATTTCCCGAAGTAGTTCTGACCCAAAAATTGGAAGATAAAAAAAATTTGTTATTTGATATTCTTGACTCTTACATAAAGGTTGACATTCAGACATTGACGGATTTTCGCAGCATGGATAATATACAAAAAATCTTAAAAATGTTGTCACGGAGAGTCGGAGCAAGGATTGATTACGCCAAAATCGCTAGATTATCCGGCATGAGCCGAGAAACAGTCAAAAATTACATGGATTTTTTTGAGCAAACATATATAATTTCGCGTGTTTCCGTCCTGACAAAAAATCCCGACCGGGAAATAGTCAAGGCGCAAAAATTATATTTTTGCGATAATGGATTACTGGATATTTTATCGGAAGCCAATAGCGGCTCAAAATTTGAAAATTCCATCTTTAACCAGTTGCGGCATCATGGATCAATCCAGTATTATGCCAAAAAAAGCGGGATGGAAATAGACTTTATTCTTAATGGAAAAATGGCTTTGGAAGTGAAAGAAACCCCATTGGAACAAGACGGAAAAAAACTGGAAAAATTGGGAAAAAATATCGGAATAAAAAAAACACGGCTGATCGGTCGTTTCAAAGTTCCGAATTTTGATGATTATATTTGGGGAGGAGAAATAAAGTAGGATTTTTCTGAAACTCTTGAATAAAAAACCCCCCCGCCAAGGCGGGGGGGGGGCTTTAATTATTTTCCTAGCCGGCTGGCGTAATTAAAGGCGTAAAAATAATCATTCCAACTTTTGTCAGATGATTTATATTCATTGTTAAAGGCGAAATAGTCATTCAGGGCTTCTTTTAATCGGGTAAGTTCTCTTAGTCTTTTTTTATCCCTGCTTTTTCTATCGGAGATAGTCAATTCCAAAAGTTCCAACGCTCGTTCAAAGGCCAATCGGCTGTATTGGCTGTTATTCTTATTTTTCCAGTTTATCGTTCTGGCCACTTCGCTGCCGATATTCGCCATCTGTTCAAAAAAGGGCATTTCAGCCCAGCGCCCGGAAGCTAATTGTTGATGCTGATAATTCATTTCGAAATCAGTTTATTTGTTATGGCTAAAATCTTTTTCTTTATTTCAGGATTTTCTATTCCTCGGCTTCTGTTATTCTGCGAAGGTTTTAAGTTAATCATTGAATCAAATTCAATGAAATCGTCTTTTTCGAAAAGATCCGGATAAATATTGATTCCCCAAAGATTTTCTTGTCTCGAACCGTTTTCCAAAAGAAGAGCTTCTTCATCAGAATGAAGCTCGGCATCCACGGCCATTATTCCTTTTTCAATGTCAATGACAGCTTTCACTAAATCGCCGAACATATTTTCAGACATTTTTTTAAGTTCGCCTAGCGATATATTTTTTTCCACCATTTTCATGATTAGATTTTATCAGCAATCGTAAAAATGGTCAAAAGCATGTACTAGAAGAGTACATCCTTTTGCGCTCTATGGGGAGATATGCTAAGATGCCTTTCGGAGGAAGGTGATTTTCTGGTATAAACCGAAGAAGAGAGGAGGGATGACGATGTCGAAAAAAACACTGCCGACTGTAACTTTGAGGCCAGCATCCATTTTCCGCTATAACCAACGAGAATATGGATGGAAGCTTATGGAAAACGTCAAGCCTGACGACGGAGAACTCACCCTGCAGTTTGATGAATTTGCAAAAGAGGGTGAGCCCTAT
>CAZEYB010000062.1:0-3615 GCA_964516165.1 uncultured Bdellovibrionales bacterium | reverse complement strand
AGGAGGAAATAAAAATTGTGGAAAATAGTTAAAATTTTATGTGGTATTTATATTTAGATGAATCAGGGGATTTAGGGTTTGATTTCGTCAATAAAAAACCATCGAAGTTTTTTACGGTAACTATTCTAGCTATAAGTAGCCAAGATGCCAACAGGAAGATGATAAAAGCTGTGAAAAAAACGCTTGCTCGAAAAGTAAATCCCAGAAATAAGCGGAAAAGAATCGTTCAAGAACTAAAAGGGTCGAACATTGATTTTAAGATAAAAGAATATTTTTATAAGCAAGTTGAAAATGTTAAGTTTGGTGTTTATTCAATAACCCTCAATAAGAAAAAAGTGTATGAGAGATTGATTAAAAATAAATCGAGGATTTATAACTGGATAGCAAAAAAAGTTTTAGATAAAATACCTCTTGAAAGAAATAATGGCGATAGAGTAGGATTTATTATAGATAAATCAATGGGAAAACCTGAAATTGAGGAATTTAATTCTTATATCAGGAGAGCTTTAGAAAGCCGCTTGTCTCCAGAAATACCTCTGGATATATATCATTGGGTGTCTCATAAAATCCCAGGATTGCAAGCAGCTGATGTTTTTTGTTGGGGAATTTTTCAGAAATATGAAAAAGAAAATATTGAGTGGCTGAATATCTATTTGGAAAAGATTAAATTTGAGGAATTATTTTTATAAACAAAAAACCCCTTTCGGGGAAGAGCGCCTTATAGATTTGTAATGTCTAGACTTTAGCCAACCGATGGATGGGAACATCTAGAACAATCCATAAAGGTCTTATCTCTTGCTTTTAATACTATCAGACTTAACAGAATATTGCAAAGGGGTGTGGATAACTCAAATAAGCTCGATAATTTTGAAGGATTATATGAAACTTACTGTAGAAGTCAATAATTTATCCCAGTCTCCGGTTAAAAATTCTTTTTTTAAGAAAATTGCGGGGGGAGTTTTAAGCTCCCGCGATTTTAAATTTCTTCATAAAAAGAATATTTCCGTGAGCGTCGCGCTGGTTAACGGCAAGGAAATAAAAAAATTGAACAGAATTTACCGCCGGCAAAATTCGGTGACGGATGTCCTTTCTTTTTCCGAATACCAGAGCCAGCGAGAGCTTATGGAAACTGGGGATAAAGACGTCTTTTTAGGAGAAGTGATTTTGTGCTATAATTACATAAAAGAACGAGCCTCAAAAGGAGGGAATATAAAGAAAGAATTAGCCAGAGCGACATCTCATGGCTTGCTTCATCTTTTGGGTTTCCGGCACGGAAAAAAAATGTTTAAAATTCAAGATAATACGGCTGAAAAATTGATTTATGAATAGGATTATGGAATTTTCCAAAAGTCTCTCCCACGCCGTGCGAGGACTTAAATACGCGATTAAAAATGAAAGAAATTTCCAAAACGAAATGTTTTTTGGCATTATCGTTGTGGCGGCGATGATTTATTTTAAAGTGACGCGTCCGGAAATGATCGTTCTTTTTTTAGTAATTATGGGAGTGCTAATTATGGAACTGCTCAATACAATCATGGAAAGAGTGGTGGATATCTTGAAACCGCGCGTTCATCCCTACGTGCGATTAATCAAGGATTTAATGGCGGCCAGCGTTCTTCTTGGCTCGGTCTTGGCGGTGATAGTCGGTCTTATAATATTTATTCCTTATATTTTGAAATAAATGTCAAAACACGACATAATTTGCGGCATCGATGTCGGTTCATCCAATGCGAGAACGGTTATTTCTCAGTTGGTGAATTCCGAAGAAAAACCCAGAATTATCGGAGTGGGAGTGAGCGAGTCTGCCGGAGTCAGGAAAGGAGTGATTGTGGATATTGAAGAAATTCTCAAGTCTGTCAATGATTCGGTGGAAAAAGCGGAAAGAATGGCCGGTGTTTCAATTGATCGGGCGGTTGTTAACGTGGGAGGAAATCATATTTCTTCTCAGCATTCAAAAGGCGTTATCGCGATTGGTCGAGCCGATGGAGAAGTCACGGGGGACGACATTGAAAGAGTCATCGGAGCGGCGCAAGCCATATCTATTCCGCCCAACAAAGAAATAATTCACATTATTCCCAAGGAATACTCCTTGGATGATCAGAAAAATATCAAGGATCCTCTGGGAATGAATGGAGTAAGGCTGGAAGTGGATGCTCTTATTGTAGAAGGATCCAGTCCTTACTTGAAGAACATTGCTAAATGTTTTGAAGCGGCTAAAATCGATATAGAAAATTTTGTCCTTTCTCCGCTGGCCGCGGCCGAGGCTACACTTACTAGAAGACAAAAGGAGTTGGGCGTGGTTTTAATTGATATTGGCGGCGGGACCACTTCTATCGCCGTCTTTGAAGAAAATGATTTATTGGCCAGTTCGGTGATTCCAGTCGGCGGGAAACATATCACCAATGACATTGCTATCGGCCTTAGAACATCTATTGATGTGGCGGAAAAAGTCAAGCTGGAATTTGGAAATTCGACGCCCAGGGAAGTTAGCAAGAAAGAGGAAATTAATTTATCCGAAATTGATTCTAACGAAGAAGGAACGGTTTTCCGTTATCATGTGGCTGAAATAATCGAGGCCAGGCTTGAAGAAATTCTTAATCTGGTCAATAAAGAATTGAGGTCTATCGGAAAAGATAAACTGCTCCCGGCCGGAGCGGTGCTTACCGGCGGAACTTCCAAATTGCCCGGAGCGGTAGATTTGGCCAAAGAAATTTTGGGACTGCCGGCTCAAGCGGGATTTCCGATGCCGATGGCTGGCTTGGTGGATAAGGTGGATGAGCCTTCATTTGCCACTGTTATCGGACTCTTGCTCTGGGGAATTAAAAATTCCGAATTGGGGATAAAAAGTGGATCCCCCGGTCGAATTTTCAATAATATGCCAGGCAATATGAAGAAAACGGTTCGCGGCATAAAGAAATGGTTGGAAAAATTTTTGCCTTAATTTGTTGTAAATTTGGCTATATTTAAGCCTATTTGCGGTAAATTTTCTAAGGTGGTACAATAGATACTGAAAGCGGACGATTTCAAAGAAGAATTTAGCTAACAACAAAAACATATATAAAAACTATTTGACACATACTCACGCGATGTGCTAAATTTATTTACTGATAATTTTTTATAAATATATGGCCGAAATAAAACCGCCAGTAGAAACTTTCGCCCGGATAAAAGTTGTGGGGGTAGGAGGCTCGGGAGGACACGCGATAAGCCGGATGATCGAGTCTAAACTCAAAGGAGTAGAATTTGTGGCAATCAATACGGACGCGCAGGATCTTCATCATAATAAAGCTTCGGAGAAAGTTCATATCGGAAAAAATCTGACTAAGGGTTTGGGAGCTGGCATGAATCCGGATATCGGCCGCCAAGCCGCCGAAGAAAACCGAGATGAAATTCAAGAGATGCTCAAAGGATCGGATATGGTTTTCGTTACTTGCGGCATGGGCGGAGGCACCGGGACCGGCGCCGCGCCGATTGTGGCTGAAACCGCTAAAGAACTGGGAGCGCTTACGGTAGCTGTGGTTACCAAGCCTTTTAGTTTCGAAGGAGCGCAAAGAAGGGCGATTGCTGAAGAAGGGTTGGAAAATCTAAGAGAAAGAGTGGACACGCTTATAACTA
>CAZEYB010000061.1:0-3714 GCA_964516165.1 uncultured Bdellovibrionales bacterium | reverse complement strand
CTCATCGGCTACTCGCCGAAGAGGCGAGAGACGGGTAATCGCATAAGATTGTGAACAAAAAAAGCCTTACGATAGGCTTTTTTTTGTTTTTATTCTTATTGATTCTTTATTAAGCTAACTATTATTCAGAATCCTGAATCAATTCCGCTCGGACAATAAGGCGTTGCAAATTGGTATTAGGAGGCCAACAAGTAACTAATGTCAATAATTTTTTTTCCGAACTGATAAATATTTTGGGATCATCGGGGCCGACTATATCCTTTTCAATTACCGCGTAGCGATTGGAAACGCCCTTGCCATTTCGCTGAGATACGCTTATTTCAATTTTGTCCCCCTTTTCAAGAGAGTTTAAATCTTTGAAGACGTAATTGTAAGATCCATCCGTCCAGGCATAATTACTGCTATGGCCATTGATTACGGCGTTTCCCGCTTGTCCGGGAATAGAGCTCTGGGGATATAAAATTACTCCTCGCTTTAAATCATCAAGCAACGCTTCTTCGGAAGGATTTTTAGAAAGAATAATCGGGGCGGATGCGTTTATTTTCTTAATAAAAATTTCAAAAATTAATCTAGTTTCTCCTGGTACAGTCGGATCATAACCATTGGCTATTTCTGTCGCATCGTCATATCCATCCCCATCGGAATCAGAATTGTTGGGATCGGTGCCATAAGCCAGCTCAAGATCATTAGGAAGGGTGTCATTATCCGGATCACCCTTGGCATTATTTTGACTTAAGGAAAAGCCATGTTCAATTTCCCATAAATCAGGCAATCCATCCTTATTTTTATCTAATTTTCCTTCTCCTAAAGGATTGTAGCTGAAGCGCACTTCTTCGCCGTCAGAATATCCATCTTTATCCGTATCTGCGTCAAACGGATCAGTTTGATTTAGATATTCATCTTTCAAAGTGAGTCCATCGTTGTCCGAATCGATCAAAGTGTCCGCCTCGCTGTTTAGCGTAATGTTATATCTTCGAAGCCAAAAAGGCGAAATTCCGAAATTGGCTTTTTCCACTTCATCGATCATTGAATTAATTTTAGCTCTTTTTTTACTCTCTCTCTGATTACTAAAAAAACTGCTATTCAGAATAGTTTGAAAAGCAAAAAAAAGAACAGCAAAAAGGAGCAACCACTTAAAGCTCTTTTTTATTTTTTGCCAAATAAGAAGCTTCATAAAAAACCTAAATAAGTTCTAGATGATATTGTAGAACAATCCCAAGCCTTTTCCTGAACCCATGCTGATGCTTAATTTATATTGTTTTGTCTTCGAAAGATATTTCTAAGTCCATTTGCAACATCTGCCCTTTTTTTGATAAATATGACAATGATCATAGCGAGGAAAGTCGCTATCAGCATAGTTATCGCTCCGGAACCGGTAGCAGGAGTTCCTACTGCGCAACGATAGCCGAAATCAGCTTTTTTGTAATCTTCGCCTTCATCAAGTTTCACTTTATCGGTATTATCCATTTTTCCGTCCGGATCATAGACTTGATAACAACCCTCGGGAATATCTTTAGCGTCTACAACAACGGTATAAATTCCTTCGCATAAGTTTTTGAATTTATATTGACCCGAGCTGTTCGTTGTCTTTTTGGTAGTTTTATCTCCCCTAAGCAATTTTAAAGTAATGTTCGGCAGGCCTTTTTCAAAAAGTTCTTTTTTCCCATTACTATTAATGTCAATCCAGACAGTATCTCCAATAGAAGCATCGCAGTCATCATTTTCTTCTTCTTCTTCTTCATCATCTTCTTTCTTTTCAGTTTGGCAGGCGGAATTGCAGCCGTCGCCGCTGGTGGTGTTGCCATCGTCGCATTCTTCACCTGTATTTAATGTTCCATTACCACAGGTAGCACAAATACAATCTGTTTCTGAAGTACAGTTGGTATTTCGGCATTTGCCGCTAGAGCAAATGAAACCGGTGCAATCGATAGCGCTGGTACAAATATCGTTACATTTATCCGGTTTTGTACAATCCGATTCACAACCGTCGCCGCTGGTGGTATTACCATCATCGCATTCTTCGCCTGTGTCTTTAATGCCATTTCCACAAATTTCTTTTGGACGCGCTAACATGCAGATCGGCTGTACGCTATTTGGGCTGGAAGTGTCGTCGTAGAAAGCGTGTTCGGCGACCAATTGAGTAGCGTGTCTTCCCAAGAAAAAATTACTATTAACTTGACCGCTCCATGAAGCTTCGGCTACATTATCCTGCAAATCTTCCGTGGCGTTACTCCGGGCGATAAACCCTGAATCATCATGGAATGACACGAAATATTGTTCATGCTCTTGTTTCACGTCAACCCGAGTTTCATAGCCGTCATAGGACTGAAGAGAAATATCATAAGAACCGGCTGGTATGTCAATTTGCACATTACTTGATCTAACTCTTCCAGACGTTAATCTTGTATCGTCAAATACTGCGAGATAATCGCCTGGTTGAGTCTTGAGCGAGCATGTATACGCCTTAGAAGAATTTTGTATATCTAAATATTTAAGCACCGCTATCGTTGCCGCGGCTCCAACAAAAAAAACGATAATAAAAATCGCTTCCCATTTTCTGATAGTTGTTTTTTTAACAAAAGAAAAAGTTTCTTTAAACCAGGAATTTATTTCACCGGCTGTTTTGTCAATTTGCCTAGCATCTTTTTTTTGTTTTTGTCTTCGGTTTTCATATTATTTTTTTAGTTTATTTAAGAAACTTAAAGATAGTAATTTAAACTAAGGTGATTCTAACAGTTAATATTATAGCATCTATTGTAAATCATGCAAAAGACCCGTTTTTTTACTTCGATTCGCGCCTGGATTCGGCGATGTTGTTTGGCGGACGGGTGAGGTGGTGGTAAAGTGGGGAAATAAATAAAGGATTTATTATTTTTTTATGGATCATCTAATCGGGTGATAACATTATTGGTTGTTATTTGGGATGTTGTCTTTTTTTCGGCTTATAGTATAGTTATGGTAACAAGGCTAAATCAAATAAACAATAAACAAAAGTATGAATCAAAAATTATTAGTCAAGGACGTGATGACAAAAAAAGTTATTTATGTAAGCCCGGAAGATGAAATAAACAAAGTTTCAACCATACTCACCGAAAACAGAATTCACGGCGTGCCGGTTATGGAAGGAGAAAAAATCGTGGGCATAATAACGGAAACCGATTTTTTCACGAAAAGCTTCCCAAATTTCTATCTGCCTTCTTATGTGGATTTTTTGAAAAATGCCGAATTTGTGGATAGTTTTGGCGGAGAAAATAAGAAAAAAGTGAAAGAAATTATTTCCGCCCAAGCCAAGGACATAATGACTTCTCCTTGTATAACTATCGTGCCGGATACGGAAATAAACAAAGTAATTGACTTGATGCGAGTGAGGCAATTTGTGACCCTTCCCGTAGCGGATAATGAGGGAAAACTAGTTGGTATAATTACCACAGTCGATATTTTAAAATTAATTTAATACAAAATAAAATATCATTATAGAAAATCAAAACCCCCAAGATCAAAACAAAAAAAGACCCATCGATAAGATGGTGGAAGAGTCCCAGTCGTGGCTGAAAAGGAAGTATGTTTTTATAGAAAAAAAGAAAGTAAAAACCTGGAAGGCCATATTTATCATCGCTTTTGTCGCGGGAATGGCCAGCGCTTTTATCTGGGGCGTTTCGGAAGACATCTTTAGCAGTTCCCGAGTCGCGGGCGGGGACTGATCCAAAAAGCTGC
>CAZEYB010000060.1:0-3790 GCA_964516165.1 uncultured Bdellovibrionales bacterium | reverse complement strand
TTTATTGAAACCGTAAGCTAAAGCGGCGGCTGTCGGTTCGTTAATGATTCTTCTGACTTTGAACCCCGCTATTTCCCCCGCTTCCTTAGTGGCTTTCCTTTGCGAGTCGTCAAAATAAGCCGGGACGGTAATCACCGCTTCTTCGATTTTCTGTCCTAATTTTTCTTCCGCGTCAATTTTGAGCTTGGAAAGAATCATAGCGGAAATTTCCTGCGGCGTGTATTCCTTTCCGCCCATTTCCACTTTCACTCCGCCGTTCGATTTTACGATTTTATACGGTAAAAATTTCAAATCTCTTTGCACTTCCGGATCGGTAAAAGCCCGCCCGATAAGACGCTTAATGGAAAACAGGGTGTTTTGCGAATTGGTGACGGCTTGGCGCTTGGCTAAAAGACCGACCAGCCTTTCTCCCGATTTGGAAATTGCCACCATGGAAGGTGTGGTCCGCGCGCCTTCCTTGTTTTCAACGATGTTTGGGCTGCCGCCTTCCACCACGGCCATGGCGGAATTGGTAGTCCCGAGATCAATGCCTAGAATCTTTGACATATTTTTATTGTTTGGTTAATTACTTAAATTATTTTATTATTCCACTATTACTCTGGCCGGACGGATTACTCTTTCTTCTATTTTATATCCCTTCTGAACTATTTGCTTTATGATATTTTTACATTTTTCTGGCGGGCAATCCTTATTTTCCAACGCTTCATGAATCGCGGGATCGAATTTATCGCCGGCTATTACTTTAATTTCCGCCGTTCCAAAATCTTTGAGTACCGCTTCTAACTGCTTCTGGATATGCATAATCCCGGTTACCCAAGGACTTTTTTTCTGTTCTTCGGGAATATGATTGATTGAAACGTAAAAATTATCCAATACCGGCAGAATGGCCAAGATTAAATTGATGTTCGAAAAAGCAATCAGCTCTTTTTGCCCTTCCGCCTGCCTTTTCTTGTAGTTTTCAAAATCAGCCACAGCTCTTTTCCAGTTGTCCAGCGCTCCTTTCATTTCCAGATATTCTTGGGCTTTTTTCACCGCTTCTTTTTTATCCGCTTCAAAATCATTATCGCCGAATCTCGCGAGAGCTTTTTCCATTTCCAGCCATTCATATTTTTCATGCTCGCCGGACAATTTTATTTCTCCGGACTGGTAGCGAGCCAGAAACCTAAGCCCCTTTCCGCTTACCAGCAGCTTTTCTCCTCCAATCTCATACTCATTATCGTATTTATGCCCGAAATCGAAAGCCGTCAGCACCGCTTCAATTCTTGCTTCAATGCCCAGTTCTTCTCCGATCTCGCGAAGCAAACCCTTTTTGATATCTTCTCCCGCTTCCAGTCTTCCGCCGGGAAGATCATATTTCCCCGCGGCAGTATCGTTATCCTTGGACCGCTTGATTATCAAAATCTCATTTTTATCGTTAACAATCACTACTTTGACCGTAATCTCAAAAAAATTTTGTTTTTCTTTTTCCATAAAATAACTATTTTAAATTTATAACCTATAATTATTTAAATATCGCCAATTTAATCGATTCCGTAACTAAAATTATTACCGCCGAAGAACTAATGAGCTTCCGGACATAGTCTAAAAGCGATTTGTTCTTGGCGTATTTCATTCTCTTCGGCCCGATAATCGCCAAGAGTCCCCGCTCGCCCGATTTGGACCTATACGGACTCACCACCATCGAGCAATGGGAAATTTCCTTGATAGGATTTTCTTTCCCGATAAAAATTTTCGTCTGGCCGTCTTTTAATTTTTCCAAAATCGTCTTAACGTTTTCATCTATGTAGTCCAGCGCTTCGACAATCAGGCAAAACTCATCTATTTTTTGGAACTCCGGATTTTCCAACAGTTCGCTCATCCCAAAATCGTAAAATTCCTTTTTGAGCCCGCTGATAGCCAGTCCGCCGCTCATAGCGGAGAGGAGTTTGGCTGTTGTTCGGCTCATCCGCCGGTTCTGAACTTTCAGTTTTAGAATTTCCGTCTGGATTTTTTTCTGATCCGCCAGGCTAAGTTTCTGTTCGCCCATTATTTTCTCCACGAAAAAACGGTAGCCTTTATCGGTCGGTATGCGCCCGGCGCTGGTATGCGGCTGATAAAGATAGTTTTGATTTTCCAATTCTGTCATATCCAGCCTGATCGTGGCCGAACTTATTCCCAGCTTGTATTTATCCGCCAGAACCTTGGAACCAACCGGAACAGCCGAATCGGTATATTCTTCCACCACTGCCGCTAAAATTTTCTTGAGCCTGTCTTGCATAGGATTATATTTCTATTATATATCCCCTATTAGCACTCGTCAAGCCCGAGTGCTAATTTGATTTTAACAGACTTCAAACTATAAATAACTACTTTTTCAAACTAAAACTTTTGGCGATGCTGGAAAATGTTTCTTTATACCCGTCCCAACTGCTTTTGGCTGTATTGAAGGACATTACCCAAACGTCATCTCCCTTTCCCGCGACCGCTATCATCAAAATCTTATAGTCCAGTCCCTGCTGAGTCAGATTAATCTCCACTGCCCGGGCGGCTTTATCATTGATGGTTATATCGTTCTCTTGAGCAAAAACGGCGTTGGAAATTGTTTGTCGCAGTTGATTTTTAACACCTGACAGATATTCGTTCAAACTTTTTCCTTGAAGGGTGTCATAACTTACCGCGAAATAAGTTCTAAAATTAATTTTTTGAGCCGCCGGGTCATTGAGTCGCTCGTTGGCATTGACGGCCATTGCCGAAGCTCCCGTTGCGGGCGCGGTTTGCCGCCAGCCCGCGGGAAGATTAATTTCAAAGTCATCAGTCACTAATTTATTTTGCGGCTGATCAGCGCTGGTTTGGTTACTTACTCCGGATTGGCTCGGCAGCATGGCATTCTCAACGGAATTGATTGATGGTTTATTCTTTTGAATAAAATAGAAACCGATTACTGCCGCTATGGCGATAACCGCGACGACTAAAATAAGAATTACGATTTTGTTTTTCATAGTTTTATTATTATTTAATTTTTATAAGTTTCATATAATTTAATCAATCCTCGTGGATTTTAATATTGTCTTTGTCAATCGTGATGTAATTGCAAGGCGTGTCGGTCCAGCAGCCGGAATTATAATATTTGATGCCGCCGGATTTTTTCTCCAGCGCTTTGTGGGTGTGCCCGCAGAAAACATAATCAGCACTGTGTTTTAAGCTAAATCTAATCGCGCCTCTCGCCACTTTCTCCGAAAGGCGGAGCCACCCCTTACTCTTCCTTTTGAGATAGTGGCTCACCGTTTTCTTCTCGTTATCCAGTCTTTGGATTAAATTATAAAACCAGGTGGCGGCGTAGCTAAGAAAAGCGTTATTGATGAGGAAACGGTCAAACTGGTGGCCATGGATAGCTAGATATTTTTTGCCTTCAAATTCCCATTCATAAACTTGATAAATTTTAGCATCCATCAGCGGTCCAAAAACATCGGATAATCCTTTGTCATGATTGCCGATTACCCACCTGATTTTTTTCTCTTTAGCTATTTTTCCAATATAGCTGATGAGCTCCAGGGAACTCTTAGGGATATCGCGAAAATCCAGACTGTCAAAAATATCGCCCAAAAGAATGAGTTTTCGAAAAGAGTAGCTTTTGAGCAGTTCCAATACTTTCTCCGGCCGGCTAACCGACGTCCCCAGATGCAAGTCGGAAATAATCAGCGTATGTGTCTTTTTCTTTTCCATTATTGTTACCAGTGGCCAGTTTTTTATCCAGCGGAGTATAGATTATCTGTTTAAATATGTAATGGTCAATTGCAAAACAGTCGCGAAC
>CAZEYB010000059.1:0-3821 GCA_964516165.1 uncultured Bdellovibrionales bacterium | reverse complement strand
TAAGCTGAGCATTTATTTTTTCCATTTCTTGATATGTTCCGCGTAATTCTTTGGGTTCCAGAACCAAGCCTTTAAGCTGATCACCTGAACCAAAAGGCGCCATTCTTCTTACTCCAAGGTGAAAAATATTTAATGGCGCTAAAAATTCAGCCAATTCCCTTATTTGCTTATAATTTTGCTTGTTTAGGGTTAGGGAGACTCTTTTAGGAATTCCCACCTTGTCCAGAATTTTTATAGCTTCTACGATTTTTTTAAAACTTCCTTTGCCTCTGATTTCATCGTTGGTTTTTTCCATTCCTTCCAAGCTGATTTGGAAGGCCGAAATTCCAAATCCTTTTAATTTATTTGCCGTTTCTTCCGTCAGTAAGGATCCGTTCGAGGTTATTGTCCACCTGAAATGATCCAGATGTCGCTTGAGTAAACTTAAAAAAAGAAAAAAATCCTCTCTTATCAACGGTTCTCCGCCCGTTATATGGAGAACCGCCTCATTTTTCGGAATTTTCCACTTTTTTACCAAATTCACGAATTGCACCAATATATCCTCCATTTTTTCTATTGAAAGCTCCGGGGTTTCATAGTTTTCCTGATAACAGTGCTTACAGCGCCAATTACATCGTTCAGTTATATGCCATTGGAGAACAAAAGTATCCGGGATGAAAGTTTTTTTTCTGGCTTTGGACATCGAGGCAGATTTAGGTTATTTAATATAAAAAATATTTCTTTATGGAGAATATTTTTAAGTTAACCCAATTTTTATTTTTCGGCAATGGACTGTAAGCCTTCTTGGGCGAGTTGGTTTTCGGGATAAATTTCCAAGGCTTTTTGGTAATTGTATTTGGCTTCTTCCGGGGCACCTCTCTTATTGAAGACATCTCCTAAAATTCTATAGGAATTGGAAAGCTGTCCCTTATTGGACGCGCTATTATAAGCGATTTCGTAACCGGGCCAATCTCCTGACGGTTTATCCAAATCATGGTTTAGCTCCACTGATTTTAGGGCTGCGGCCAAGGCATTGTCTAAATCATCAAGAGCTAAATAGGCCTGGGCTAGTCTGAAAAATAGAAGTGTTTTGAAAATGGGAGGAAAACTACTTTCAAAGCTAGCTTCGTTTTTTACTTTTTCCGAGTAATCAATGGCCATTCGGGAAGGGAGACCATATTTTAAAACGGCAGATCCCAGAATATAATTTAAAAGCATTTGAGAATTGATGTTCGTTAGCTGGGTTCTTTTTGGATCCAATGAGTTAGTATTACTTGCGTTGTTAATTTCCTTCAATTTATTATTTATATCCTTGGGTTGGATAACCAGATACTTATTTTTGAATCGCGGATTAGTTTTTTCCGCAAGCTTGTTAAATTCGTCATAAGTTAGTTCGTAGTTATTACCGAACCAAAAATCATGAAAAACCAATTTTTGCTCCGATTCTTTAATGCCGATGAGGACTTTCATGGTGTAATAGGGGATGTTTACTGGCTGGTTTTGATCAATAGCCAAGGTAATGATTACGGGGGTTTTGGTTTTCGGGTTTACGTATTTTTTCAAGTCGTCTATGATTAATTCTTCTATTTCTGTTACATAATTGCCTTGGCTATTGACGAAGTTTTTGATCTCGTCCCACGAGCGGGGTTTATCAAACTCTTTTCGTTCCACAAGATTGGGAAAAAATTGGTCAATTGTTTGAAAGTTGTTTTTTCCAGGATTCCAATATTCTAACACCGAGGCAATGGCAGCGGGCTTGTCGGTACTTAAAAAAGATGCTGATTCCTTGTGGTTGTAAATGCCATAATAAGGAACGCCGGGTATAATATAATCGATCTTTTGAGCTAGTGGATTTTCTTGAATCATGTTTTTTGTTCTCCAATGATTCCAAGCAAAAAAAACAATTAATGCCAAAATTATGACTCCAAGAAAGACAAATAATAAAATTTTCATTTTTGTGTCCATATTTTTTGAGAATAAATAAAGCTAAAAATACCGGAAACGGATTTTAACCAGATTATATTTCCACTCAAAATGTAATCAAGAAGCAGCGGCTCCTGTTCCGGAACTACAACAGGTGCAAGACGCACATGAAGGTATATCTGCTCGGACAGAGCTTATGAAAAAATCTGAAGGGACGGATTTAAGAAGAACATTTTTAGTTTTGGTTTCCAGTTGCCGCAAATTGGGGTTAGAATCTCCCCAAAATGATTTAACCAAAAGAGTTGAAAACAGTGTTCCTACAGCAATCAGTGAATAGAAAGTCAGTTTGGTTACTTTTTTGATGATGACCATAGCGTTTCGAATTAGTAATTAAATTATTTAAATCGTGTAATTGACTGATAAAGGTTGTTTTTAAAAAATAACCATGTTATATTGGTTTCATTGTAGCATAAGGTTAAATGGACGACAAGGCCGGAAAATGAAAGTTTGTTTTTTGTGGCTAGTTTTAAATAACAGAGAAATTTATTGCACCGGATATCAAATTAACATTCTAAGAGGATTGAGGGAGATAATGCTTTTTTAGTGGTAAGGGAAACACGATCATGAAATTAAGATATACGATAAAATTAAAAAAATTTTTAGAGATTAAATCTCCTCCGACGTTAACCAGAAAAATATTCAGTGCCATTATAAGTTTTTTGGAAAAAAATTTCGGAACCCCGGTTTTAATTGAAATTCCGGAATATCTTCAGGATCAGGATCCCGAAACATGGAAAGGACTTGAAATGGCGTATAAATTGAAGGAACTTGGAATCGTAGATAATATCGTTAAAACGAAAGGGAAAACTGACGAACCTTTTATGCATCTTTATGTGATTGTGCCGGCTTCAAAAAAATTGATCGCGGCTGGAGCCGGAGGCGGGGGATACGATTTTTTTGACGAAAAAAAAGCCTTATGGTCGACATTAGGTGAAGCAGTGGAAAGGTATTCATGGTTTTCGGATTTTTACGAAGGAAAAGTGGTAAAAACTTCATATCGGGCACTTGGCGATAAGGCTCTGAACATATTCAAATTGGCAGGTTTCACTGCTGAACAGAAAAAAGGAATGGCCAAATATATTTTTTTTGACAAGGATACAATTTTTGGTTGGATAGAGGTCAATTCTTTGACATCGGAAAAAAGAATGTTCTGTCCGGTCCAACTTTTAAGTGCGTCTTATTTCCGGACATATGTTCGCGAGCCGGTTGTTCCGGACCGAGAGGAACCTCTTTTGCGTTGGTCAATTACGACAGGGGCAGCTTGCGGACAGAGTCTTGAGGAAGCTTTAGTTAAGGGCATAATGGAAACAATCGAACGTGACGCCTTTATGATTACTTTTCTCAACAAAATTTCTCCTCCCCGCGTAAATTTGGACGAGCTAGCCAAATATGACGAAGATATAGAAAAGATAATAAAAAAATTAAGGAGATATAATCTGGAATTTTATGTGGTTCAACTACCCACGGATTTCCCTGTGTGGGTTTCCGCCACATTTATCGTTGACCGTTCGGGGCATGGGCCGGCATTTTCAATCGGCACCAGAGCGAGTCTTGATTTAAAAATAAGCTTTATCGATTCTCTCAAGGAATCTTATGCTGTCCGGGATTGGCAAATGCGCAACCGGGTGAAAGAGATAGATCATAAAAAAATCAATCC
This sequence comes from uncultured Bdellovibrionales bacterium, assembly GCA_964516165.1. Taxonomy (GTDB): domain Bacteria; phylum Patescibacteriota; class Minisyncoccia; order Moranbacterales; family UBA2206; genus CAZEYB01. The sequence continues at coordinate 202 of CAZEYB010000059.1, read as the reverse complement.
ACAGAATATCCGAACCCGGATAGAAAGACTGGCATACTGGGCCCACAGTGAAAATTTGCCCAAGCTAGAATTTTTGTTCAAGGGGAAAGTCATTAAACTAGACCTAAAAAGATTGAAGAAGATTTCGGAAGACGACAAAGGAGAAAAGGCTAGAAAAGAATATTACAGAAAAAGCCTAAGATATCTTAAAAGGAAGATCCGG
>CAZEYB010000058.1:0-3825 GCA_964516165.1 uncultured Bdellovibrionales bacterium | reverse complement strand
GTGGGTACTGTTTTTCATCCAGTTCCGGTTTTTAGCGCCAATTAAGGAATTAAAATCAGTAAATATGATACTTATTCTATTTTTCCTTCTTATTTTAACAGCGTCGGCTCTTATACCCAAGTACGTCGTCATTCTTCTAGTCCTAAACGTAGTTATAGGGCTTTTTTTGTCCATTTTTCAGATAATTATCGCCTTATTGCCAAATTTCAAGCCAAAACACGGTAAAATGAGCGCAGAACCATTTGTTTCAATTTTCGTGCCGGCATATAACGAACCGCCGACCATTCTCATGCAAACGCTGGAAGCGCTTTCGCGCATCAAATACGATCACTTCGAAGTGCTGGTTATCGACAACAATACCAAGGATCCTGCCGTCTGGAAGCCAGTTAAAGCTTTTATTGAGACGCTTGGTCCGAAGTTCCGTTTTTTTCACGTAGACCGCCTTTCTGGATTCAAGGCTGGGGCACTCAACTACCTGCTGAATTACACCGATAAAAAATCCGAATACGTGGCCATTATTGATGCCGATTATGTCGTTAAACCGAATTTTCTGAAAACAGCTCTGCCGTATTTTTCGGATGAAAAAATCGCGCTTGTCCAATTTCCCCAGCGGTATCGCAATCGCAACCAGAAAAACGAGCCGATTGCCGATGAATATAATCACTTCTTTGGAATTTATATGAACATGGCCAATCACTTAGATTGCGTCACGTCAACAGGAACGGTAAGTTTATATAAATTAAACGTGCTGCAAATGACAGGAGGGTTTCGTGAAGAAGCGCTGACCGAGGATGCCGATTTCGGTTTGAGAATATACGGCTTGGGATATCGGGGAATTTACATTGACCGTCCGATCGGGTACGGTCTCATGCCGTATGATCTGGAAGCTTACCGGAAACAAAAATGGCGCTGGTCTTTTGGAAACGCGCAATCTTTGAAAACACTCTTTATGTTATTCGGAAAAATTCCGTTCAGATCATGGATAGGGTTTTTGTCGCACCTTACCGCCTGGCATCATTTTCATTTCCTGCCTTTTGCTGCCCTCGCGGCGCTTCCAATCATACTCCATCCGGCCATTCCAATCACTCAATATCATAAGCAAATCCTTTTTTTTGCCTCCCTGTCTATCTTCATAACCCTAGCCTCGAAAATGCTCCTTTTTCTGGTAACATTAAGGAAAGAAAAAAAGTTTTTCGTTAGGGCGCTCCGGGCATTTATCATTCATATGGGGATGACGCTCGTATATTCGGAAGCGTGGATCGCTTTCATGTTTCAAGGGAAATTCACTTTCGAAAGAACTAACAAGTTCGTTTTAAAAAAGATGCCAAGCCTCATAAAAAACTCCTACGGAGAATTCCTTTTGGGATCATGGTATCTGCTGGGAGCGGTAGCGGCGATTTGGTGGGGTAAGCAGCCGATTGCGGCAGTGGCGTTTTTCATTGCTGCTTCAGTGCTTTTTTCCATCTACTATGTTTACTGGAAAATTTCTCCGACCAAATCATATTCCAAGAAAATACTTGCCAGCATGGAAAGGAAATACCGTCCTTTTATCGAAAGTAAGACGGTGAAAAATAAAACGTAATTAAAAAACTTATGAGAATAGCACTGCTTGCGCCATTATGGAAAAAAGTTCCGCCGGAAAAATACAGCGGTTCGGAACTGGTGGTGGCTAATTTAGCCAAGGGATTAACTGATTTGGGCCATAAAGTCACGACATTCGCTTGCGGAGGGTCGGAAGTTTCCGGAAAACTTGTTCCGGTAATTTCAAAGCCAATGTATGACCTTGTGGGAGGATTTGACTGGAGCGGGATCAAGCAGTATGAGTTTCTCTCTTTTTTTGAACTGGGAAAGCGCGTAGGAGATTTTGATGTAGTCCATAATCATATGGGAATGCATCCGATCGCCTTAGCTCCCTATATATCCATACCGTTTGTCACCACACTGCATAGCAGTCTGCCACCGGATTTTCCTTATTTAGCCGAAGCTTTCCGCGAGTACCCCTTTGTTTCAACTAGCGAAGCTCAAAGAAAATTAGCGCCTGAATTGAATTATGTCGGAACAGTGTATCACGGCATTGACGTGAAAACTTTCCAGCCTCGCCTGGAAGGCAAGAAAAATGGTTTTGTGTTCATGGGAACTCTTTCCCACAATAAAGGCATCGATATCGCGGTAAAAGCCGCGTACGAACTCGGGGTAAACTTGACAATCGCCGGAGAAATCAGAGAAAGCGACCGGCCGTTTTTGGATAAGGAAGTTTTCTCCCATGTTGACGGCGAGCGAATAAAATTTATTGGCGAGGTCGGGCACGAGAAAAAAAATCGCTTATTTTCCGAAGCTGAGGGAGTTCTTTTCCCGTCTCGCTGGAACGAAGCGTTCGGACTGGTCATGATTGAGGCGCTGGCCTGCGGAACACCGGTGATTGCTCTTAATAATGGCGCCGTATCCGAAGTTTTGCGCAACGGCGAAACCGGTTTTATTGTGGAAGATGAAGCTTCTTTTGCTGATGCAATGAAAGACATATATAAACTTTCCAGAAAAACTTGCCGCAACGAAGCTGAAGACCGTTTTGATATTTCTGTGATGGCCGCCAATTATGTGAATGTATATAACTCACTTATAACAAAAAACAAATGAAAATAAAAAAGAAAAAAAAGCTTAGAATCGCAATGCTGGCGTCGAACGTTACAAGAATTCCTCCATTTCCACCGGAAAAATATTTACCATCTGGATGGTCCGGATCAACTGAATTAGTAGCTCATTCCATTACGGAAGAACTTGTTAAGCGAGGTCACGATGTAACGCTTTTTGCTTCGGGAAACTCGAAAACAAGCGCGAAATTGGTTTCTATCACTAAACGTTCCACTTTTGAGGAGGGAAATTTAAAGATCCATAAAGAATTTGAGCTCATGCTTATATCCAAAGCATATTCCATGGCTCAAGAGGAACACTTTGATGTTATTCATAGCCATTATGATATACCTACTGCCCATTTTGCTCCCCTGGTCGACACTCCGACAGTTTCCACTCTGCATTGTCCGATAGGATTTTGGTATGACAAAAGAATTCTTCATCACTACAAAAATACACAGTGGTATGTAAGCATAAGCAATGACCAACGTCGAGAGCTTCCTGATCTTAATTATGCAACAACGGTTTACAACGGAGTTCCTGTGGATGATATTCCGTTCTCTGACAAAAAGGAAAATTTCCTTATGATTGTCGGCCGTCTCGTTAAGGAGAAAGGTGCAGATATCGCAATTCGGGTCGCCCTGAAAGCGAACATTCCTCTGTACATCTTTAGTCCGGTTGATGACAATAGTAAATACTGGGAAAGAGAAATCAAACCGTTTGTCGATAATAAGAAGGTGGTATATATGGGAATGAGGCCGCGTAAAGAAGTGTTTCGATATATGTCAAAAGCAAAAGCTGTTCTTATGCCTATACGATGGGCTGAGCCATTTGGATTGGTCGTGGCTGAAGCAATGGCTGCAGGCACTCCAAGTATTGTTTTTTCATTGGGGTCAATGCAGGAACTGGTTGAAGATGGAAAAACTGGATATGTAGTGAAGAATGAAGAAGAAATGTTAGCGAGAATTTATGATTTAGGCAAGATAAATCCTGCGCTTTGTCGCACTATTGCCCACGAAAGGTTTAGCATAGAAGCTATGGTAACTAAGTACGAAAATACATATTATAAAATTATACAAAATAACAAAAAGCGATAACAATGCCTGAGATGGCGGTTTCTGTGCGGACTTAAATCTGGTATATACACATACTGATTCGTCTGCTGAATTATAGTTTTAACATTGTTTATAATAAATT
>CAZEYB010000057.1:0-3885 GCA_964516165.1 uncultured Bdellovibrionales bacterium | reverse complement strand
TAAATCAACATCTTTGGGAATTTTAGATGCAATAATATCGGCTAAGTATTTAATTTCCCCTTCGTCTATCGGCGTTATGCCTTTATATGGATAAACAAAATATTCATAGCCGTTTCCCGTTTTATAGGTTGGCATCTTTTCTAATCTCTTTTTTATGTCATTAAATATATCTTTCATAGAAATGCTCGTTATTTTAGAGGATGAGAATATTTTTCTGTAGAACTATCCTTATATGCAAAATCAAATTTCTGATCAATTTTCTTTTTTAGATCTAATATAAAGTCTACAAATTCTGAGTTTGTTTTTGAGCTCGAATATGGAGACATTATGTATGCCTTTAGTGCCCGGTGCGGACAAATCGCTGTGCCAGTGCTATATTCCGGCAACAAATCCAGGTAAAACGGGTTGCCCATTTCTCTAAGGGTATCCATAAAAATCGTTGTATATGAGTTTTGGACACTTAGTTCTTCTTCTAGTTTCGCAAACTTAACAGATTCCGGAATCTTTGGTGAAAATATTATTGAACAGCCTAGACCGGTCTTATTTATAATCTTGAATTGCCCCGTATTCTCAAGCTTTTTCTGCAAATCTGTCGCAACTTCTGCATTATGCGCTATAATTGTTTGATAGCCCTTAACTCCAAGCAAATTAAGAGCGATATATGCTGATAACGGCCCATTGCCTGGCCTGGAATTTTCTATGGTATATGCAAAAGGAGTATACTGTCCGAATTCTTTGGCCTCCGTTTTGTCTTTATAAAAAGATGATTTGTCCTTCACCATAAATAGGCTTGATATATACGGGCAAAAACCCATTTTGTGAAAATCCACACCGAACGAATCTGCATAATTCAGGTTTCTTAAATTTTTAATTATTTTAGAGATTTTTTCCTTAGTAGTTTTGCCAATATCCAGAGGGTTTTTATCCATGTCGTAATCTTTAAAAAATATCCAAGGAAATCCAACTACTGCATCTACGTGCAAATGGGGCAGGTATTTCAATCCGAGCTGATTTGTAAGCTCATCTCTCAATTCTGCTACTTCTTTAATTGGATCTACGACCATATCATTGGTAGTTCCGCCAGATATTATTATAGTGGCAATCTTTTTGCCTTTTTTTACAGCGTCTTCTATCGTTTTTCGCATCTTATTTACGTCAACCTGATTCTCAGAATTTATATTCAGCCTTATTACATTGTTTGAACCCACCCCCAGCCAATCTCCGTCTGATAAATGGGACGGATGGCAAGCTTTTGTAGATAGAATAACAATATCTTCTTTAACGCCAAGAGAAGACGAGGTCTCAGAGCATTTTTTCAATCCAAGTTTTATCCCGTACATAGTTGTCGCTTTACCTCCAAAGACGAAGGATCCGCCAGCTTTTTGCCAATCCCATCCAATATATTCGGCTATTGCCTTAATAACCTTTTGCTCAACAATCGCAATTTCTCCAGCGGCAGTATCCCAAAGGATATTGGGGTTATACAGCGAGGTCAACGACGCTCCGGCAACGGTCTGAAGCAACGGAGATGGTGCAACGTTATACATCGTGCGCGGAGAATGCCACCTCGGAGCCCCCTTGAAAGAATCAGCTATAATCTTTGGCAAATCCTTTTCTGGCAATCCCTCGCTGGGTATAGAAAAATCTTTAATAAGATGCGTATAATTTTCATATTTAGACGCCAGAGTGCCCCTCGAGAGATCTGTATTTAAAACTATCTCAGCATGAGCCTTTTTAATATTCCTTACAAGCGGCCCGACAAAATCGTTAGCCGGATTATAAAATAGTTTTTTTATTTTACCAGGAATCTTAGCCATATTTTTAATAAGTTTTAATTATTGCGATAGATAATACCCTTTAAATGTTCTACTGCCTTGCTCTTATCTTTTTTATAACCTAAATGTGCCTGTCCTTCTTCTCCATTTTTGCCATTCAATAGCACCCTTAAAATTTCGTCTTTATTAGGATTCTTTTCGCTGGTTAATCCGCAAGCGAGACGTATAATTGCTTTCTCTGCTCTCTGAGTAAAATCTGCATATTTTACTCTGTCGCCGTGAATATATACATTCGGCGTTGTCAGAGCATTTAAAATTATTCTCAAGCGCAACTCCCGCGAAGCAAGAAATTCTTTGTTGTAGGTAATGGGGTTTATTGCGTAGCCAAAATCCTTCTCTGGAAAGGCTTTCAGGCATATTGCATCCTCAATATCTTTATACGAAACTACGAGTTTGGTCTCATATGGAACCTCTTCATCAAGTTTCAAGCCATTTTTTGTATGCAAATCAACCACGAAGTCACGTATCTTTCTGAATTCAACGGAATTGTATTTTTCTACGGCGAACAACAGATCTAAATCTGAATCTTTCGTAAAGCTGTCTGATGCATAAGAACCGCACATGCAAACAAAGCATTTTTCAAGATCAAAATTCTTATTGCAAAATGAAGCCAGTTCTCTAAATAATTTTGATTTAATGTTCATACTATTTTTTTCTCAAAATGAAGTAGTGCCCCTTGCAGAGATTTTTTGTCCATGTCCAATAATCTCTTTTTTCGTCGCGTTCTATTGTAAAATATTTTGCCAACATTTTTCTCAACCGTTTTGACGTCTGGTGGTAGCATTCAAAACCTTTGCTGTTCGCAAACCTTCCGATGTGCCAATTTCTTATGAAACCTTTTGCATACTGCATCCAATTTGAATTAAAATCCATAACAAAGGTTTCCAATATAACATGCCCCTTGTCAGACAAAATCTTGGAGATCTTTTTAAAAAATACCTTCTGCGCTTTGTCGCTGTTGATATATTCGATAACCCCCATCAGCAAAATTAGGTCGTATTTTTTATCCACAGGAAAGTCCTTGAAGCTTGAGACGAAAACATTTGCCTCGGGGCAATTCTTCTTTGCTCGAAAAACGTAGCTGGAAGATATATCAAATCCTGTTAGATTCTGAAATCCTAAACCGCTTAAATATGCCAACGTCCTACCATAACCGCAACCCGCATCTAAGATTTTTATATTCTTCGGCAACGATGACAGAAACTTTTTATATGGAAGCGGAGTGGTAAATTTTGTGTTTTCATCGTAAATTGTTTCTGCCCATTCTGCCATTTTATTTGGCCTTTTTGGCCGAGTTTTTATAATACTCCTTAAGCGCATCCACTGCGACAGGAATTATTTTGGTCATTATCTTTTTTACATCAGAATGGTATGTCGCTATATTGGGAACTCCCTTAAGGTCATTTTTATCGTCTTTCTTTGTGGGTAAATCGGCTGGGATATTTATTGCAGCTACCGATATTTTTCTAAACTGGCACACGGATAATATCGCCGCTGTTTCCATTTCAATAGACACAGCTCCTAATTCGCACAATTCCCTCATCAAAACAGGGTCTTCTCTCCATCTGCCGTCTGTGGTAATAGTTACCCCTCTCTGATAATCCATTCTGGCTTCGGTTATTTTTTTGATTAGAATATCGTTTAGGTTCACGTCAGATATGATTGGATATCCCTTGGGCAGATAATGCCCTGAAGTCCCTTCGCTGCTGAAACAGGCTGTAGTAACAATCGGCGTCCACAACTTCACTGATTTAGACAAAGCGCCGCATGTGCCGATCCTTATTATTGCTTTGGCCCCGTATACCCTTAATCTTTCTGTCATACAGGCCGCTATACTAGACCCCTGACCAGCAATAAAACCTATTACAATACCATCAGGGTTTATGTATATTAACTCATCCTGGTCGTTTGGATGATATATACGCTCACTTTTGGGATAAAGAGATTCAACAAATGAAAACCACGAAGGTTTTTCTACAATAATGCCGAGGTCTACTTCTTTTTTAACTTCAATTCCTTGTTTATACATAATGTTGCTATTATTTTTTAT
>CAZEYB010000056.1:0-3948 GCA_964516165.1 uncultured Bdellovibrionales bacterium | reverse complement strand
AAAATAAATTTTTGCTCTGACGGGACGTCGCATACGCCACGCCCGTTAGGCGAAAAAACTAAAAATTTCCTCTCTATTTTGAAAAGAATTTTTTGGCAATTTTGCGGGTCGATAACTTGGCGTATAATTAAAATAAGTTTAACAAATTAATTTAAAGTAATTATGAAAAAAATATTAGCAATAAGTTCAATGCTACTTGGAGTAGTCTTTTTGGCAGGGTGCGGTCAGCAACCAGTGAGTCAAATACAACCAACAACGCCAGCTCCTGTAGCACAAGCGCCAACGCAACCTGCCGATGAAACTGCGAATTGGCAGACATACGCAAGCGCTAATTTTGGTTTTGAGTTTAAACATCCTCAGTCTATATCATTTATATCGGAAAAAGAAGAAAAGTTTGGAGAAAACATGCGTATATCACTAATGGTCAATGGAGGAAAAGAATGGCAAAATCGTCCATTCTCATTACTAGCCGTTATGATATGGACAAAAGATGAATATAGTAAATTGCTAAAAAATCCTGATAGTTATTCCTCAACACAGCTGAAAGCAGGCATGTCTAAGGCAATAGAAAAAGACAATAAGGTATATGAGCTAACTTTTGGATTTCAAGATGGCCCAACTCAGCTGACGAGTTTTGTACAAACAGAGGACTATAAAAAACTTCTTTCCACCTTTAAATTCACAAAATAAAATTGCCAAAATTCTTTATTATTAGGAATGGAAATTTTTAGTTTCATCGCCTAACAACGCATATCTGGCTACGGTTTTTATACAAAAGCCTTCACCCAAAGAGTCAAAAGGAAATTTAAAAACCGCCGAATGATTAGCTGGCGGTTTTTTGTTGAACTTTTTTAAGCGCTACTTTCTTTTAGCTAGCGCTTTTTTCCTCCTGGAAATTTCCTCCTCCTTCTCTTTTTCCCTGACTGCTTTTTCTGTGTTTTTAATTCCTATCCGACAGATGGGGCATACGTTTCCGGGAAAACCTTCTATGCAGCCCCGCTCTTCCAAAAATTCCTGGCCCTTCGGAACTTTATGATCCCTGCCACAGAGCCAGCAATGAACATCCGCCATTTGCAGTTCTTCTTTCATAAAAAATCCCTCCTTCTTTGTTTTATTTTTGGAAAATGCTTCAAAAATGGTCAGCAAAGAATGCTAGTCCTTTTTCGCCTATTTGTCAATCTTTCGTAGCTTTTTTTACAATACCGCGCTGGCGCCAACTTTGTCTCCGGATTGCGGCCGCATCACGCGCACTCCTTGCGTGGCCCGGCCAAGAACGGAAACGCTGGAGAGCGGTATGCGAATAATCTGTCCTTTTTCCGAAGTAAGAATCATATCCGCTTCCAGCGAATCCACGTTAACTACGTTAGCGCCGATAAGTTTTCCCGTTCTAGCCGTGACGGAAGCCGTTTTGATTCCCGACCCGCCGCGCTTTTGGATTTTATAAGCTTTTATATCCGTCCGTTTGCCATATCCGTTTTCAGAAATCGTGAGCAGTTGATTGCCTTTTTGATTTTTAAACATCGCGTCCATCCCGACGACTTTATCCTCTTTTTTAAGCTTGATTCCCCGCACTCCGGCCGCGTTCCGGCCCATCGCTCTCACATCCGATTCCTTGAAATGAATGGCTTGTCCGTTCCGCGTGGTGATAATCACCTCGTCTGTTCCGGTGGTCGCGTTAACCCAGCGCAGAGCGTCGCCTTTTTCCAGTTTAATCGCAACGAGTCCCGAACGCCTCACATTTTCAAATTCAGAAAGCATAGTTTTTTTCACTGTTCCCATTTCGGTGGTCATAAGAAGATATTTAAATTGATCTCCTTTATTAAAAGCGACAATGGCCGTGGTGGATTCTTCCTGGGAAAGAGAGAGAAAATTCACGATCGACTGGCCTTTGGCTATCCGGCTTGATTCCGGTATTTCATAAGCTTTGGTTTGAAATACTTTTCCGCTGGAAGTAAAAAAAAGAAGATTATCATGAGCCATCACTCCCAGAACTTTTTGAATCACGTCACCTTCTTTAGTAACCGCGCCGATAACACCTTTACCGCCGCGTCTTTGGACTTTGTAAACCGAAGGATTCATTCTCTTGATATAGCCCTCTTTGGAAATGGTGATAATCGCTTCTTCGTTCGGCACTAAATCTTCCTGGCGAAATTCGCTCACGCCCGATTTAACTACTTTGGTTTTCCGTTCATCGGCGTATTTTTCTCTTATCGCGCCTAGTTCGCTTTTCACTAGCCCGAAAATCTTCTTTTCACTTTTGAGAATCGCTTCAAGTTCCAAGATCAGTTTTAATTTCTCTTTGAGTTCGTCATCGATTTTCTTGCGTTCCAGCCCGGCTAAAGTCTGAAGTTTCATCTCAAGAATAGCGGTCGCTTGCCGATCGGATAGCTTGAATTTCTTTATAAGATTGACTTGAGCGATTTCTTTAGTAGCTGATTTTCTGATTGTTTCAATGACAGCGTCAATATGATCCAGCGCTTTTTTCAAACCTTCCAAAATATGCGCTCGGTCGCGAGTTTTTTCCAGATCAAATTTAGTCCGCCTGGTCACTACTATTTTTCTATGCTTGATATATTCTTCCAAAATCGATTTCAAATTTAAAACTTGCGGTTCGATTCCGCCGATCAGAGCTAGCATATTAACGCCGAAATTCTTTTGGAGATCTGTCAGCGAATAAAGCTTATTAAGCACTTTCTGCGGATAAGCTTCTTTTTTAAGATCGATTACTACCCGTACGCCTTCCTTATCCGACTCGTCCCGAATGTCTTTAATTCCCAAGATTTTCCCCTCACGCACCAGATCGGCCATTTTTTCAATAAGCGCCGACTTATTCGTGGCATAAGTAATTTCACTGATTATAATTTGGAAGGCTCCGGCCTTAGTTTCTTGAATTTCAGCTTTCCCGCGCGTTAAAATTTTTCCGCGTCCGGTTTTGTAGGCTTCTAAAATATCTTTTTTGTTATAGATAATCCCGCCAGTGGGAAAATCCGGACCCTTAATGAATTCAGCCAGATCTTCTATAGTAACATTGGGATTATCGATTAAGAGGTTGATGCCGTCGATAATTTCGCCTAAGTTATGCGGCGGGACATTAGTGGCCATTCCCACGGCTATGCCCATTGAACCATTGATAAGCAACTGAGGAAGTCCAGCCGGAAGAACCGTCGGTTCTTGATGCTGACCGTCAAAATTAGGCGTAAAATCCACCGTATTTTTTTCAATATCCACAAGCATTTCCTCAGCCATGGGAGCCAGTTTAGCTTCCGTATAACGATACGCGGCCGGACTGTCTCCATCCATCGATCCGAAGTTTCCTTGTCCGCGGACCATCGGATAACGCAACGAGAAATCCTGGGCCATCCGGACCATGGAATCATAAACGGCCATATCGCCGTGAGGATGATATTTGCCTAAAACTTCTCCCACGACCGTGGCGGATTTTCTAAACTTGGCAGTGGCCCGAAGCCCCGTGTTCCACATGGAATATAAAATTCTCCGGTGCACCGGTTTCAGGCCATCCCTCACGTCCGGAAGGGCGCGAGAAACAATCACGCTCATGGCGTAATCCAAATAAGATTGCTGGATTTCGTCCGTGATTTCCTGAAGTTTAGTATTTTTCAATTTGTTTTCCGGCATAGCTTGAATTTAATTTAAACGGCTTGAATTATTGGGCTAATCCATTTTCATCAGCCTGATTTTGGACTTCTCGGAAAGCATCTTTCATCTGACCAGCCGCGTTTTGGAGCGATTGTTTTTGTTCGCCAAGCTGGTTAATGATATTTTCTTGGTCGCTATCTAATACGGGATCTAAAGAATCGTCTTGCTGGCTTTTAATCGAAAAAAGCCAAAGAATAATAATTATCAGCAAGGAAACAGCTGTCAGTCCCCAAACATAGCGGAGACGCATATACTCCGGTTTTCGACGAATCTCCTCAATTTTATCTTGTA
>CAZEYB010000055.1:0-3957 GCA_964516165.1 uncultured Bdellovibrionales bacterium | reverse complement strand
AAATGCTAGAATTATTAACAATCAAAGAACCGACAAATGTATGTGTTTAAAACACCGGTAATAATTATTCCCGGAATTCTCGGGTCGGAGAAGAAGAATGGACAATGGCAGATGGACCCCGTTTTCCACACTTACGACAATTTATACGATGAATTTGCCGCCAATGGCTACACGCCGGGCAAAGATCTTTTTACTTTTCCTTACGAATGGCGGAATAGCAATGTTGAAAACGCGAAACTTCTGAAAAATAAAATTGCCGAAATAAAAAATATGGAAAATTGGCCGGAGGTGGATATTGTCACCCATTCCATGGGCGGTCTTTTAGCCAGAGAATATATTGAATCGGATTATTATAGCGGCGATATTGATCAATTGGTTATGCTGGGGACTCCCAATAACGGAGCGCCGGAAGCGTATTTAAAATGGGAAGCGGGAGCGTTTCTTGCTAATTTTGAGGAGATATTCATGAAATATTATTTTAAGCATGAAGCTAAAGAAAAAGGTTATGCCGATCTGTTCCACTATATTCAAGATAAAATTCCTTCGGTGAAAGAATTATTGCCAACCTACGGATATTTGTATGATGTTGAAAATAATGAAAATTTGCTGGAATATCCCGCTGATTATCCTTTCAATGATTTCTTGGATGATTTAAACAGCCAAACCATGAAAGAAAAATTATGGCAAGTTGAACTAGACAAAATTATCGGAAATGTTGAAAATAATAATAGCACAGTAGCTGGATTTAAGGTTATTCAAACTGATATGGGCGAATACTGGAAGCATGGGTATCCTCATGGTTTCGAGATACCCTTAGGAGATAGAGGAGTAAAGTGGGATGTAGGCGATAGAACTGTTCCTCTCAAATCAGCCAGAAGCGAAAATATTTTCGCGGATGAAGTTATAGAATTAGATTTTTCCCATCGGGAGCTTCCTACTTATGCCCAAAAGGACGTGCTTGAAATTTTAACCGGAGTCAGGCCGGAGAGCGAAGTTAGACATAGTTTGATAAGAAATATTTTGTTAGTTTCCGTGTATTCTCCCATTGATATTCAAGTTGAAGCGCCGGATGGAAAGAAAATAGGCAAGGATTTTGAGACGGGAGAAATAATCAATGAAATCGACGGAGCCTATTACACCGGCTATGAAACGGACAATGAATTTTTGACCATTCCCAACCCGGAAGATGGAGAATACAAAATTTTAACGCAGGGAACGGGAGAAGGGGATTATAAGATCGAAGCCGCGAAAATTTCGGAAGACGAAAATAATCCCGGACAAACGATAGAATCGTCCAAAGACATTATTGGAACGGCTGAAACGGGATCGCGAGAAGAAAAATCGGTTCAAGTTCTGGGAAACGAAGTTTTGGCCGAAGCCAAAGACACCACGCCCCCGGATATAACTTATGTTGTTTCTCCTTCTCCCAATGAAAACGGTTGGAACAATACTGATGTAAAAGTTCATTTTGAAGCGGCTGACGGCGAATCGGGAATGGATGAAAATAACGCTTCGCGGGATATTATCCTTGAAGGCGAAGGCGGCAATCAATCCGCTTCATGGACAACAGCGGACAAAGCCGGAAACTCGGCCACAAAAAATATTTCCGGAATCAATATCGATAAAACCGCGCCTGTGACGGAAATTAATTTTTCCGGAACAGAAGGAAAAAATGATTGGTACGCGAGCGATGTAAGCGTAAGTTTCGGCTTCAGCGACAATTTATCCGGAACGGAAAAAACTTTTTACGCTTTGGATAATCAGGATTTCCAAGCCGGCAATCAATTGGCGGTAACGGATGAAGGAGAGCATAACCTAAAGTATTATTCCCAAGACTTGGCCGGCAATATCGAGAATGTGAACACAGCCGATTTTAAATTGGATAAAACCGCGCCGGTTGTAAAAATTATTTCGCCGATAAGCAAAAACTATCCCAATGACAATATTTTGAAAATAAAATATAGCGTTGAGGATTCAACGTCTCCGCCGGATAAAATTCAAAAAACGATCAGTTATGACGATCAAATGATAAATTCCGATAAAATCGATTTGGCGCTGGAGCATCTTGGAAACCACAGTCTCGCGATTTCGGCCGAAGACGAAGCCGGCAATCAAAACCAGACGCAAACTAATTTTACGATCATGGCCGATATTAATTCCATAATTTCCAATGTCAAGCATTATTTTCAGCTGGGGCTCATTAAAAGCCGGATGGCCGAAACCGCTCTGGAAGTAAAATTGCGCAACATCAAAAGCAAAACGCGGCTTCTTAATGTTTTTGAAAGCCGATGGATGCCAAAGTGGGCGAAGGATAGAGTTATCGCGAACATGAAAAGAGAAATTAACCGCCAAGTTGACGATTTGATAGGAAAAATCCAAAATGATCGAAAATTCAAAGAAACAATTGATCAAAAAGCCAAAGAGCTTTTGACGGAAGGCCTGGAGTATATAAGGCCTTAAATAAAGCAAGGTTTTTGTTTAATGCCAAAAATGCGAGCCTGAAAGATTTGCCAAAGAGATAAATTAATGATACAGTTAAATTAACATAAGTGTTAACAATATCGTATCTATGGAAAAAGATCAATTAGCAGAATATGAAAGAAATCTGAAAATTTCAAAAGACCAAATTCTGCGCGAAGAAGCAGAAATGGATTTTCTGAGCGAACTGGCTAATAATAGAATAAGCTCAAAAGTTGTTTTTTACGGGGGAACAGCCTTGCGTTTGGCATATGGCTCGCCCAGGTTTTCCGAAGATATTGATTTAATTACTGTTAAACCAGTCATTTTTTCTGAATTCGAAAAGTTTATAAAATATATTGTAAAAAATAATTCTTCTAGGTGGAAATTAAAAGACATTAAAAATAAAAGAAACACTTTTTTTGCTTTGATTGTGATTGAAGACGAAAAATTGAAGCATAATTTTTCCATTAAAATAGAAATCCATAAACCAGATCGTAAAGTAAATTTAAAAACAGAGTTGGTATTGCTTAAAAGTCCCGTGAGCATTGCTGAACCGTTATTTTTCGTTCCGACATTGGAAGAATTGCAGAGATTGAAGGAGGACGCTTTTTCTAGAAGAAAAAAAGCGCGCGATATTTTTGATTTATGGTATATTTCCCAATCTCTAAGGAAAGATTTTGTTCTTCCAAATGCAGTTTCGAATTATTCAAGACGCGAATTTGAAAATGAGCTTCAGGTTTTTTTGCCGCCAAAATATTATCCGGTAATAAAACAATTGTATGGAAAAATTAATCGAAAAAATTAAAAGTATTCCCAAGGGCTATTTTTCGCTGGCGGATATTGAAAAGATATCTAAGGAAAAGGAGAAAAGCTTAAAAGTGGCAATAAGCCGCCTAGTTAAAGCTGAAAAAATAATACGTCTTCAAAAAAACTTTTACGCCTTGGATATTTCAAAAGTTAGCTCGGAAAATTTTGCCGTCGAAACATACAAGCCTAGCTACTTATCCTTTGAATGGGCGCTAGCCAGATACGGAATATTAAGCCAAAAGCCGTTTGGCTTGACATTGGCAACTTCCAGAAGAGCAAAGAGAAAAATGCTATTTGGAAAAATTTTGGCATATAGGCATATGCAGCCTAAGAATTTTTGGGGTTATCGCAAAGAAGAAAATTATCTGATAGCCGATCCGGAGAAATCTTTTCTTGACTTGGCCTATCTTTCGCTTAATGGTTATGCCAAGTTTGATGTCGAAGAGATGAATCTTGATTTGTTAGACAAAGAAAAAATAAGAAGGTATTTGAAAAAAATAAATTCTAAGAAACTGGATAAGCTTATGGGAGAAATTATCTAATTTAAACTCGGCTGGAAGCCGAAGACGAGAATCGAAGAAGGCATCGCTAATTTCGTGAAGTGGTATTGGGAGTATTATAAAATCAAGTAGAAAATCGCAAGTAGGGAATCAGATAAAATATATAATTAATCTGAGCACTACAGTATTA
>CAZEYB010000054.1:0-3979 GCA_964516165.1 uncultured Bdellovibrionales bacterium | reverse complement strand
AAATTGCTTCAGATAATTGACAAGAAAACCACACTCATTAATTCTTTTAAGATCGTAGATGACGTTCTTCGGCAGGGCGTGCAGGGAATTTCCGACTTGATTACCAAGCCCGGAGTGGTTAACGTGGATTTTGCCGATGTCAAGGCGATTATGATGAATAGCGGGTCGGCGCTTATGGGAATTGGCATCGGAACAGGGGAAAATCGCGCGGTGGACGCGGCTAAGGCGGCCATCTCGAGTCCGCTGCTTGAGCTTTCAATTGACGGAGCCAAAGGAGTGCTTTTCAATGTTAGCGGTTCCACCGATCTTACCATGCTGGAAATCAATGAAGCGGCTAATATAATTACCGAGTCGATTGATTCTAACGCTAAAGTTATATTCGGAGCGGTAGTGGATGAAACAATGAAGAAAGGAGAAGTTCAGATAACCGTAGTGGCTACCGGATTTGACGCTGATCGAGTAAATGAATCTCCTATGGAAAAAATGTCGCGGATTTCCATAGAAGAACGGAAGAAAAAAGAGCAGAGTCCGGAATCAAAAATGGTTTTCCCGGAGAAATTTGAATCAAAGATGATAATTGAAGAAAAAATTCCACCCAAACCGAAAAGGGAATTTTTTCAAAATCAAAAAGATAAGAGCTTGGAGGATGAAGATGACGAATTGGAAATCCCGGCGTTCATTCGAAGAAAAATGGGAAAGTAAAAAAGTTATCCACAGCTCAATGAAGATCGCCTTTAAAACGGCGATTTTTATGTTATAGACGAAATTTTTGATTGTGGTATAATTACCTTTGGTTACACAATATATTGGGCTAAAAGGCTTTCGGATAATAATTAACTCTTTAATAATGAATTGTCCTTTCTGCAATAATTTAGAAACGAAAGTAGTTGATTCCAGAGATACTAACGATGGAAAAATAACTCGGCGCCGGCGGGAATGCTTGAAATGCGACGCTCGTTTCAGCACTTATGAGGAAGTGGAGCTTTTAAGGCTTGCCATAATTAAAAAAAACGGCAATAAAGTTGATTACGATAAAAACAAGATAGAATTTGGCATCCGGAAAGCGCTTGAGAAACGTCCCGTTTCGGAGGAGAGAATAGCCAAGTTTATGGGCGATATTGAATATGAGATCCGCTCTATGGAAAAACCGGAAATCGCCACGCGCGAGATCGGAAAGTTAGTCCTTAAGAAATTGCGAGAGTTGGACGAAGTGGCTTATGTTCGATTTGCCAGCGTTTATAAATCTTTCGGCAGTATCGAAAGTTTCAAAAAGGAATTGGATACATTTGATAAATAATTTTTTTAATAAAACCTATGGGAGGCGAAAACAAAAAAAGAGGGAAGAAAGAAGGGGAAATGAAAAAGAACGCGGTAAGTAAAGTCCGGAAAGTGGTCAAAAGGAGCGGCGAGATAGTGCCGTTCAGCCAGAAGAAAATTACCGAGGCGGTTTACAAAGCGTTCTCGGAAACGAGGGAAGCGGGATTGAAGGAAGCCAAGCAGGTTTCTGATAAGGTGGTTCAGATGCTCAACAAAAATGTCAAGCCCGGCTACATTCCGCAAATCGAAGAAATTCAAGATTTGGTCGAGCGGGTTCTGATGATCTTGGATTTTGATAAAACGGCCAAGGCCTACATTCTCTACCGAGATAAAAGAAGTAAAATTCGGGATACGGAAGCATCGCTAACTGAAGCGGTCGATCTTATTGACGGCTATATCAAAGAAATCGATTGGCAAGTAAAAGAGAATGCCAATATGGCCTATTCGCTTCAGGGACTCAACAATTATATTTCTTCTATTGTTTCTTCAAAATATTGGATGGATCGGGTTTATCCCAAGGCCATAAAACGAGCGCATGAAGAAGGCGATTTTCATATTCACGACCTGGATAAAATCGCGGCTTATTGTTGCGGTTGGGATCTCCAGGATCTTCTCACCCGAGGTTTTACCGGCGTTCCCGGAAAACTTTCCTGCAAGCCGCCAAAACATTTCAGGACGGCTTTAGGCCAAATCGTTAACTTTTTTTATACCACTCAAGGTGAAACGGCTGGCGCCCAGGCTTTTTCTAATTTTGATACGCTTCTGGCTCCTTTTATCCGCTACGACAGACTAGATTACGAGGCGGTAAAGCAGGGCATCCAGGAGTTTATTTTTAACCTTAATGTTCCGACCCGAGTGGGATTTCAAACGCCTTTTACCAACCTTACTATGGATCTGAATTGTCCCTCTGCCTATAAAGATCAAAACGTCATTATTGGAGGGATTCCCCAATCAGAAAAATACGGTGATTTTAAGGAAGAAATGGATATTATCAATCAAGCTTTCGCCGAAGTAATGAGCGAAGGAGACGCGGCTGGCCGGGTTTTTACTTTTCCTATTCCAACCTACAATATCACGCGCGATTTTAACTGGAACGATAAAAAGCTGGATAAAATCTGGGAAATGACGGCTAAATTCGGAACGCCTTACTTTGCCAACTTCATTAATTCCGATATGAGCGCGGATGACGCCCGATCAATGTGTTGCCGTTTGCGTCTGGATAACCGCGAACTGCATAAAAGAATGGGCGGACTTTTTGCCGCCGCTCCGCTTACCGGATCGGTGGGCGTGGTTACGATAAACATGCCCCGAGTCGGCTATTTGGCCAAAGATAGGAGAGATTTTCTAAAAAGGCTGGATAAACTTATGGATTTGGCTAAGCAAAGCCTTGAGATAAAGCGGAAGATTATTGAAAATTATACGATGAAAGGACTTTATCCTTACTCTAAATTTTATCTGGATAATATTTATAAGAGGCGGGGAACTTATTGGGGCAATCACTTCTCGACTATCGGCCTGATTGGCATGAATGAAGCTTTAGTTAATTTTATGGGCGAGGGGATAGCCACTAAGAAAGGAGTGAAAATGGCGGAAGAGATACTAATCCACATGAGAGAGAAAATTTTAAAATACCAAGAAGAAACAAATAATCTTTATAATTTGGAAGCTACGCCGGCTGAAGGAACCAGCTATCGTTTGGCGCTCAAAGACAAAAAAAGGTTTCCTAAAATGATTTTCGCCAATAACGGCGATGTGGAAAAAGGAGCCGAGCCGTATTATACCAACTCGACCCAGCTCCCGGTAGGTTACACCGACGACTTTTTTGAAGCGCTGGAACTTCAGGACGGACTTCAGACTAAATATACCGGCGGAACGGTCCTGCACGGATTTTTGGGAGAAAGGATTTGTGATATTGAGACGACCAAAAAGCTGGTGAAAAAAATCGCCCATGAGTATACTCTGCCGTATTTTACCTTAACGCCGACTTTTAGCATCTGCCCGGCGCACGGATATCTTTCCGGCGAACATAAACTTTGTCCCAAATGCGTCATTACCCAGAAATGCGAAGTTTATTCCCGAATCGTAGGTTATATCCGTCCGGTGGAGCAATGGAACGCCGGAAAAGCCCGGGAATTCGAGGATCGGAAGGAATTTGTGATAGCTAAAGCTGGCAGAAAATGAATATCGCCGGTTTCCAAAAATTAACCCTTATTGATTATCCGGGCAGGTTAGCTACTACGGTTTTTACGATTGGATGCAGTTTCCGTTGCCCATTTTGCCACAATCCGGAGCTAGTATTGATAGGGACAGGCCGCGATTTATCCGCGCGAAACAAAACGGAAAAAGATTTTTTTAATTTCCTTAAAAAAAGAAAAGGAAAATTGGAAGGCGTGTGTATTACGGGAGGCGAACCCACTATCCAACCCGATATTTTTGGTTTTGTAAAAAAAATAAAAAAATTAGGTTATGTGGTGAAATTAGACACTAACGGAACCCGGCCGGATGTGTTGAAGAAAGTCATTGATTTGAAACTGGTTGATTATATCGCCATGGATATCAAAAATCAGCCGAAAAAGTATTTAGTTACGGCGGGAATGGACAATCGTCGTGACAAATTTTTGCTGGATAGGATAAAATTAAGCGTAAATTTGATTATGAACAG
>CAZEYB010000053.1:0-3994 GCA_964516165.1 uncultured Bdellovibrionales bacterium | reverse complement strand
CTATGGAAACATTGGAAAACAACAATATTTTTATTCGCAGGCGGAACGATGGCGGAAAAATCAGAGAGACTAGGATTGAAAACGGAGAAAAAAAAGATATCACCAAATCTGAAGAAGAGATGGCCATGAGAGAGGTAGAAAAAGAACGCGAAAAAATTAAAACTAAATTAGAAAAAGAAATTAAAGGATTTTTAGTTCAAAAACACGGAAAAGAAAAGGAAAACTGCCGAGAAAATAAATAAAATCATTCCACCCAGTATTTTTTTTTCATTAATCGTTCCTCTTCGCGTTTTTCTTCTTCAATCTTTTTTTTAGCGATTCTTCGAAGCGATTCCAAATCGCTCTTATTCAGTTCTTTGGCCGCTTTTAACAATCGGCTTTTTCCATTAAGTTCCGGATTGTCAATGACGCGAGCGAGAAGCACTTCCAAAATCGCTCCGATCTTCGGACCCGGTTTCATCTTAAACTCTTTTATCAAATCATTTCCGTTAATTTTAAGCTGTTTCACGCTCAAAGCGTCGCGCGATACTCTTTCAACCATAAACTTAAAATGCCGAAGTTTATACGGCACGGCTTTCGGCACGCCGCTTCCCAATCTGTCAGCGATTCTAACATCAATAAGATCATTAATATTTTCCAAGCCGACTTTTTTAACAACGCGCCGCACTCCCGTTTCGCCCACTTCATCGACGTTGTAATAGAACATATGATTTTTTACGAGAAGGGTTGTTTTGTCGATAACAGTTCTGGGAAATTTCAAACGTTCCAAATTCTCTCTGGCTAAGCGCGCGCCGGCATATTCATGATTGTAAAATGTCGCTTTTTCCCCGATCCCCTTTTTCACCTCCGGCTTTCCGATATCGTGCAACAGCGCGGCCAGGCGCACTTCCAATTTTTCAGAGGGACATTTTAAAAGACTGGCCACCGAGTGCTTATAGACGGTATTGTAGGGTCCGAAATAATGATGGCGACTCTGCATTACTTTCACTCCTTTTTCCAATCCGGGGATTATATGCTCTAAAAGTCCCGCCTCGCGCAAGAGCTCAATCCCCCTGGCTGGACTTTTCGACAAGATAATTTTCTCCAGCTCATCTCTGATTCTTTCTCGGGAAATATACCTTAAGTTTTTAGCGTTTTTTTTGATCGCCGAAAAAGTGTCAGCCTCAATTTTCCATTCGTCTGGTCCGAGAGCCGCGGCAAATCTGACGGCTCGCATCATACGCAATGCGTCTTCATTGAATCTTTCCTCGGCTTTTCCCACCGCCCGGATAATTTTATTTTTTAAGTCTTTCCGTCCGCCGAATAGATCAATAATTTCATATTTAATCCCGTGAATCGCCATGGCATTCGCGGTAAAATCTCTTCGGCTTAAATCTTCTTCTAAAGTTTTCGCGAACTTAACCTTATCCGGATGCCGTTTATCCGAATATTTCGACTCGATCCGGTAAGTGGTAATTTCAACTATGTTTTTCTTTTCTTGTTCACTGTTTTCTGTTCGCTGGTCACTGATTTTTACTCCCACCGTTCCAAATCGATTTTCATAAACGCTGTCCGGGAAAATTTTTTGAATCTCTTCCGGCTTCGCGTTGGTGGCAATGTCCCAGTCTTTGGGTTTCGCGCCCAAGAGCAAATCCCGCACGCATCCGCCTACGACAAAAGCTTCAAAACCGGACTTTTCAAGTTTGGAAACAATTTCTTCTATATTTTCAGGAATTTTAATCCTATTCATTTTTATTCAACATCGGCTTCTTGTGTCCCCGCCAAGAATCGAACTTGGATCCAGAGCTTAGGAGTCTCTTGTTCTATCCGTTGAACTACGGGGACGATTATTTCAAAATTACCCCTGCCATATTTTCCATATTCCCCATATTTTTTTGAGTTTTTCTTTTTTTATGCCCGATTTCGAAACCATCGCGATAAAAGTGCCGAATCCGATCCCCAGTGAATAAACAATAATAGCCACCAGACTTTTTTCCGAATCCAATCTTGTCAGAATATTATAAAAAACCGTAAGGCTCACCATGGCTGTCAAAGCCGAAAACAGCGAAGCTAACACCGGCTTGTCATTAGCCACGTAGCGGACATTTAATGTCCACAAAATATCTTGAATAACGCCGACCGCGAAATATAACAAGAAATAATAATACATCTATTTTTTTATTTAATTAGTGGACCTGAGGAGACTCGAACTCCTTACCTCTGCAATGCGAATGCAGCGCTCTACCAGATGAGCTACAGGCCCTTGAGCGTGGGCGCAAGTGGACTCGAACCACTGACCTTTCCGATGTGAACGGAACGCTCTAACCAACTGAGCTATGTGCCCTTAACTTATACCATATTGTATGGGAATAAAAGACTGTTGGTGGACCTGAGGAGACTCGAACTCCTGACCCTCTCGATGCCATCGAGATACTCTAACCAACTGAGCTACAGGCCCAAGTTTTTCAATAACATTTTTATCATATGCGATTTATTGCTGTCGGTCAATGTTTTTTTTCTTATTTTAAGCTATAATTCAATTGTATGTTAACTATGTTAAAGATAACCACTATTTTTTGGAGTAAACTTAAAACTCAACCGGATGTATGGTTTTTTTACGCGTTTCTATTAACTTCTTCTCTAAGCGTTCGGAAAGTACTGTTTTACTTTCCTATCCAAGGAACTTTCAGTGAATATGCCGGAATATACATCTACTTATCAGACATTTTCTTGACACTAGCTATATGTTTGTGGCTAGTGATTTTATTATCAAATAAAATAGTTGAATTGTCAAGTAGCAAACATTCCTTCAGACTCAATAAATTAAACATTAAGGCTTATATAAAGCCTAAACTAGTTGTAGATAAACTATGGACAAAAAAACTTATCCACAACCTATACTTAATTTTACCTCTTATTTTAATACTTTTATCTTTTACTTCTATACTATGGTCGCAAAACAAAATAATCGCGTTATTTAGATCGTTAAAATTGTTTGAATTTTATATTTTATACTTATACATTATATTTAGAATTGTTCCACGTGGAACAATTAAAGATAAACTAATTTTTATTATAATTTCTACAGGCGTTATTCAATCTTTAATTGGAATCTATCAATTTATTGTTCAACATTCGCTGGGATTGACTTTTTTGAAAGAAAGCCTGATTAATCCGGAAATTCTTGGGGTAGCTAAAATAATCCTTAATGGAGAAAAATATATCCGAGCTTACGGGCTTTTTCCGCATCCTAATATCCTGGGTGGTTATCTAGTCTTATCAATCATATTCACGCTGTTAATTCTTAGAGAACATTCATTCAATAAAAAAAGCTTTATAAAAAGCATTTTATGCCTTCAGTTCATCGCCCTGCTATTGACTTTTTCCAAATCGGCTATTTTAGGCTTAATAATCAGTCTAGGCTTTATTTATTGGAAAATTAATCCTAAATATAATTTCTCTCGGTTTTTTAAGAAATTATCTCAATTCAAGATTGCAATCTTGGTTGTTATAATTTTTCTAACCTCTTTCTTTTTAATAGCCCAGCCAGATTTAAACTCGATTTTCTTTCAATCTTTAAACGAGCGCTTATTTTATTTAAATGTTTCACGTGGAACAATTTCGACCAATCCAATTTTGGGGATAGGCGCCGGGCAATCTGCCTTATCTATACCTAATTTCACTAATCAGATAATCCCGGCTTGGCAATATCAGCCGGTCCATAACGTTTTTCTACTAATTTGGAGCGAATTGGGAATTATCGGACTGATTCTGCTTATTTGGTGGCTCTTTATATTAAACAATAATAATTGCAATTTGTCAAGTAGCCTATCCCGGATTTACTTTAACGCTATTCTACTCGGTTTCATATTTATAATGCTTTTCGACCACTATTTCTGGGATATCCAACAAGGACAAATCATGCTTTGGCTTGTTTTTGGCTTAATGATGGGATTACAAAGAACTAGGAGTAGTTGCATAGTTTAGACAACACTTGCATAGTTTTGCATAGTTT
>CAZEYB010000052.1:0-4207 GCA_964516165.1 uncultured Bdellovibrionales bacterium | reverse complement strand
CCTGATAAAAAAAGGAAGTCAAAAGGACTTTGAGAAGTTCAGAGATGAGGAATTAACTTTTGTTTTGAAGTAATCTTGGTTTTTTCTTCCCCTTTCCAGCTTTTCCGCCAAGTTTGCCAAGAGCGGCATAATCAGCTCCTTTCAATTTGCTTTTCAAGCCGCCTCGCCGGGCAATCTCATAGTGAGAATCGTTGAAACCGCATATACACATTTCTGTGGTATAATTGCAATGCCGGCATTTCCATTTTTTTGTTTTCATAGTTTAAATTTAAAAAATTACCGCTCCGATGTCGTCCAATAGAATAGAACTATTGGCTCGGAGCGGAGAGTGATAATTCACTCTGTAATATCCCCCATAGGGATGAGGGATATTGAGAGGGGATTATATCAGTAAGGGAAGATATCAATATCTTTTTCCTTGTTTTCCTTGTATTCTTCTGGGTTATATGCATCAGATATTGCCTCTATTACATTTTCCATTTCTGCTTTATAAGTATCTGTTGATTTATATCCTTTTGCTAACTTTTTAAATCCTGCTATTACGGCATTTAGTTCTTTTTTTGTTCCGCAATTTTTCGCGGATTCTATCGCATCGCTCGCCTCGCTAGTCCAATCGCAATAACTGTTAGTTATGGTGAAGAACATCTCAGCTTCTATCTCGTCTGCATCATCAATGAATATAATCCCGCGATTATGTATTGCGTTCTGTTTATTTTCGGGATTGATATAGTAATTGCATTCAATTACCCTATCGCCTTGTTCTATCTCATTGTAACCCCAACTATCTGTGTATCCTTCTTCTGCGGCCTCTTCTTTTTCCTCCTCGGAGGCGATAGCCAGAGGGATAAGGGCTACATCTACTATGATGCTCTCGGCATCGTTATTGTCCGCATTACGGACTACGAGCATTTTTTTGCTCATTTTTTTGTCCCGATTGACAGCTTGGCGATATAGCAGTATGATATGGTATATCGTCGGGCTATCTATCTGGATGATTATTATTGAAGTTTTTGACTTCGATACATCTATGATACATCTATGATACATCTATGTTCTATCTCATTATAGCAGGTAGTCGCTATTTGTCAAGAAATAATTCAAAACTAAAAAACCCGCATAAACATTGACTTCGTGGCGTTTTGGAAAAAAGTTATCCACAGCGATGTTTTTTTTAAATTTATGGAAAAAAGGAAAAAAAGAGGAAGGCCAACGAAATATAAACCGCAATATTGTCGAAAGATTATTGATTTTTTTAGCGTCGAACCGTATAGAGAGCTAAGAATACAAAGACAAGGAAAACCAGCCGAATATAAACTCATTCCAAACGCCCTACCCTTCTTCGCAGCTTTTGCGAGAAGCATAAAAGTTGATGAAGACACAGTGGTTGAATGGGCTAAGGTATATCCAGCTTTTTCCGCCTCCTATAAAAAAGCAAAGGCACTGCAGAAAGAATTTTTAATTGAAAATGGGTTATTGGGATTGTATAATCCAGCGTTTGCTATATTCACGGCCAAAAACATAACTGATATGAGAAACGAAGATAAGGTTGAGCATTCGGGACAAGTTGAATTTACCTCCTACGAAAAACTTAAAGATGTTGAATTAAATGATGAACTCTATAAAAAACTTAAGGAGGGAGGAGAAGATAGAACTATTGAAAATGCTTGATGAGAAAATAAAGAGAAGACGAGAAAATCCACTGAAATATGCCACTCAACATATTAAGCAACAGGAATGCACTGATGCTCTACTTGTAGGTAAGTTAATTATTGCCTTATTTTGGGGGAATAGGACAGGCAAGACCGAGTGGGCGGCGCAGACGGTTGCCAAGGTAGTTCTTGGAGAATGTCCTATTATTGAAGCGCCGGCCGAGGTGTGGAGCTTTTGCCCCTCGTTTGATGAACAGAAAGACACAACCCAACAAAAACTTCTAAGCTATATCCCCGACCATAGAATTAAAGACAAAATATCACTACGCAAAGGAATCTGGAAAGAGATTATTTTAGATAATAATTCAAAAATTACTTTCAAGAGTTACGAACAAGGGAGAGAAAAGGCCCAAGGTGCAGGTAAGAAGCTGATATGGTTTGATGAAGAGCCGCCTAAGGATATTTGGGAGGAATGTTTTGTAAGACAATTGGCTGGTATTCCCTTAATAATTTTTCTAACGATGACAGCGGTGAAGGGTATGACTTGGATTTATAATGATATTTATTTGAATACGAGTAATCCTGATATTTTTATCAGTCAAGCTGGGTGGGACGATAATCCGTGGCTCACCGAGGCTCAAAAAGTGGTAATGGGGCGGGGGTTATCAGAAGCAGCACTCAAAGTAAGGAGAGATGGAAAATTTACAAAGATGGTCGGGCTGGTTTGCAACTGGTTTGAAAGAGATAAACATTTAGTTGATATTGGTGAATTACCTTCAGGTGATAATTATTTCGTTCTTGACTTTGGCTTTTCAGCGCCTTCCTGTGGGTTGTATATCAGAATTGACCGCGAGAACAATTGGTGGATTTTTGACGGATTCTATAGAAAAGAACTTACCAATCCTGATATTCAACTTATTATTAGAGAAAAAGAGGTAGGAATGGGTCGTGTGATAAGGATAGGAGATTCCGCTCAGTCCAGCGACATTAAGCAATTAAACAATAGCGGAATTGAAATCAAAGGTATTAAGAAAGTGAGCGGAACAAGTAAAGAAAATTGGGATGAGTGGAGAGCGCGATTGATGAAACAACAAGGAGAAATCCAAAAAGCTACCAACAAACCCAAATTATTCATTTCCAACAAATTGGTTGATATAAATGATAATGGTGATTACTTTAATTTTTTGGTTCAAGAGATTGAAAATTTGCGTTGGGAAGAAATCAAAACCGATATAGGGATTGAACAAAAGCCAATATGGGGAAAACAACCCAAACACGCCATTGATTGTTTGAGTTATCTTTTGGCGGAAATTTATAAACAACCGAAAGATGAGAAGACGGCTGATTATAGTCAAAAAAAACATAACCTAAGGTATTATCCATCTCTTGGGGTATGATATTTCCTCTTGACAAATAATTCAGATTTAATATACTTAGGAGGCTTTTTGTTTTACAATTAGGAAGAAAGTTATTTTATTAAATTATTTTATTAGAATTGTCTTTATATTCTTTCAGCAGTTCGAAGGTGTATGAGGAGAGATACCGTCATAGACCCACCTGGAACGAAGAAAAAAAAGGATAAGTGAGGGTAAGTTGATTGAGCGAGATAATAGCTAATGGCTGTCAACGTCACTGGAAAATTCATTTTTGGAAGAGACCGCCAAAAATAATTAAGATAAAAATAAAATAATCGTGATGAACTTAATGAGAGTGTGGGCAATAATGACTTGAAAACCCCTCAAGATTAAAAGTAATCACCTCCTAATAGTCTAGACTATACATATTCTAGACTGTACATATTCTAGACTATATATTAGTAAGCATTTCTTATAAGACTTACTTGGTCTTGCATACATTAAGGTTAGAATAGAAATATTTATAGATAGTCAGGTTGTTTATTTTTGGTTAAGGCGGAATTGACAAATTTTTTTTAACAATTTATAATACAATTGAAATTCGTCCCATATAAGTTTATGGTTTCTTACGTTTATTTAAAATCGTTCCAGCTGGGCCGAATTTCAGCTCAACCCAAAATCGTTAGATAACGATGGCGGGTTTTGTTTTTTTTTATGGAGAAAGAAAATTTGCTTGCAAAACTTAAAGAGGAAAAGCGGGTTGCGATTGAATATCAGGAGAGACGACATTCACAATGGCAGGAAAATTATGAACTTTACAGAGATATTATAGAGACCAACGCTTTAACTCAAAGGCAAACTCTTAATATCCCTATAATGAAAGAGACAATTAAAACCGTTAAATCAAGAATAGATGAACCGCCTGATGTTGAATTTGATTGCTTAGACGAAGGGACAGACGCCCGCAACAAGGAGATTATAATAAATGAATTATGGAAAGATGATGCCGAGAAACAAAACTTTGAAGCCATTGATATTTTGGAAAAAAATAATGTTTTGTTGCGAGGTAGAAGCTTTAAGAAATTAAATTATCTTAATAATGCTTTTCAATGTGAAGTGCCGGGTATTCTTGATATTGTCATTGACCCAAAAACGAAACCAATGGATATTGAAACAGCTCGGTTTATTATCCATTTGCATATT
>CAZEYB010000051.1:0-4437 GCA_964516165.1 uncultured Bdellovibrionales bacterium | reverse complement strand
TCAATCCCATTCCAAAAATATCCAGCGACATCAGAGCCAGAAAAACGATAAAGATTATGGATAATATTCTGGGTGTCCAATAGACGAATCTACTGACTTTGTTTTCCATAATTGGATTCTACTGCAAAACTATCATTTCAAAACACCCGCTTTTGCCAGAGCGGTTGAAGCATGCATCGCGAAAACATCAAGAAATTCCAAATCCTGCGTACCCACGCTTTTCTTTTTATCAAAGCCCAGGAAAATAAAACCGCCTAAATTTGATCCCATTAGAAGAGGCGGAGTAACAAAATATTCCAGCTTATTATCCAGTGCCAAAAGTTCGGCTTCATATCTTTTTATGTCTCCGCTGATAAGTCCCCTTTCCTTGATTAAATGCCTCAAAAGACCGACCGTATGAGCGGTAATCACTTTGATTTTTTCTTTTTGTTCTTCTTTTACTCCCTTGTAGGATAAGAGATTAAATTTGCCCTTTGCCTTTGAACCGTAAAGATAGCCCGTGGGAGCTTTTAAAATGTTCATCGCCAGATTCAAGACGTGGTCAATAACGTTTTGCCTGTGTTTTTTTGATTTTGGAAATTTGCCTAATTCCAAAAGAACGGAGATTTTCCTGTTAATTAATCCCAGATGCTTATACGAGTCAGTCAGTTGAACTTCTATTATCTTTTTTGAATTGGCGCGATTTTTGGCCATTTCATCTTCTGCTTTCTTACGCTCGCTGACATCGCGGATAAAAACAAATACAAAACCTCCTAAATAATTAGCGTAATTGGCACTGGCTTCAACATCAATAATTTCTCCATTCTTTTTTCGGTGTTGAGTCAGAAATCTATCTTCTCCCGCATCCATTATTTTTTGGAGACGCATTATGATGCTCTGCGATTTTTCCCTGACTTCTATGTCGGCTATGTTCATTTTTAGCATTTCCCTTCGGCTATATCCTACTAAATGGCAATAGGCGTCATTCGAGTCAAGAAACCGACCCTGCATATCCATAATCCAAAACCCGTCCATTGAATTGCGGGTGATGGATTGATAGATTTTGGCAGTTTCTTCAAGAAGGTCTCGCTCTTTTTTTCTAGTCTTTTTCATATGATCAGAACAAAGCCTCTTTTCTTAGTCAAATATATTATCTATAACACTCGCTTGCCTTGAAGCAGTCGGATCACAACTACCACGAGTGCTATTACCAGCAGGATATGAATCCATCCGCCGAAAGTGGCCGACGTAATAAATCCCAAGAGCCATAAGACAAATAAGATTATGGCTATAGTCCACAACATATTTTTATTTATTAAAAATTATTTACCCACGAGAAAACAGGCTAATCTGCCTGCTGTTTCTCTCCAGATAATATGCGTACCAGCTTGACAATTCCCCAAGCCACGACGGCGTAGACGATAATCGCCACCAGTGTCGCAGGCTCAAAAACCGAGGTTGTTTCTATGCCTTCGGCAAATCCCCTTCGGAATATTCCTTGAAAAGGCGCTATAAAAACTCTCGTTATCCCATAGATTGAACTCACAAAAGCACTCCCGACACTCGCTCCCATTAACTTAAGAACTAAACGGAAAGCTAAGAGTATTTCCAGCACTCCGAAGAAAAAATAAACTAAATATTCAATAGTCTGAAAACCGGTCGCTTCTCTGTTAGCAGAAGCATTGACAGCAGGGTTGGCATTATCTTTTCGAGTAGTTGTCGTTTCTTTTATAATTTCTGTCATATTATTTCACCGTCTTTCTTTTTTAATGTTGGCCTTGCTAATTGTAGCCTCTTTGGTAAATATTTAATGAAAGCTTTTTCTGCAAGAACAGTCAGGCTTACATCTTCAACTATGGCTTGCGCTTTGGCTATTTTCAATAGTCTTGGGTCGAGGAAGAGAGTTACTCGTTGATTGTCATTATTTGTCATACTTGATATATTACAATTATTTATACCTATTACAATATTACACTAGTGGTAAAAGAAGTCAACAAAAGTTATCCACTGCTGAAAATAGCCGACTTTAGCCAAAAGAAAAAAGGCGGAAAGTTCATCTTTTATCCGAAATAATTTTCCATCGCAAATTCAAACTGCTTCAAAAACAGTTCCTTGAAATAGGAAATATTATTCTGTTCGTAAAATAACAGTATCGCTTTTTTGTATTCAACTTCGTCCATACTTCGGTAAGAAAGAGGGCAAGAGTCAAAGGATTGCAAAATAGCATTACCACTCAAGCGGCTGGTGCGTTTATTACCATCCACAAATGGTTGAATATCCGTAACCACATCAGGAACTCTTCCATCGTATCGCTTACTTTTCTCGGTTGTATTTGTGTGGCTAGCCCAGACCACATTGTCGCCTTCCATGTTCAGAAAAAGTTCATCTTGAATTTTATTCGTGATATAATTTGGGAATGGAACAAAAAGAAAGAAAAATTGATAAGCTGGTTCACGACTTTAATTTATTCTCGAAAAAAAATTTAGTCTTCGTTTCCCGGACCAGAATAAAAACATGGAAGGCTTTTTTCATTATCGCTTTCTCTTTGGGAGTAGCCGCTAGTTCTATCTTTATATACAAAATGCGCCTTGATAATAAGTCGCGGGCGGATTATGCCTCCCTGATGATCGAAAAAATGAAAACCAGGGGCTGTATCGCAGACGGCCTTTTAAACGGGCTGGGGGGAGACACAAACGCCTCTATCGCTTTGATTGAAAGATCTCCCTGCGAATATCTGCACCGTTCCGTTGAAACTTGGCTATCCCCTCCTGATTTTTCCAAGGTGAGCCAAAATATGGCTAAAATAAAAAAGGATAGTTTGATTTACGGAATGTTTTTGGCCGAAGCCATTAATCCTAATTCGCTTTACTATTATCCCGCCGAAGGAAGAAATTTTAATTTTGCCGCTATGTGCCGAGGAGGAAGCACGGGATTCTGGGGAGACGGCAGCTGCAAAGCCTATTTAGGCAGCGAAGAATATCGCAAGTATTTGCAATACATCACCCACAAAGCCATCGATTTGGGAGTTCAAAGCTTTATGTTCGGACAGATTTATTTTCAGGAAAACGATATCCATTCAAAATGGTGGGCTAAAGACATAGTAAAGGATATGCGAAATTATGCCATCTCAAAAAACAAACCCATTGTCATTGGCGCTCAAACCAATGATATTGATGATAAAAATTACCTTCAGCTCTTTGATTATATAGAAGGCGGAGTCGGAATAAACAGTTCGGGAAATATCGAAAACGGTCCCTGCTTTTCCCGCTGGTGGAAAAAACCGGGCGACCGTTGTTGGGCACTGCTTTGGAACGATCAATTTTCAGGAAAAGCCAAAAATGTTTTTCTTCATCTTGATTGGAGCGGCCTGTCATACGATGATATGAGCGTTTTCGCCCGAATGGACCAAAAAACCAGGGCCAAAACCTTGAATAATCTTTACACTTCTTTTACCGCAAAAAATATGGGATTTCTTATGCCCTATCTTGCAATAGTTTATGATAAGAATAATGGCTGTTTCGGAGCGCTCCGCAATTATTATTCTCCGGACAATAAATATTTCTGCAAAGATGAAGATGCTATCGCAGCTATATTTAAAAATGACAGCCTTGAAAAAATTATTAGTGAAAACAGCAATAATACTATCCAAAATGACGCTGTTTTCATAGACCAAGATGCATCAACGGAAATGATCGCGGGAAAAGAATACTCCATCGCCATTTTGGTAGAAAATTCAGGCAAAACTACCTGGATGCCGGAGAAATTTTATCGTTTGGGATCGCAAAACCCGCAGGATAATTCCATCTGGAAAGGCCGGATTAATTTAGAACCGGGGGAAGAAATAAAACCAGGAGGATTAAAAACATTTTCATTTACCGTAAAAGCGCCGGAAACTATTGGCACGTATAATTTTCAATGGAAAATGCTCCAGGAAGACATTGAGTGGTTTGGCGGATTGTCAGAAAATGTGGAAATTAACGTAATCGCGCCACCGATTGAAATGCCTGCGACAAAATAAAATTTTATCTTCGTTAGGGAACAAAAAATTTTGTTCCCTGCCAATACCAAAAACCCCCGATTGAAAGAATCGGAATCGTAGCCGTTCCTACGTTGCACAAGTTAATTGTTGGTTTTAGCAGGATATATTTTTCGTGGCGTTTCCACAAACACCACTAACCGGAGGATTGCAATTATTGGCCATTTTGGCGATCGGATCTGTGCATTTATATTGGCGCTTGCCGTTACATTTGGAGTCGCCATCGAAATTTTGAATGTTCATATCTGCCGCTAAACCTAACTCGCCATCGGCGCCGAAAAAACACTTTCATTATTTGAAGTATCAACTGCGCTGATGGAAAAATAATATGTCAGTCCATTAATCAAATTAGAAAAACTATAACTCGTCGCATTGCCGACGCTAACGCCGGTTGAATAGCCGCATAAACCGCAGCTTTTTGG
>CAZEYB010000050.1:0-4445 GCA_964516165.1 uncultured Bdellovibrionales bacterium | reverse complement strand
CTAACGCGCTTTAAAAGACGGTTGGCTACTCGAGGAGTGCAACGGGCGGATCGGGATATTTTTTCCAATCCTGATTCAGAAACGGAAATGTCTAAAATCTTGGCGGAGCGCTCAAGAATTTTTTTAATTTCCGAGTCGGAATAAAAATCCAGCCGGTGGATGGCGCCGAAACGGTTTCTTAGCGGGTTGGAAAGAGTGCCCAATTTGGTAGTGGCGCCAATGAGGGTGAAGCGCGGAAGTTCGAGCTGGATCGTTCGGGCCGAAGGGCCTTTTCCGATGATGATATCCAATTTGTAGTCTTCCATGGCCGGGTAGAGGATTTCTTCAATGGATTTATTCAGCCGGTGAATTTCATCAATGAATAAAATATCTCCGTCGGAAAGATTAGTGAGGATTGAGCCGAAATCTCCCGCCCGTTCAATAGCCGGACCGGAAGTCGTTTTGATATTAACGCCCATTTCCTTGGCGATAATGTTGGCCAAAGTGGTTTTCCCGAGTCCGGCCGGGCCATAAAGCAGCACGTGTTCGATGGCTTCTTTCCTGGCTTTGGCCGCTTGGATAAGGATGTCCAGATTTCTCTTGACTTTTTCCTGCCCGACATATTCGCTGAAAGATTGAGGACGAAGGGTGATATCTAGGCTTAAATCTTCCGATTGTTCATTGGCTCGAGTGATGGTCATAGAAGATATTTAATTTATAGTAAGCGTATTATATACCCGTTTGACAAAAAATAAAAGTTATGCTATGTTTAAAAGTCATCTAAAAAACCCCAATAGCGTGGTTTTTTCTGATGGCTAGCAGTAAACTGTGGGCAATTGGCGGTTTCTATCTTTTGCCACCAATTGGGGAACATTTTTCAAGATATGGGTAAAGCGGTTTCGGCTGCTTTATACCTCGATATTGTTCCTTTCCTGAGACTTCTAGTTTCAGGGTTGCCTGCAGATTAGTGATAAAAAAAGCGACTCACCGTCGCTTTTAAATTTGAGAATCCTTTTTCCTATAGGTCCGTTACTCTTTCCATTTCTTCCAGACTGGTTTCGCCTTCCAAGACTCTTAATATTCCGTCTTGGGTCATAGTGAGCATGCCAGCCTCCACGGCTTTATCTTGGAGATCATTAGTCAAAGCGCCGCGATTGATCATTCCCTGTATATCCCGGGAAACTTGGAAAATTTCGCTCACCGTCATGCGGCC
Source organism: uncultured Bdellovibrionales bacterium (assembly GCA_964516165.1). Lineage (GTDB taxonomy): Bacteria > Patescibacteriota > Minisyncoccia > Moranbacterales > UBA2206 > CAZEYB01. The sequence continues at coordinate 3,253 of CAZEYB010000050.1, read as the reverse complement.
CTTATAGCCGATACCGTTGCATTTTTCACAGCCCGCGGGCTTATAGATAGATTCAATTTTGGGCAAATTCAATCCGGATTTAGAAGAAATAGTTTTGAGCACGGCCTCAATCTTAGCCTTTTCGGAAGCGTCAGGTTTGATTTTTTTCTTGCAATCGCAAAGCTTTCGCACTAATCTCTGGGCAATGAAAGCGTTGACCGCGGTGGCGACATCGGCCGGGGCCACGCCCATATTGACTAAGCGGGCCACCGCTCCGGCGGCGTTGTTGGTATGAACGGTGGAAAGCACCAGATGACCGGTAAGCGCGGCTTGTATCGCGATTTGAGCCGTTTCATTGTCTCTAATTTCTCCAACCATCATAATATCCGGATTTTGGCGAAGGAGCTGCCGAAGAGCGGTGGCAAAAGTGTAGCCGCCCTTATCATTAACCGGAGTTTGCAGAATTCCATCTATTTGATATTCAATCGGGTCCTCAACGGTTATAACTTTTACTTCCGGTTTATTGAGATGTTTTAAAACACTGTAAAGGGTGGTGGTCTTTCCCGATCCGGTCGGACCGGTATTAAGAATAACCCCGTTAGGTTTGGAAATCTCCAGCATTATTTTGTCCAAATTTTCTTTTCTAATTCCCAATTTGGTAAGATCGTATTCCAAATTAACCTTGGAAAGAAGGCGCATCACCACCGTTTCTCCATAACCGCCTAAGATTATGGAAACGCGGACATCTATTGTTCTTTCCCGCGCTTCCCTGATTTCATCATCAAGTTTAATGTTAAAGCGGCTGTCGATTACTCCTTCGCGGACCTCCGTTTTTACGCCGGAAAGAACTTTTATTTCTCCCAAGAGATTGGGGTATTCATTAAGGGGAATAGAGGCGATATCTTGAAGAATACCGTCAATTCGGAAGCGAATTTTAACTTCATTCGCTCCCGGTTCAACGTGAATGTCGCCGACGCCCAAAATAATTGCCGCGGCAAAGATAATTTTGTTGGTCTCGGTGGTTTTAGCCGCTTTTATTATCTCCTGAAATTTTTTAAAATTTTTAATGCCGGCCTCGGCTCTTTCGTAGTCCTTTTGACGCACGAGAATGGTGCGTCCTAAAGTGGCAGCCATAAGTTTTTCATATATTTCCTCCAAAAATTCGCCTTGACCGGTAACGCGCTTAACTTCGTCAATCGAGGTTATTCCGTTTACGGCTTTCAATATTCCGTCCTGAAGCATGGTAATCATTCCAGCCTCCAAGGCGGCGATGGCCAATTCGGTTTCACCAGCCATTTCCATAATTAATTTTTCAATTTCCTGGTTTATAGTGAGAACTTCAAATATGCCGACTCGCCCTTTATAGCCTAAATTATTGCATTTTACGCAACCTTTAGGACGGTAAAGTTTTTCAATTTTCTTGGGGATTTCCACCTTAGCCTTGGGTGAAATTATGGAAATAACTTTTTTGATGGATTCAATCGATTCTTGGGCGGGAACATAATCTTCTTTGCATTCGCAAAGGCGGCGCACCAGTCTCTGGCCGATTATAGCGTTAACCGCCGGCGTTATAAGAGTCGGCTTTACGCCTAACTCAATCAGTCTCGGAACAGTTCCCATGGCGTTATTGGTATGAAGCGAAGACAAAACCAAATGTCCCGTGAGAGCCGAGTTTACGGCAATGTCGGCGGTTTCGTCGTCTCGGATTTCTCCCACAAGAATTATGTCCGGATCTTGTCTGACGATGGAGCGAAGTCCTTGCGCGAAGGTATAGCCTCTGGATTTTTCTATTTGAGTTTGAGAAATTCCCGGCAACTCGTATTCAATCGGATCTTCAATGGTGATTATCTTTTTATCCGGCGTGTTCAGCTTATTTATGATTGAGTAAAGCGTAGTGGTTTTTCCCGACCCGGTCGGACCGGTGTTGAGTATCATTCCATTGGGGGATTGGATTTGTTTCTGAATTATTTCATGAGCCAGCCCCTGAAGACCCAGGCTTTCCACGCTGACTCTTATCGAATCCGGGTCTAGCAACCGAATTACGATGGATTCTCCGAAATTACTGGGAATAATCGAAACGCGCGTGTCAATTTTTTTTTCGCCCGCCGGCGAATTCAAGTTGATTTTAAAAGTTCCGTCTTGAGCGATGTCCCTAAGATTAATTTTCATTCCGGACATGAATTTTATCCGCGAAAGGATTTTTTTGAAGACATTAAGCGGCAAATAAACCACGTCCTGGAGCACTCCGTCGATTCGATAACGAAGACGGATTTCTTTTTCCTGCGGCTCGATATGAACGTCGCTGACTTTCATTTTGTAGGCTCCGGCCAGAACAATATTGAGGATTTGAGTTACGGGCAGTTCGCTGATCCGATCTTTAAGGGTGATAAGATCCCTCATTTCCTCCTCGAATTTTCTGAGATCTTCTCCGCTCAGAGTCAGACTCATCTGATCCAGAATATCGACAAAAACAATTTGTTTGTATCTTTCCCAAATCCTTTCCATGTTAGAGCGGGAAATTACGCAAAGCTTGATTTCCCAGCCTCTTTCTTTTTTCAGGGTTTCAATGAATTTCCGCGTGTCATTTTTTCCGGGATTAATCGAGGCGAGCGTCGCGGATCTTCCGGCTCGGAAAATGACAGACGTTTCGAACTTTTTCGATTCCTCTTCGGTTAAAAGCCTTATATCATCCGTTGATATGGGAATAAGATTGGTATCGACATAGGGAAGATTCAGCTGGGCGGCAAAAGCGGAAGCTTCTTCTTCTTCCTCTCTTCTCCTGAAACGGGAAATAATTTTTATGGCGGTGGCTTCTTTTCGCGCTTCCTCCTCGGATACTATTCGCTTCTTTAAAACTTTTATCATAATTTTATATTTCCTGTCGTTTATTTTATCATAAAAGGGAGAAATAAAAAAACGCCCACAGGCGAGTCTGGCAATTTCAGGCAAATAGATTAAGGCTTGAATCGGGTCAGGCGCCGGCAGTGATTTTTTTAATTTTTTCGGCGATAGCTTTTCCCACCTCCATCAAATCTGCCCGGTCAATTTTCATTTCTATCATTCCGCGGTTGATATTTCCATCCAACTGCGGATAAACCTTTTTCATTATCTCCATGCTTTTCGGATTTATTAGCGCCACGCTGCTTTGAGGCGTATCGTTGTAAACCGCCATAAAAATTTCTCCATCGCTATAATTCTCCTCGAGTTTTTCCATGATAATGGGCAAGTCGTTGGGAGTGGAGCGGCTTTGAATGAAATCTTCAACGTTTATGAC
>CAZEYB010000049.1:0-4714 GCA_964516165.1 uncultured Bdellovibrionales bacterium | reverse complement strand
TAACGACAACTGTTTTCCCCACTCCGGCGCCGCCGAATAACCCTATTTTTCCGCCTTTTACAAAGGGACAGATGAGATCAATAACCTTAATCCCGGTTTCGAAAATTTCAGTTTTAGTCGATTGATCCTTAAAATTAGGCGCTTCCCTATGAATCGGATCTTTTCTTTCAAATTTTATCAAGTCTTTTATCCCATCAATTGGATCACCCAATAAATTAAACATCCGTCCGAGCGTTCCTTTTCCTACCGGAACAGTTATCAGCGCGCCAGTATCAGTTACTTCCATGCCGCGTTTTAGCCCGTCGGTTGATCCCATAGCCACCGTTCGGACTTTACCTCCGCCAATATGCTGATTAACTTCTAAAACCAACTTATTGGTTTTATCCGCCGAAGAGGCAGGCAGTTTGATTTCCAACGCATTATAAATTTTTGGAAGATTTTCTTCAAATTTGACATCCACCACCGGTCCGATCACTTGTAATATTTTCCCGATATTTTTCATATATTTTATAAAATAAACTTTTATTTAGTTATTTTTTCATCGCTATAGAAACTTCCTGCGGTTTTTTGCCTATGTATCACCATCCTTGAAAAAAAATCTATTATCGGATTAAAAACATTCAGTTTATCCACATATTTTCCTATCATGAAAAATAGTGTCCAGAAAGTTAAGGTAAAAATTTTTGGCGGTATGTAAGGAGTCAAAAAAATCTCAAAAATTACCGGTCTGATTTTTTTTCTGTATCTGGCTTTTAAATTTTTTCGACTTTCACTTATCGCTTGTCCAGCGATTTTTCCGCTTTTCATAGCATAGTATATGCCTTCTCCGATTAAAAGTTTGACCAGGCCCATAGCATCTCCGCACAATAAAATTCTATCCGTAGCATATTTTTTAGCTATCCTCAATGGAACTACTCCGCCAGAAACTTTTTTAATTTCATACCTTTCGGGAATTAATTTATGTTTAACCGCCCAGTCAAGATATTCATCCAGATAAATTTTCAAACTTTTTCTGACTTTTCTAACCATTCCCAGCCCGACTTGATAGCCCGAGCTAGTCGGAAAAATCCAAGAATAGCCAATTTCCATCTTATAACCCGGGGAAACGTGAATATCGCGCGTAATTTTCTCGCATCGCAAATCATATTCTATGCAATGTCCCGCCTCATGAAGCTTTAAATTCCGATTGCCGAGAAATTTAGCCATTTTACTATGTACCCCGCGTCTGCTCCAATAATATAAGGCGCAAAAATTTCTTTGACACCGTCGGAAATAATTATCCCCCTTTCTTCTTCAAATTTTTCTTCTTTTATTTCCTGAACATCAAATTTTAAAAAACTGACATTTTCTTTTTTCAAAGCTAGCTGCAAAAGTAAGTTATCAAACTCATATCTATCAACTTGATCGAATAAATGTTTAAATTTGCGCGAGACAACATAAATATTGTTCCAATATATTTTAATTTTGCTTGATCCGCAAGCTGAATTTATTTTTTCTTTTATTTTTTTATAATTGTCAAATTCCAGATGCCAATCTTTGCTGCTAATTAATCCTCCGCCGCAAGATTTATGCCTGGGAAAATCACATTTATCAACAATCAAAACTTTTAAACCCTCCGTGTAATAAGCCGCCGTACTTCCAGCCGGACCCGCTCCGACAATTATTAAATCAAATTTTTCCATGAATTAATTTTCTAGAGCCGCGCGGCCAGCGCTTATCTCCGCGATCTCCTGTGTAATCTTCATCTGCCTGATTTGATTAAAAGCCAGCGTCAAGCCATCCGCCATTTCCCCCGCTGCGTCAGTAGCATTGCGCATGGCGATCATTCTGGCAGCTTCTTTTGAAGCATTTGATTCTAAGATAGCATGATACAATTGCATTTCTATAAGCCGAGGAAAAATATAATTTAAAACTTTCTCCGGACTCGGTTCAACTTTATATTCCAACTTCGGTTCATTGAGGCTGTAATCTTGGGCCATATTATCCATTTCCGCAATTTGTTTCTCGATATCCAGTTTGGAAATTGGCAGAATCTGCCTGATTTTCGTCTGTTGCGCGATCGCTGATACATAATCGGTATAAACAACTACGACTTTGTCGTATTTCTTGGATAGATAATCATCTATGGCTATTTTAGCTACCACTCTCGCGTCTTCAAATTTTGGAGCATACATAAGTTCGGGAAAAGTAGCCACTATTTGGCGGGATAATTTTCGGATGACATTCTCCCCTTTTCGGCCAATGGTAATAAAATCAATTCTAAGATCTTCGTCTGGAATCTTCGATTCTATCTTTTTGGTTCCGACTCGGTTTATTTTGAGGCGTGAGGGATCGGCCAATTCCTGTTTTAATTTTCTGACTATTTGAGAGTTAAATGCCCCGCATAATCCTCGATTGGAAGTAATAACCAGCGCCAAAATACTCCGTACTTCCCTTACTTCCAGGAGACCGGCGTCTTGCGCTTCAAAAGCCCGAGCCAAATTAGTCAGCACGCTCCAAGCGTTATGGGCATAAGGCCGAATGGCCAATACATTCGTCACGGCCCGCTTCATTTTAGCCGCCGAAACCATTTCCATGGCTTTCGTGATTTTCCGAGTATTGCTGATAGACTTTATTCTTCTTCTGATTTCCTTAGTGTTATTAGCCATATCCTAGCGATTATTTTTATAAATTTCTTTGAAATCTTCGATCCCCTTTTCTAATTTTTTAACTATCTCGTCCGTAAGTTCTTTCTTTCCGGAGATCGAATTTAAAAGTTCTTTTTGATTTGACCTCAAATATTTATGGAAATTTTTTTCCCATTCAGACACTTTTTCCGTCTCCACATCATCAAGATATCCATTAGTGACCGCGTAAATTATCGCCACTTGATTCTCTACCGGCATTGTATCGTATTGATCTTGCTTCAGTATTTCCACCGTCCTTTTGCCCCTTTCAATTTTTTGGCGCGTTTTCTCATCCAAGTCGGAACCAAATTGGGCAAAAGTTTCTAATTCCCGGAATTGCGCGATATCCAATCTAAGTTTTCCAGCTACTTTTTTCATAGCTTTGATCTGAGCTGACGATCCCACGCGAGAAACTGAAATACCGACATTAAGCGCCGGACGGATACCTTTATAAAACAAATCAGCTTCAAGATATATCTGGCCATCAGTAATGGAAATAACATTAGTCGGAATATAAGCGGAAACATCGCCGGCTTGAGTTTCAATTATGGGAAGAGCGGTAAGCGATCCTCCGCCAAATTCAGAAGATAGCTTCGCGCTTCTTTCTAGAAGCCTCGAATGGAGATAAAAAATATCTCCCGGATAAGCTTCTCGTCCTGGTGGACGCCTTAAAATTAAAGATATTTGCCGATAAGCCCAAGCGTGACGGGATAGATCGTCATAGATTATCAAAACATCTTTTCCCTGATCCATAAAATATTCTCCCATGGCGCATCCGGAATAAGGAGCCAGAAAAGAAAGAGACGCGGAATCTGATGCTCCGGCTACAACTACAATCGTATAATCCATAGCGCTTCTTTTTTCTAATTCCGCCACAATTTTGGCTACTTTTGACTCTTTTTGCCCGACAGCGACATAAATGCAAATCATATCCTGCCCTTTTTGGTTAACAATGGCATCAACGGCAATAGCGGTTTTCCCCGTTTGACGATCGCCGATTATGAGCTCCCTTTGTCCCCGGCCGATAGGAATCATAGAATCGATAGCTTTGATTCCGGTTTGCACCGGTTCATGAACCGATTCCCGAGTGATAACTCCCGGAGCAATTTTTTCGATGGGATAAAATTTGTCAGTTTTGATTCCCCCTTTACCATCCAGCGATTGGCCTAAGGGATCGACTACCCGGCCGATAAAACTTTCGCCTACCGGCACAGAAAGAATTTTTCCGGTGGATTTAACGGTACCGCCTTCTTTTATGCCTTCATAACTTCCCAAAATCATAGCGCCCACGCGGTCTTCTTCAAGGTTTAACGCCACTCCGAATGATCCGTTTTCAAATTCCAGCATTTCACTCGCCATAGCGTCTTTCAGCCCGGAGATTCGGGCTACTCCATCTCCGATTTCGATGACTTTGCCGATATGTTCAGTCTGAATCTCGGTTTTGAATCCTTCAATCTGTTTTTTTAATTGTTCGATAATATAATCTTTATTCATAACGCCATTAAAAAATTACAATGTTAAAGTTTCTTTCAAGTCGTCTAATCGCTTTTTTATACTTCCATCCATTATTTCATCCCCGATTTTTATGATTACTCCGCCCTTTATTTTCTCATCGATTTTATTTTTAATAATCACCTCTTTGGCTTTGTATTTATCTTTTAAAAAACCATTCAGTTTCCACATCAGTTCGCTGTTTAAATTTTCTCTTGATGTTATCTCCGCGTAAATTATACCGTTGGCTTCATTATAAATAGTGTCAAATTTTTCAATTATTTTATCCGCTAGTTTCAACTGGTTATTTTCAGCCAAAATCTTCGCTAGATTGGAAACAATATCGTTTATCTCTCCTTGAGATTTATCTTTAGTCGCTTCGTATAATGTTTCGGCGCATTGTTGAATAGTAGCTTTCATGTCTTACGCTTGTCTTATGGCTTTTTTAATTAATTCTTCGTCCTTTTCACTGTCTAGCTTCTTATCAATTATTTTTTCCGTCGCGGCTATAACTAAGCCAGCTATCTCTTTTTTGGCCTCGGAAATTAGTTTATTTT
>CAZEYB010000048.1:0-4746 GCA_964516165.1 uncultured Bdellovibrionales bacterium | reverse complement strand
CATTTCCACTAAAAATTTAGACGCTATAAGTCATACTTTATTGGCTACCGTCCACGCCCTGTTTCAAAAATACGATATTATTCACTATCATTCGATTGGACCGTCTTCATTAATTTTTCTTCCAAAAATTTTCAAGAGAAAAACCGCTCTGGTTGCCACTTATCATTGCCAAGATTATTATCACAAGAAATGGGGCGCTTTGGCGCGAGCTTATTTGAAATTCGGAGAATATATCATCGCCACTGTTCCTGATAGAACTATCGTTGTTTCAAAAATTCTAGGAAATTACATCCGGGATAAATTTAAAAAAAGAGCGGCGGTTATTCCCAATGGAGTGGCCGTGTCTCCTGATAAAAACTTCGAATATTTAAAGAAATGGAATCTTCAAAAGGGAGGCTATATTTTGTCTGTTAGCCGTCTGATTGAACACAAAGGCATTCATCATCTGATAAAAGCTTTCAAACAATTGGAAGACAAGCATATGGCTAGAGAAAAGAAGTTAGTCATAGCGGGAGACGGCTTTTATACTAATGATTATGTCAAAGAACTTAAGGATTTGTCCCGAGGAAGAGAAAATATTATTTTCACGGGAGATCTTGCCGGAGACGCGCTTTCTCAACTTTTTTCCCATGCCTATCTTTTTGTCCAGCCGTCCGAATCGGAAGGATTATCAATCGCGCTTCTAGAAGCTATGGGTTACGGAAAAGCCGTTCTTTCCAGCGATATAAAAGAAAACAGAGAACCATTAGGCGACGAAGCGGCATTATTTTTCCGTTCCGCCGATTGGCGCGATCTCGAGGAAAAATTAATTTATCTCATCAATAATCCTGCCGCGGTAAAACAGATGGGAGAAAACGGAATGGCTAAGGCGAGGAAAGAATATGACTGGGATGCCATAGTAAACCAGACGGAAGATTTGTATAAGAATATTCTACTTAGAAAATGAAGGAAATATTTAAACTAAAAACTTTTTGGATAATCTTTGCGGCTGCCGCCTTGGTATTTTTTGTCGCGTTGATTAATTTTAACCGAGTTTGGGAATCGGAAGCACAAGTCCTAATCATTCCTAAAAGCGAAACAGCGGCGGAAAACAGCGAGCAAATGGTTGAAAATTTTAAAGTTCTGGTCGCTTCTCTTTCTTTTTACGAAAAAATAGCCAAGGACGATGAAGATCTGTTGGACGAAACCGTTTCTGAATTGCCGGCTGGCAAAAAGAAAATTTATTGGAATTCTAAAATAAAAACCGAGCGATTGGAAAAAAGCGGAGTTATAAGAATCAAAACTTTGGATAAAAGCCGATTCCAATCCGAAGCTTTGAATAATCAGGCGGTTAAAACTCTTATCGCCGCTGCCGGATTTTATTATAATATAAAAACGGATATAGACATCAGGGTAATTGAAAGTTCCGTGTCAAAAGAGATCGTGTCCCATTCAAAGATCGCCTTGTTTTTAGAAAGCTTGGCCGGAACGTTTATTCTGACCGTCATTTCATTCTTAATTTCTTTCTCCCTTTTTAAGAATGGCAAAAAGGAAAAAATATCTCCCCGCGTTCAGGAGAAAAAAACTTGGGTTGCTTCGTCTGTTCCTGAAAATTTGCCCATCAAAGAACCGGAGAAACAACTGGCGGTCGAGGAACCGATTATTCGGGAAGCCACTCCGGAAGAAGTGAAGGAACGTCTTAATAAGCTTTTGTCAGGTAAATTATAAGTGTTTTAAAAAATCCATATGTCCAAGCGTTATTCTCTTAAATTCTGGATTATATTTTGGTCAATCGCGATAGCTTTTTTGGCCGGTTTTTATCTAATCCTCCAGTTTAAGAATAACGCTTCAAAAGTGATAAATACGGCTATCGATTATTTGCCTCTCGACTTGAAAGATAAAAAAGAATACAAAGCGATCGCTTATTTCGCCGACTATCTTTTGAGAAAAGACAATCGGCAAAAAACTTTTATGATTCTTTTTCAAAACAATATGGAGCTTCGTCCAGGCGGAGGATACATCGGATCATTCGGAATTTTAAAAGTTAAAAACGGACAGATTCAAGAACTTCAAACGCATGATCTTTCCAATTTTGACGGACGAATACCGTCTACCATAGAACCGCCTTATCCGATGAAAGAAACCTTAAGGATTGACTCCTGGAAACTGTGCGATTCCAACTGGTCGCCGGATTTTTTTGAAAACGCGCGAAAAGCCGAATATTTTTACCGCCTGGGTCAGGGAGAGGAACAGTTTGACGCCATTATAGCGATTAATTCTAATGTTTTAACCTCATTTTTAGCCGTTACGGGCCCGGTTGAACTTCCAGGCTACCCGGGCACCTTTGACAGTGAAAACGCCATTCTGACACTGGAATATCAGGTAGAAAAAGGCTATGCCCAGCAAGGGATTGAAAAAGGAGAGAGAAAATCTATTATGAACGAACTGGCGGAAGTGATTATGAAAAAAGTTTCCGATATGAACAGCGCGCAAAAACTTGATTTAGCCAAGATAATATTGAAAGATTTAAACAGTAAAAATATTCAGCTGTATTTCGGCGATATTAATCTTGAAAATCAGGCTCGATCATCCGGTTGGTCCGGAGAGGTGGATAAAAACTGGAAAAATGATTATCTTATGGTAGTGGACGCTAATTTAGGAGCCTACAAAAGCGATTACTATATTAAACGCAGTTTTGATTATTTAATCGATTTGTCGGGAAATATTCCCAAGGCTACTTTAAAAATCACCTATATTCATACCGGAAAAGTTAAGGATTGGATGACGCGCGATTACCTGACATATCTTCGCGTTTATGTTCCCGAAAATTCATGGCTCAATGATTCCAAGGGATTGGGAGAAATAAAATACGGGAGCGATCTGGGGAAAAAATCTTTTGGATCTTTGGTAAATGTTCCTTTGAACCAAACCAAAACAGTTGAATTTGACTACACTTTGCCTGAAAATTTTGACGTTGAAAATTACGGTCTTCTTATCCAAAAACAATCCGGCGTGAATGATATTCCGGGTCGGATTTCAGTAATTGGGAAAGACGGTGTAGAAAAAAAATACGATATAAATTTAGAAAGCGACTGGAAAATAAATTAAATAAGACTTTTTTTATTGGCTGGATGTGATAAGATAGATTCAAGGAAGAACGGTAAAAACTTATGGAATTTATAAAAACCAAATTTAAAAACGCTTTTTTAATAAAACCGAAAATTTTTCAAGATAGAAGGGGATTTTTTCTGGAATCATACAGCTGGAAAAAATTTAAAGAAAAAGGAATTGATAATATCTTTATTCAAGATAATCACGCTTTTTCCAAAGAAAAAGGCGTTTTACGCGGATTGCATTTTCAATTGCCGCCGCATACTCAAGCCAAATTAGTTAGGGTTACCGCCGGCGCGGTTTTTGATGTAATTATTGATTTACGAAAGGACTCCGAAACATTCGGCCAATGGCAGGGATTCAATTTGTCAGCCAAAAATTTTCAAATGCTTTTTGTGCCGCAGGGTTTTGCTCATGGCTATTGTGCTTTGGAAAAAAACACCGAATTTATTTATAAGTGCGATAATTTTTACGCGCCGGAAAGCGACAGCGGAATTATCTGGAATGATCCGGATTTAAAAATTGATTGGCCGATTAAAAAGCCCATTCTTTCTGAAAAAGACGCTCAACTCGGTTTTTTAAAAGATTTTAAATCGTCTTTTTAAAAAATAATTTTTATAATTTTATGAAATTGCTTGTCACCGGCGGAGCGGGATTCATCGGGAGTAATTTTATCCATTATTGGTTAAAAAATAATCCGAAAGACGAGATAATCAATCTGGATCTTTTGACTTACGCCGGCAATTTGGAAAATTTGAAAGATATTGAAAATCAGCCGAATTATAAATTTGTCAAAGGCGATATTTGCGACGCTGAATTGGTGAATAGCTTAATTAAAGGAATCGATTTAGTCGTTCATTTTGCCGCTGAATCGCATGTTGATCGATCAGTGTTAAATAGCGCTGATTTTATTCGGACCAACATAGAAGGCACGCGAGTCTTATTGGAGGCGGCCAAAAATAATGGCCGGAAAAGATTTCATCATATTTCCACCGATGAGGTTTTTGGCGCCTTAAAATTGGACGATAAAAAATTTACCGAAAAAACCGCTTATGATCCGCGCAATCCTTATAGCGCTTCCAAGGCCGCTTCCGACCATTTAGTTCGGGCATATTTTCATACTCATAATTTGCCGATTACTATTTCCAATTGTTCCAATAATTACGGGCCGTATCAATTTCCGGAAAAATTAATTCCCTTATTTATTACTAATTTGATTGAAGACAAAAAAATTCCAGTATATGGAAGAGGGGAAAACATCCGGGATTGGATTCACGTGGACGATCACAATCGGGGTGTAGAAATGATTATAAAAAAAGGAAAAAATGGGGAGACCTATTGCTTGGGCGGAAATTGCGAAAAGACTAATATGGAAATTACCAATGAGATATTAAAAATAATGGATCGAGGCGAAGAGATGATTGAATACGTGAAGGATCGGCCGGGCCATGATTTACGTTATGCCATTGATTTTTCTAAAGCGCGAAAAGAGTTGGGCTGGGAATCACGGATTAAATTTGAAGAGGGCTTAGAAGAAACGGTGGAATGGTATAAAAACAATCAAGAATGGTGGAGAAAAATTAAAATTCTAAAAAACAGGCGAGGATTTGCTGAAAATTATCCTCCTGTTCCCGCGATTCCAAACAGAGAAGTCGA
>CAZEYB010000047.1:0-4855 GCA_964516165.1 uncultured Bdellovibrionales bacterium | reverse complement strand
ATTGTTTTCTCCTAATCTCATTGTCTTTTTTTATTTTCTCCCTGGAAATTTTTCTGCACATAACATCCTCCTCCTTGAAAAATTAACCTACTATTTTCCGTCCCTTACGCTTATCTTTATAGCAAAATAGCTGGAATATGTCAAATGCTTGACTTTTCTCCTGAATGAGCTATAATACCCTTATTGTAAGTCTTCTCAGTAAGTTTGCCTTATATTAAGTTTCATTAAGTAAGGAGTAACGATATGAGAGAGGTCGCCTTGCAATATGTAATTCAATATCAGGTAAACAAATGGCGCAGAAGTTATACGTAGGCAATTTGCCCTACAATGCCACCGACGAAACCATCAAGGATCTTTTTGCCAAAGCCGGAACCGTCCAGTCAGTTACTATCATAACTGACAAGATGTCCGGCCGATCAAGAGGATTCGGGTTCGTGGAAATGAGCTCCGATCAGGAAGCTCAGGCCGCCGTTGAAATGTTCAACGGAAAAGAATATGAAGGAAGAAATCTGACTGTGAACGAAGCCCGTCCGAAAGTCGATCGTCCCAGAGGACGAGATTTCGGACCGAGAAAAGATCGATTCTAATGTCCGGTTTAAAACAGTCCCGCCTAGGCGGGACTGTTTTTTTATCTTATAATATACCTATGGCATGGGAAATCATTTTAATCGACTGGATAGGCAACCTAAGGAATCCTCTTATGGATTCTCTTATGTCCGGCCTCACTTATTTGGGATCAGAGAGTGTCATTATAGTCTTGGCAATTTTAGCCAGCTTTGCTTTAATCCGGATAAAAAAGTATAATTATTTGGTTGCGCTTTGGATTTCCCTTTTGGGCGAAGAGCTTATTGTAAGTTTAATCAAATATTTAACCGAAAGATCCAGGCCGGAAATTCTAACTCATCTGATTCAAGCCGACAGTTTTGGCTTTCCCAGCGGGCATAGTTCTGCCTCCGTCGTTTTTTACGGATTTATGGGGTATTTTTTAACTCAAGAACTTAAAAACCGGCGGGCAAAAATCATAGCTTGGATAATCCTCTCTTTTATTATTTCAGCCGTGGGATTTTCCCGAATCTACTTAGGCGTCCATTGGCCAACTGACGTTTTAGCGGGATATTTTGTCGCTTTTGTGTGGCTGACACTGGTTATATATATTTTTAAGAATAGAGACCGGGTCGAACCTCTTTTGAATAATTAACCAATAATTTTAGTCAAAATCTATGTCTTTTAAAGCAAAGATCGTTCTATCCGCCATAGTTTTAGGCGCCGCCGTCATTTTTTCCGGTTGCAGTCAAAATTCTTCCCGAAACGGATCGCAAGATCAAACACCTAACAAAAACACGGCCGCCGATTCCCATGAGAATCTTCCCGAACCAACTGGAAAAATAGACGATGTTGTCAATGCCACTCTGGAAGATGCCACTAAAGAAAAAGCGGAAGTTTTAGAGGAAGAGAACGACGCCAAAGCGCTCGTGGATGACAGCCGGGAAGCAGATGATTTTGGCCAATCCTACGATGAAAAAGAACTGTAAAAAATTAGTTAAAATTTTAATCCTCGCGCTGGCATTCAACGCTCTGGCCATTCTTTCCGTTTCAGCCCAGAAAACCGGCTTGAAATCATCAGCCAATAATGACGGACGCGGACAGGAAAAAGGAGATGAAATCAAGGCTGGAATTCAGGCTAAATTCTGCGAAAGACTTTCCGAGCTATCATCCAAAATTGGCCAAAGATTTTCCGAGATGAAAAATAAGATCCAGACTCAAAATCAGGAAAGGCTCTCCCGCTGGGAAGACCAGCAAAGCGAAAGAGACGCCAAGCTGGAGGATATGAGATCAAAAAGAGATGCCAATTTTGAAGAGCATTTCAAAAAACTGGAGGAACGGGCGCGGACCGAAACGCAAAAAAATGCCGCCGCCGAATTTGAAAAAGCGGTCAGAGCCGCTATTGAAACCAGAAGAAGCGCCATTGACAACGCCATCGAAAGTTTCAGAAACTCCGTAAAAAACCTCCATGCTTCCAGAAAATCAATTTTGGATGACAAGATAACGGCTTTTATGGAAGCTCAGGAATCAGCTTTCGCCAAAGCTAAAACCGATTGCGAGAACGGAAGCGATCCCGCCACCGTGAGAGAGACATTAAGAACCGCGCTGGCTGCAGCCAAAACCAAATTCACTTCTGAAAAGCAAAACGCGGAAGAGATAAAGACTCAGATGGAAGCGCTGATTCAGATCAGAAAAAATGCTATTGAAAAAGCCAGCGCTGATTTTCAGGCGGCTATGACTCAAGCCAAAAATAAATTAAAAGCGGCCTTTCCCGACGAAGAATCTCAAAACTAGTTTCCATTGATCGGTAACAACTGGTTTTTCCACCCTCGCTAAAGCGAGGGTGGATTTATTTCAAAGCTAATGTTAAAATAAAAAAATGGAATTCAGAAGCAAAATCAAAAAAGAAATTGGCGGCATCAATACCGAAGCCAAAGAAAAAATCGCCGGTTATATCGTGGCGGCTTTTGGATTGGTAGCCGGCCTGGCTTGGAACGACGCCATTAAATCATTTATTGAATACTTTTTTCCGCTTAAAGGAAACGGCCTGCTGGCCAAATTCATTTATGCTTTCGCTATTACTTTATTCGTCGTTTTTATCAGCGTCTACATAATCAGAATCTTAAAAGCGCGGAAAAAATAAAGTGAACAATTGGCTTTATTTCTATCAGCATATCCCCGGACATTTAAGCCCGACGGCTGTTTCTTTCGGCCCGATTTCAATTGGCTGGTACAGTTTAATGTATCTAGCCGGTTTCCTCGCGGTATATTTATTGTTGCGATACAGGATAAAAAAGAAAGAAGGCCGCGTAAAAATTAGTCTGGTAACTAATTTTTTAATCTACGCTTTCATCGGGCTCATTGTTGGCGCTCGTTTGGGCTATGTCTTTTTTTATAATTTCCCTTATTACCGGGACAATCTCCTGGCTGTCATTTCTCCCTTTGATCCCAACACCGGGGAATTCACCGGAATATACGGATTAAGCTACCACGGCGGACTGATTGGAATAATAGCGGCCTCTCTGATTTTCTCCCGGCGGAACAGGATTGATTTCTGGCCACTGGCCAATTTCGCCGTTCCGGCAATCCCGGCCGGCTATTTCTTCGGAAGAATCGGAAATTTTCTAAACGGAGAGCTTTACGGACGACCCACCGACTCGATATTGGGCATGTATTTCCCCGCTGACAATTTAGGATTATCCAGGCATCCTTCCCAACTCTATGAAGCAACGCTTGAGGGTTTAATACTTTTTTTAATTTTATGGAAAATAAGAAATAGCGAAAAATTCAAAAATAAACTAGTCGGGCTTTACGTTCTCGGCTACGCTTCAGTTCGGATTATTTCAGAGTTTTTCAGAGAGCCGGACGAACAAATCGGATTTATCTTTAAAATTTTAACTCTAGGGCAAATTTTAAGCTTAATTATGCTAATTTCAGGAATAGTTTTAGTCTTATATCCAAAAAACCAAAAAGATGCTACAATACTAGAGAAATAAAGAGGAAAAAATATCAATAAAATTCCATAAAAAGAAATGGCCATTGACGGTCTATTTAAAAAGAAAAAAGCTCCCGCCGGCTTAGATTTGCCGCTAGTCCTCCAGCAAAAAAACCGAAAAACTTCCGCGCTGTTATCCCGATACGGCAGGCTGGAACATTTTACGACTGAAAATCTTTATCTTTACTTCATAAAAAATCCGGAAATAATAAACCGCAAAAAAGTCGACAGCCTTGGCCGAATCGGTTTTTCGCCGATTCAATTTTCAAGAGCCGTAAATTTTGATCTATTTTCCGAGATTCGCGATCGATACAAAAAAGTCGGAAATTATATTTCAGATCTGCTTGATGGATCGGCCGGCGCGGTATCCGTAACTCGAATGTGGAACATCTGCGTCGTAAGCGCGGTAATTTTTGGAATGTTTCTCATGACTTTTATTTACCGCTACCTGGGAGAGGGAGTTTTGGCCGGACGGGAAAACGGAACAAAAGATAAAACCGCGGCCGTGGTGGCTCAAAACGGTTCCGGGTTGGTTTTGGGAGAAAGCGCGGAAAAATCGGAAAATTCGGATTCAAACTCGGACGATGGAAAAATAACCGCTGAATATGTGGCCAGGATTCTCGCTGATTACCAAAAACAGGACGAGGAAGACGAGCACGGGATGATTAAAAAAGAAATAAAAGAAATGGTAAAAGGCTACCCTATTGAAAAAATGATTCCTTATATCGCGAAACAGGACAAGGTCGTGGCGGCTTTTTTAGTCGGCATCGCTAAAAAAGAAAGCGATTGGGGCAAGCGCGTCCCGGTTTTAAACGGCGAGGATTGCTATAATTATTGGGGCTACCGCGGGATTCGAAAAAGAATGGGAAGCGGCGGGCATACTTGCTTTGACAGCCCGGAAGACGCCGTAAAGACCGTCGCGAAAAGACTTGAATTTTTAGTCTCCAATGAAAAACTCAACACTCCCGGAAAAATGGTAGTCGCCTGGAAATGCGGCTATGACTGCTCATGGGACAGTGAAAGCGCCGTAAAAAAATGGGCCAGCGACGTTGATCTTTATTTTAAAAAATTCAACGATTTAAACAGTTAGACCGCGCGAAAAATCTGAAATATTTGCTTTAATCTATTTGTTTTGTATACTATAAACAGTCCTTTTAGGGCTATTTAAAAATCGTTGTTTTTTTAACAATAACATTCCGGCGTAGCTCAATGGTAGAGCAGTTGACTGTTAATCAATTGGTTACAGGTTCGAGTCCTGTCGCCGGAGCTTAAAATTCAATCTTCATTGCCAGATAGACCCGACGTTATGTTGGGATT
>CAZEYB010000046.1:0-4947 GCA_964516165.1 uncultured Bdellovibrionales bacterium | reverse complement strand
TCGTCATTCCATTGTTCTTTGGCAATTTTTGAAAGATATTTTCTTTCTTCCGGATGCTCGTCAAAATATTGAGTTACTCTCTGCGCCTGCTTTATTTTATTTTCTTTTTTAGACCAATATTCTTTTTGCGCTTTATTTAGAAAATTATTGTTTTTCCTTCTGTATTCTTCGTTGGAATTATAAAACTCCAAGAATTTATCCAACATAAATTTTTTGTATTCCTCGTTTTGCCATTGCTTCTTGGCGCGCTTGCTTAGCATACTGCGCATTTCAGGCGTGCTCATAATTCTGCTCATCTTTTCTCGATATCCTTTTGATTGGTGATTTTTTTTCGACAATTCCTTCACATCATCACGATGTAATGTTTTTTCAAGTATTTTTGCATGGTAATCAAAATGTTCACGCTTGGGCATTCGCACCAAATTGTCCGGATTATTATTTAGCTTATTGAAATCCTTATGATGCACTGTGTTTCCAGCGTCTTTTGAATATATCCTTTTTTCTAAATTATATTTATCACCCAAAATATGGGTAAAAATCCATTTATTACTACCCGTTTGAAAAATCATTTCATAACCCTTGATTGTTATCCGATGTTCTAATTTAGATATTTTTTTATGAAGAGGCGCCAGAGAATCTTTCTTTCCCAGTTCAATTGCTTTTTTGTACGATCCGTCGCGAAGCATGAACAAGTGATCGGGCGTGCATATCAATTCTCCGCCATTATCTAAAATCATTTTTATAACATCAGCATTTCGTTTTGTTTTCCTCGGATTTAGAATTGGAGCGATTCCTATATGACCATCATTTCGCATAGTATAACAAAAATTTCTTTTTCCTGCTCTATCTTCTTTGGCTAATTCTTTGAATGAAATATTTCTTCCGTCAGCAAGAGCAACCTCTGTATTTCCATCAAAACAGCCTCCGGCTGAATCTCCTTCCACGATATAAAGTTCGGCTTGAGCCGCATCGCGCGACGTGCAATCCGCCAGCTTTCCCGGAAGCGTCATGCCTTCGAGCGCTCCTTTTCTGATCACCGCGTCCTTGGCCGCCCGCGCCGCGATTCTGGCTTTAGCGGTAAGCGCCAATTTGGAAACGATCGCCTTGGCGTTATTGGGATGCGCTTCCAGATATTCGTTCAAAGCTTCCGCCGTAACGCTCGAGACTACTCCGCGCACTTCGCTGTTTCCCAGTTTGGCTTTAGTCTGTCCTTCGAATTGCGGATTTCTCAATTTCACGCTGATAACCGCCGCGAGTCCTTCCTGGATATCTTCGGCGGTGAAATTTTCGTCTTTGTCTTTTAAAATTCCGGTTTTCTTGGCGAAGCTGTTCATCGCGCGCGTAAGCGCCGAGCGGAAACCGGCCTCATGCGTTCCGCCTTCCGGCGTGAATATATTATTGGCGAAAGAAAACACGTGCTCTTTATAACTTTCGGTATACTGCGTGGCGATTTCCACCAGAATATCTTCCATGGTTTTTTCCACGTAAAAAGGCATTTCATTCTTTACTTCTTTTCCGCGATTCAGGAATTTTATGTATGAAATCAGTCCGCCGTCAAAAAGAAACCCGTAAGATATTTCCTTGCCTTTGGCGCGCTGGTCATAAATTTTAACGCAGAGTCCTTTGGTCAAGTATGATTGTTGCCGAAGATAGTTAAGAATTTTTTCCCAAGAGTATCTTATTTCTGGAAAAATCTCGGGATCAGCCTGAAAAATAATTTTAGTTCCCGTTTCCTTGGTTTTCCCGATAATTTTAGGTTCCTTGCTTTTCGACTTTCCCCTTTCAAATTCCATGGCGTAAATTTTTCCGTCTCTTTTAATTTCCGCGCGCATCCATTGGGAGAGAGCGTTGACGACTGAAACTCCCACGCCGTGAAGCCCGCCGGATATCTTATAACCGCTCCCGCCGAATTTTCCTCCGGCGTGCAGCATGGTAAGAACCGTTTCCAGAGTGGATTTTTTGGTTTGAGGATGCTTTTCCACCGGGATTCCCCGGCCGTCGTCCGCCACTTCAACTCTATTGTCCGGAAGCAGTTTGATTTGGATATTCTTGCAATAACCGGCCATGGCTTCATCCACGCAGTTATTGACGACTTCCCAAACCAAATGATGGAGGCCTTCCAGAGAAGTGCCTCCGATATACATACCGGGTCTTTTTCTTACCGGTTCAAGGCCTTCCAGAACCTGGATGGATTTAGCTGTGTAATCATTTTTCATAAAACAAAAAATTATTAATATTTAATTGTCAGCTTCGAGATAAAAAAAACAATTCTATTAAAAATACGCCGGCAATCACCAGTAGCGCGTCCCACCAAATCAGCATACGAAAATTTTGAAGCGCCAGTATTCCAAGCGCCGCCGCCGCCAGCAACATTCCCTGCCTAAAACTTAATCCCGCGCTAAGAGCCGCCGTCTCCCCGCCGATAAGTTTCCTTCTGACAAAAATTAAAAACAGATTGAACGCGGCGCTTAGAGCGAAAAAGGCCACTGAATAAAAAAGCGCTATCCCCGCCAATCCGAAACTCCCCGGATTGATATAAATTACCACGAGCGTTAAGGCCGACAGTGAAAATAATCCGATAACGCGTGTCCACCAGACGTATGATTTAAGCGTCATAAAATCATCATTACCTGATAATTATACTCTTTTAAAGCCATTTTTGCAAGCTTTTTAAGCGGCAAAAACGGCTGTTTGACAATAGCCGATTTTTCGGATAAAGTAAACAATAGTTAATTTTACGCAAAAACGCGAAACAGCGGGGTAGATCCCGCTGGGCGGGATCGAAGGCGGCAATGGCTTGAAAAAAATTCTGGATAATCATAAAAACAAAAAAATATAGCGGGGTAGAGCAGTCTGGCAGCTCGGGTGGCTCATAACCACCAGGTCGTGGGTTCAAATCCCACCCCCGCAACAATAGTGACTCGCTGTAGTGACAGAGCGCGAGTTTTTTAAATGCCAGAGTAGTCCCGACATAAAGTCGGGATTCCGACCGAAGCGTCGGAACTCAGTCTTGTCCCCCACCAAAATGCCGGCGTAGCTCAGTTGGTTAGAGCGATGGACTCATAAGCCATAGGTCAGAGGTTCAAATCCTCTCGCCGGTACTCGGTATTTTGGTAGGGGATGAAGTTAGAGCGCGGGACTTATAAGCCCGAGGTCGTAAAATGGAAAATTTGGGTCCGTAGTGTAGCGGTTTATCACGTCTCCCTGTCACGGAGAAGATCGCCGGTTCGAATCCGGTCGGACCCGCCAAAAATTTTAAGAGCTTGATACGCTCAGAGTCTTTAATGTAATCAATTCAAAGGCCGCCATAAATTTGGTGGTTTTGTGTTATAATAAGAGAAAATCATATGCTAATTGATTCTCACGTACACATTTCACTATACAATGACAACGCAAAATCTTTAAAAGATGCCTTCGATTTGTTTTTGAAGGAGATGAAAAAAAATGGAATAAGCTCGGCGATTATAATTCCGGATAATATTGAAGGCAGTGACAACATTGCTGATTTGGACAAAACCATCGAATTAATTGGTGAGCGCAAGAACTTATTTTTACTGGGTAGCCCGCAGATTATTCAAAGAGGCTTGAGCGAAATCGAAAAGTACAAAAAGCTCTTGGAAGAAAGAAAAAACAAAGGACTCAAGTTTTTCCCGGGGCATGATCCATATTATCCAACAGATGAAAGATGTCTGCCATATTACGAATTGTGCCAAAAGTTGGATGTGCCGGTATTATTTCACACCGGAGAAAATTCAGGCGATAGTGAGTGCGCGAAATGGAATGATCCGAAATATATCGCTGAAGTTGCCAAAAAATATCCCAAACTCAAAGTTATTATCACGCACTACTATTGGCCGAAAATAGATTATTGTTATGAAATAACTAAAGATATTCCCAATATCTATTTTGAAACCGCAGCTATGGCTGATGAAGAAGTAGTTGAAAAAAGTGGGGGTATCGAAAAAGTTCGAGAAATTTTGCGAAAAACTATTGCCGACAGGCCGGATAAAGTCATTTTTGGCACCGACTGGCCGATGTGCAAAATTGAGGAGCATATTAAATTGATTAAATCATTGGAGTTGGATAGTGAAGTTGAGAAAGAAGTGTTTAGTGGAAATTCAGTAAAAGCTTATAAGCTGACTGTCTAATTTGCCAAAGAACTAAAAAGATATAGTATATGAAAATTAAATAGTATCATAAAATTATCATGAAATCGCAAATATACGATCAAGCTAAATATTACGAAATTGCTTTTAGTTTTGTGGATCAGAAGAAGCAAGCCGATTTATTTGAAGAATTTATTAAAAAATATAGCAAAACAAAGGTGCAAACTGTATTGGATATCGCTTGCGGAACCGCGCTACAACTCAGAGAGATGGCAAGAAGAGGTTATGGCGCAATCGGACTTGATTCCAATTCTAAGATGCTGGATTTTCTAAAGGACGAATCCAAAAAAGAGGGATTGGAGCTTGAGGTGATAAAGGCGGATATTAATGATTTTAAACTTAAAGAAAAAGTCGATTTTGCATATATCATGATGGGATCCATTATTTATGTTGGTAGCAATGCTTCGTTCCTTTCTCACCTAAATTCGGTTGCGGCGTCACTAAAATCAGGAGGCTTGTATTTAATAGAAAATATCCCGATGAGCTGGTCTGATCCAAAATTTCTTAAGACGCAGTCATGGGCCATGAAAGAAAAAAATATCAAAATCAAAACGATTTACAAACTTACCCCCAAAGATTCTCTTAGGCAGATTGTTTCACAGGAGTTTGTTCTTGATGTTGATGATAATGGAGCTAAAAAGAAATATACTAATCAGGATTATTTAAAAATAATTTTTCCGGAAGAGTTGAAACTACTAATTGAAAAGAATGATAAGTTTGAATTTCTTGGTTTTTTTGAAAGATATCACGCAAAAAAGCTAAAAGATATATCTTCGGATAA
>CAZEYB010000045.1:0-5264 GCA_964516165.1 uncultured Bdellovibrionales bacterium | reverse complement strand
ATCGGCGGATTCGCGGGCATTTGGGTTGGATATAAGATAGCGTTGAAATTTGACGTTTAGAAAAAGTTCCTCAAGGAAAGAAAAAGTAGAAAACCCGCCGGCTGCGATAGTGTTGGTGTGGTCTATTTTGACTAAGTGGAACATTTGGATTAAAATTAGAGCATGAACTTACCTAACGAGAAAAAAATCAAAAAGCGCAGAAAGCCCACGGCCAAAGAAGTGTTTGATAAAAAAGTCTCCAAGGATTTAATTGGAAAAAATTCTAATGAAACAATAGATATTTTTTCAGACTTTAGCTTCAGTCATTTTTATTCACTTTCGAAAAAGTATAAATTGAAGGAAAGACAAATATCTTCGTTTATAGGCTTGAAAGATGAATTTTTCGTGAAAACGTTAGTCGATCAGATAATCTGGGAACTTGGCTTGGAGAAGAAATTTTATTGCCGGAAAATAACCGCGAATGAAAATTCCGGGCTGAAGTCGAGAAAAATTTCATTCAAGAAAAAAGATAAAATTTTGGCTGTCGGAGGAGATTGCGTCATATTTAGAAGCTCGGACGAGAAGCCGATAATGATAATTGAATGCAAAGAGTATATTGACATGATAAGGATGAAAGAATTAATTGGAGAGTCGCGAATAATAAAGGATGAAATTTCAGGTTCTAAAAATTTATTAGGCGACATAAAATTCTGCGTTTTTTCAGAAGTTCTTGAGTTGACGGACGCATGGGCGCACCTTTTGAAAAATTCGGACTTAAAATATAAAATTGATGAAATATTTATCATTAGGGACGGCAAAAGAAAGGACAAAAGCAATAAACCAATTAAAGACAATTTACTGGATTTCAAAAAGTATATCTCTGAATTTTTAAGGAGCATCAAATAAAACCGTCGACAATTTCCGTTTCACTCATAGATAAATTGTAAATCTTGTAAATTTCTTTATCTATATTTTTATCTAGGAATTCGAACTCCTTTTCGTTTTTGCATTTCAAAATATCATCCACCAAAGCAACAACTTTGTTGTGTTGTTTTTTTGAAGGCAACGCGATGGGCAAGCTATTTAAGTATCCTATAAGATAATGAAGATATCCTCCTGAAACGTGGGTGCCCTTGTAAATATTTGCGTAATAAAAGTGCATTAACTTTGAATTTAGAATGGCTAGAAAAAATTTCAAGTTAAAATCTCTCTTTTCCCGAGCAAGATTGGCAACAAAAAAAGTATCCTTACAATAATAGTCCTGGTTGTCATAAGTAGCTCGCAAGCGCAAAGCGTTTTGGCATATTATGATTTTTTCTCGCTCAAATATTTCCCGAGGCGGTAGCTGGTTTTTATGTTTTTTTGCAAGTTCTTCATTGTAGTCTATCCACCAGCCGCCCCAATTCAATTTATATCGGTCTATATCACTGTTTCCGGCAAAAGACTTTCCGCCGATTAGTTTTTTGGAAAATTCTGATTGTGGTTTTTTCGGAAATAGGAATTTTTCACGCAGGCCGGAAG
This sequence comes from uncultured Bdellovibrionales bacterium, assembly GCA_964516165.1. Lineage (GTDB taxonomy): Bacteria > Patescibacteriota > Minisyncoccia > Moranbacterales > UBA2206 > CAZEYB01. Next base: position 3,764 of record CAZEYB010000045.1, on the reverse strand, counting down.
CGTGAAATGATATTGTCCATCTTATATCAAGATAATTATCAAGCGTTTTATATTGTTCATCCAGCAATTTCATTAGCAAGGAACTTCGTCTTTTGTCGTTTGGAAGAATGAAGAATATCAGATCATCTCTCTTATAAATACTTTGCTTTATTTCATTAGTGATAAAGTTTTTTTTGGAAAGTTCTCCGATATAAGTGATTTTTTCCGCAGTTTTTATCGTATTATCGTATAATTTTTTATTTTCAACGATCAAGATAAACGGGTAAACTGAAACATTCTCAAAGACTTCACACTCAGACACATCGACTATTTCTTTTATCGCATATTTATCTAGTATTTCCGCTCGCATTTTTTTTGCATAGCTGGCAATCAGAAATTTATTGGGAATTATGTATCCAAGCTTTCCGTTATTCTTCAGGATATCCAGACCTTTCTTTATAAAGCAAACGAACAAATCAAAAGAGCCCTTGGTAATATCGGGAAATGAATTTTTGCATAATTGTTTTGTATATTTGTCCATTTTTTTGGCTTCTAAATATGGGGGATTGCCAACAACGAAATCAAAGCCATCGGTGAATTTTCCGGTTTTGTTTTTTATGTCCTTAATATTCCGTTCCTCGGTGTTTAACAAGGAAGGCATTTCTATGGAATTCGTTTGAAAAATATTTATTTTTGGCACTTTGTATTTTGGGGTTCCCCATTTTGCTTCAACAATCAAGTCGAGTAGCTGTATAAGTATGTTGGTTTCGGCCAAATAACAAGCAAATGGATTGATATCCAGTCCGTATATGTTATTAATAACTTTTTCAATAACTGATTTCTTGTTTTTGTTTTCTTTGAGTTTATTTATCAATCTCCCGGTAGCTCGCGTGATAAATCCGCCGGAACCGCAAGAAATGTCGATGATTCGTTTATCCTCGATGTTATTTATATAACCAATCTGATCCAAAATATAATCGATAATAGGTTCCGGTGTATAAAATTGGCCCAATTTCTTTCTTTCTTCGCGAGTAATAAATTGTTCATACAACTTTCCCAAGATGTCCCGGTCGATTCGGGCAAAATCATATTTGTTAAAAGAGCTCGCGATTTCCTGGAGTAAAAAATTGTCAGGGTTATACCAGTTAAAGATATTATTTTCGAAAATGTGAGAATAAATTTTCTGTGCCTCTCCTTTTAGCGTGGATAACTCCTGTTTGTTTTGGATGGCTTTAAATTTAAGCAGTTTTTTGTCTTTACATATCCAAAGAAGCAGCAGTTCATTTAGAAAAGTATAGGTGGTTTCAAGACAAAATTTTTCTTGGCTCGGATTATTTTCTGTTTTTTCCCATATTTTAAATTCGGGGTTTGGCTGGAATTTATTTTTTATTTCCCCGTGAGTTTTTTCTATGATTTGTTTGAGGTCGTTACTAAAGAGAATTAAATTAAATGTATCACTTAAATCTCTTCTGGATTGGTAGTTTCTCATCACGGAAACGACCTTTCCTTGCACAACAAGCTGCTTGACCGTGAAAGCGGAGATTGTTGGGTTAGCAGGCTGCAGTTTGAAACCACCGGGAACTCTGTATATTTTTTTGAGCGTGGCTTCGTTGTCGTTTATGAGAGCAACTATAGTTTCGCCATTTTCGGCCGTATTTTGTTTTCGGATAACCACGATGTCCCCATCAAAGATTCCCTCTCCGATCATACTGTCACCTCTTGCATGTAGGGCAAAATGTTTTCCGGATCTGGCGAGTAAATTTTTGGACACTGCAATAGTTTCAAATTCTTCAATCGCCTCAATCGGCTGTCCAGCAGTTATAGTTCCAAGAAGTGGCAACTTAACCGTCTTTTCTTGGTCGATAATGTCAATCGCCCGGGGCTGATTCTCTTTCCTGTTCAAATATCCGGCATCTTCAAGTGCCTGAATATAATGATGAGCCGTCGAAACCGACGCCAGCCGGAAATGTTTCCGGATTTCTTCGAGGGAAGGAGCATACTTTTTCTTGGTTTTGAACTTCTTAATAAAATCCAGGACTTCCTTTTGTTTTTTCGTGATCATAAAGCTTGACAGGTCAAATGATTACTTTATAATAATAGCATAATAGAAAATAAATAGAAAGTCCAATGTAGCAGTTATTTGTATTATTTACAACAAATTATGGTTTGTCGCCTATGTCTTCAAAATAAAGAACTTCTCAAAAAATCCCACTTAATTTCAGACTTCATGTACAAAGAATTATTCGATGAAAAACACCGAATAATCAAATTTACAACTCACACGCCGAATTCTCAAAGAGCCATTTTTTCCAATGAGTATGAAGATAACATACTCTGTAAAAAATGTGATAATAAGATCATCGGAAAACTCGAGTCTTACGCAGCTCAATTATTTTACAAGATCCCCCCTAAATATAAGAATTTTAAAAAGCCTGATGGTTTGGAGTTCACGCAATTCTACAATCTTGATTATAAAAAATTCAAATTATTTTTACTCTCCCTGCTCTGGAGGGCGAGTATTTCTTCGAGAGATTTCTTTAAAAATGTTTCGCTTGGTCCATACGGGGATAAAATTAGGATGATGATATTATCTGACGATCCTGGACCATCAAATAGTTATCCCTGCATAATTACTTCCTATAGAAGAATTCACTTGCCAAAGGAACTAGTTGCAGAGCCTAGAAAATTCATATTTAGCGGAAGTGATAAGCGAGGCTATGCGTTTTTAATTGGTGGATTTTTGTACAACTTCAAAATAGTCGAAAATGATGATACTGACTGGGTATTAGAAGCAACAATAAATGAAAAAGGCGAAATGAAAATTCTCCATACCACCAAAGAATTGGCAAAAAAATTGCTTAATAGTTATTTCGGCATTAAATTATTCTAAGTGTTGTAAGGATTTTAACTTTAATAAAAGTCTCCCCGCCAAAAACAGCTCACAATGCTACGTCGGGAAGCTGTTTTCTTTTTCCGCATAACTAATTGACTAAATCCCCATATCCCGTAAGATTAAGTTATGAAAATCACAGAAAACAAAATTTCAAAAAGCGAGCTTCGCGATATGGCCAAAAACATGTTCGGCGATTTTGTGAAAGCGGTGGTTGACGTTGAACGGGAAACCATAGCAGTAGACGCCGAACTTCACGCCGATCTTGAGGCCTTACTTCTCGAGCGGGGATCAAAACAAGAAAATCTCTGGGGAATCAATCTTTACCCGGACCTTTCCGGCACGGATTTTGTCGAGTTCGATTCGATGATAAACATAAAGCCGAGACAGGAAAATAGAAGCCGCAGCGTGGAGAATCAAGAAATACGAGATAAAATCATTTCTATCGTAAATAAATTGGTCACCAAATGAATTATCAACATCAACAATTGGCCGCCGGGCGCTGGAAAGAGCTTTCTTTTTTTGAACAGATGGCGAATATCGGAAGCGAAGTGGAAAGAACAATCCAGTGGAAGAAGAAGAATAATGAAGATTATAGCCGAAGAGCCTTTGAGAGAACTCTCGAACTTTTAGACCTCACCATCGCCGATCCGAAAAACAAAAAACGCCTCAAAGAACTTCTGCGAGTGCGGGAAACTCTGGCTGATTATTTCGCTTTCGATAATTCATACAAATCAACCGAAAAAAACTGGCGGAATTATTTCCTCGCTTTCAATTTCGCGGCGAGGATTAATCACTGATTATTATTTTGTAAACATGCATTATCTCAACGCTTTTCTTAGATTGACACAAAATCCCCAAATGCTATAATTGAAGTGTCACAGAAGTATGCAAT
>CAZEYB010000044.1:0-5403 GCA_964516165.1 uncultured Bdellovibrionales bacterium | reverse complement strand
ATTCGGAGGCGCCGGAGTGGGGAAAACAGTTGTCGTTAAAGAACTTATCCGAAATATCGCGCAAGTTCATAAAGGCTATAGCGTTTTCGCCGGAGTAGGCGAACGGACGCGCGAAGGCAATGATTTGTATAATGAAATGAAAGAATCAGGAGTTTTGAAACAAACCGCTTTGGTTTTCGGCCAGATGAATGAACCGCCCGGAGCAAGACAGAGAGTGGCACTGTCCGCTCTGACTATGTCGGAATATTTCCGCGACGATGAAGAAAAAGATGTGTTGCTTTTTATTGATAATATTTTTCGCTTTACTCAAGCCGGTTCGGAGGTGTCGGCATTACTGGGAAGGATTCCATCAGCCGTTGGATACCAGCCGACCTTGGCGGAAGAAATGGGAAAACTGCAGGAAAGAATTACTTCCACTAAAAAAGGATCTATCACTTCCGTTCAGGCGATTTATGTTCCAGCGGACGATCTTACCGATCCGGCGCCGGCGACAACTTTCGGTCATTTAGATTCCACGGTGGTATTGTCAAGAGGTTTGACCGAATTGGGAATTTATCCAGCTATTGATCCATTGGATTCCAGTTCGACCATCCTTGACCCGAAAATTGTGGGAGAAGAGCATTACAATGTCACTAGAGGCGTGCAAAAAGTTTTACAGCGATATAAAGATCTGCAGGATATCATCGCTATTCTCGGAATGGAAGAATTATCGGACGATGATAAAATAATGGTGGCGCGCGCCAGAAAAATACAAAAATTTCTTTCCCAGCCATTTTTTGTGGCGGAAGCTTTCACCGGAACGTCTGGAAAATATGTAAAACTGGCGGATACTATCAAAGGATTTAAGATGATTTTGGACGGAGAATTGGATGATATCAGCGAGCAGGAATTTTATATGAAAGGCGACATAACCGAAGTGAAAAAACAATGCCAGAATTAAATATAAAATTTAAAATTGTCACGCCGGAGGGAACTGTTTTTGAAGATAGAATAACTCAAGCCACTCTTCCAACAGCCAGCGGACAAATCACAATTTTGCCTAATCACCGGTCGTATATCGCCAGTCTTAATCCGGGCGAGCTGATGCTTAAAAAAAACGGAGAGGAAATTCTGCTTTCTTTGTCGGGAGGATTTGTTGAGTTTCATAATAACGAGCTCATTGTGCTGGCTGATACGGCGGAACGAGCTGAAGAAATTGATCTTAAGCGGGCGGAAGAAGCCAGGAAGAAGGCGGAAGAATTAAAAGATAAAATGATTTCTATGGACGAATCCAGCTATGCTCGGGTAGCGGCGGCGATTGAAAAGGAAGCAGCGAGGATCAGAGTGGCTAGAAAACATTTTACTAGGCGCGGAATTAAGATCGAATAAACTATATGGAAAATAAATTCGAAAAAATATGGGAAAGAGTGGATAGATTGAGGGAAACGGATAAGGATTACGATGATTCCGTGGAAGAATTGGCCTATAAACAAAAAGAATTCAGAGAAAAGTTAGAAGCGAAAAAAATTCCTCCGGAGCATGTAGATGAAATAGCGGAAGACTTTTCGAATGAAACGCTGGAAAAAATGGAAGCTCAAAAAGAAAAATTTATTGATGATCTGACAAAACTTAAAAACAGACGCGCTCTTAATGAGGATATTCCGCAAATATTAAGTTTTGAAAACCGAAAAGACAGAAATTGCGCCATGATTATGATCGACTTCGATCATTTTAAAGAAATCAATGACCAATTCGGCCATCTGGCGGGAGACAGAGCGTTAAAGAAACTATCCGATATACTTAGAAATAAAATCCGGCATTCCGATTTTTTGTTCCGTTACGGCGGCGATGAATTTATAGTTTTTCTTGCTGAAACTGACAGCCGGGAAGCCGTATTATTGGCGGAAAAAATCAGAAAAGCTGTGGAAGAATCAGTGATATCAGTTATTGATAAGGAAGGTGAAGAGCATAATTTGAAAAGGACCGTAAGTATTGGGTGTGTTGGCACTGATCAGCTACTGGAATGGAAAAACCGATCTAAAAAAGAAATTGATTCAAAAGTGGATAAAATAATGGAGGATATGATAATAAAAGCGGATATCGCTCTTTGTGAGTCCAAGGAAACACACAGAAATAAGGTTGTAGTATTTCGCCCGTAAGGACGCTGTTTAGTAACCAAAAAAGTTATGAAAGCCAAATTTAATTATAAAAATATTCATTCATGCAAAGCGGTTGTTCTGACTTGTATTGATTTCCGTTTTTGGCGGGAAGCTTTGGAATTTATCGGGAAAGAATTAAAAATAAAATATTTTGATTTCCCGTCCCTTCCCGGTTCAGCCAAAGCCATTAACGAATGTATCGATAAAAATGATTTGGCAATGAAATGCATTAGCGTTCCGTGCGAACTTCATCATGTCGAAAAAATTGTGATCGTGAATCATGAGGATTGCGGCGCTTACGGCGGATCGTCAAAATTCAATGGCGATTCGGAGGCGGAACGAAAATTTCATGAAGCGGAACTTAAGAAGGCCAAAGCGAAAATCTCTGAAAAATTTCCAGGTAAGGTTGTAATTTTGGCATACGCTAAGTTGGCTGATAATAAGGAAAATATCGAATTTTTGCCAGTTAACTAAATAAAAAACAAACTATGAAAAAAGTAAAAATAGCTATTGGTCTTCTGGTGGTTTTCCTGGCGATGGCAGTAGCCATTATCACGGCACTCGGAATGATAAGCAAAAGGAATAATCTTTATGGTACGCAGTCGAGAAATTTAAGCGTGTCTGAACTAACCGCTCCTTCCGATTTCACAGGCGGAGGAATGATGAAAGCGGAAGCGCCGCTGGCCCATGATTCCGAAAATTCCTTGCTGGATTTGCCGAGCGATCAGAAGGTGATTAAAAACGGAAATCTGACTCTTAGAGTGGGAAGCGTCGATCGGGCAGCGGAAGAAATATCCGATATCGCCAAAAATAATAACGGACAGATTTTTTCCTCTAATATTTATCAGTCTAAAGCCGATGTAAAAAGCGGAAGCGTTACTCTTAAAGTTCCGGTGAATAATTTTGAAAAAACTATTAGTGAAGTCAAAAAAATTGCCACGCTGGTAGTGCGTGAATTCACTTCCGGCCAAGATGTGACGGAAGAATATCAGGATCTTCAAGGGCAGTTAAAAAACAAGCAAGCGGAAGAGCAGAGTTTTACCAGGATTTTGAATCAAGCGCAAAAAATCGACGATATCTTGGCGGTGACGCGAGAACTTTCCCGGGTGAGAGGCGAAATAGAGAGTCTTGAAGGCCGGATAAAGTTTTTAAACAGCCAAACTGATATGGCGACGATAAGCGCGAATATCACTGAAGATCAGAATGTGACGATGGTTGATTCCTGGCGGCCTTTTCAAATAGCCAAAGAGGCAGTGAATTCTCTGATAAGAATGGCGCAAGGATTCATTGGTTTCCTAATTGTTTTTGTGATTACGGTTATTCCAGTCGCTTTTCTCTACCTCTTGACCATATTTGTCATATATCTTATAGGCAAGAAAATATATCGGAAAATCAGAAAAAACAAAGAGAACGGCGCAACCAATAATCAGTAGTTAAAGTTAAATGCATGGATAAATATAATCCAAAATACATAGAACCGAAATGGCAAAAATACTGGCAAGAAGAGGGGATTTTTAAGGATTATTCCAAAAAGAATAGATTTTATGCTTTGGATATGTTTCCATATCCATCGGGCGCGGGTCTTCATGTGGGGCATCCCAAAGGCTATATTGCGACAGATGTAATTTCAAGGCTTAAGATGCTCCAAGGCTATAGCGTCCTCCATCCAATGGGCTGGGACGCTTTTGGACTGCCGGCGGAAAATTATGCACTTAAAAATAAAATTCATCCAAAAATTTCGGTCCAGAAAAATATTTCCACCTTTAAAAAACAGCTGAAAATGTTTGGTTTTACCCATGATTGGGATCATGAGATAAATACGACTAACCCGGAATTTTATAAATGGACACAATGGATTTTTTTGAAGATGTTCGAAAGGGGATTAGCTTACGAATCTGAAGAACCAGTTAATTGGTGTCCAAGCTGTAAAACTGTTTTGGCTAATGAAGATCTAGAGAATGGAAAATGTGAACAGTGCGGAACACAGGTTATCCAGAAAAAACTTCGTCAGTGGGTGTTAAAAATGACAGAATATGCCGACAGGTTACTCTATGATTTAGACCGGAAGGATTTAGAGTGGGAAGAGATTATAAAGGAACAGCAGAGGAATTGGATTGGAAGATCCGAAGGAGTTCAATTTAAATTAAAAGTAAAAGGAACTAACGAAGAAATAGAAGTTTATACTACAAGAATCGACACGGTTTTTGGCATGACTTACGCGGTAGTTGCGCCGGAGCATGAGATTATTGATAAGCTAAAAGATAAAATTAAAAATTATCCGAAAATTGAAAAATATATTATTAAATCGCAGATGAAAACAGAGCATGAGCGGACGCAGTTACAAAAAGAAAAAACCGGGGTAGAGCTTGAAGGTTTAAAAATTATTAATCCCTTTAATCATGAAGAACTGCCTTTGTTTGTGGCAGATTACGTTCTGGGTTTTTACGGCACTGGCGCGGTGATGGCGGTACCGGCGCACGACGAACGGGACTGGGAATTTGCTAAAAAATATAATTTGAAAATAATTCAAGTAATTAATCCAACATCAGAAAATAGTATAAGTGTTTCTAATATTTATCCTAATATTTCGCCTAGTTTAATAAAAGAAGAGAGCATAGAAGAAGCTACGAAAAGATGGAAAAAACAGCAATTTGAATTATTAGAAAAAGGAGAAAGATGTTTTATTGATGACGGAATTTTGGTCAATTCGTATAAATATTCCGGACTAACTTCCGAAAAAGCCCGAGAGGAAATAGCGGTGTGGCTAGAGAAAAATAAAATCGGGAAGAAGAAAGTTAATTATAAAATGCGAGATTGGGTTTTCTCGCGCCAGCGCTACTGGGGAGAACCAATTCCGGTTATTCACTGTAAAAAATGCGGTACTGTTGGAGTGACGGAAAAAGATTTGCCAGTTAAATTACCGGAAGTAAAAAACTACAGGCCGACTGATACTGGAGAGTCTCCTTTGGCTAATATCAAAGAATGGGTTAATGTCAAATGTCCAAAATGCGGCGGACCGGGAAAACGCGAAACAAATACTATGCCGCAATGGGCGGGATCTAGCTGGTATTTTTTACGCTATATTGATCCGAAAAACAAAAAAGCTTTGATTGATAAACAAAAAGAGAAAGAATGGATGCCAGTTGATCTTTATATAGGCGGGATTGAACATGCGACACGCCATCTTTTATACGCTCGTTTTTGGCATAAATTTCTTTATGACATAGGAACTGTCTCAATGGCGGAACCGTTTAAAAAAATGGTT
>CAZEYB010000043.1:0-5442 GCA_964516165.1 uncultured Bdellovibrionales bacterium | reverse complement strand
CTATAGATAAATAAAGAGTGGCATCGTAACGTCTATCCTCACTACCGATTAAACTCTCAAAAATATTAATCGCTTCGTCATAGTTTCCAGCATTTAAAAAAAGAGTACCCATATAACCAGGCGATTCTTTTTTAAGATTTTCTATACCTTGTTCTACATTAATTATGCAAGCTTTTTTTCTCTCTTCATCTTCAATTGTATCGCAAACTAATGGATTTAAGGCATCATATGCTTGTTCGTGTATTTGTTGTTCCTTTGTTTGTTGCTCATTTTTATTAACTTGTTCTTCAGTAACCACTTGTTGTTGTATAACTGGCATTCGAGGTTTTTGTTTTTTAATTAGAAATAAAACTATGAAAAAACCTATTACCAATATTATCAGAAATAGAATTGCTAGAATTATTTTTTTTTGTTTTCCCATTTTTTTTGTTTATTTTTTATCTTTTATTTTCTTATTTTTAAAACAACGACAAGCTGTGTCCATTTTTTCTATTCCACTAAAATCGCGTTTACCAGTCCATCGCTTTGTCTGGCCTCTAAATTGACTTGGTCGCCTTTTTTAATGTCGGCTACGGAAATTATGGTAATTTCTTCCCCGGATTTCTTGAAAACACCCAGTCCTTCTTCAGCTTTGATTAAATTAAATTTCTTCTCTCCTTCTCCGGTATTGATAGTAATGGATTCGGCTGAAACACTCACCACTGTTCCGCTGGATCCGCTTACGTTTACCAGCTTCGGATCAGCCGGTTTTTCTTGATCAAGTTGTTCTATTGGTTTTGCCGGAACAACCTCCGCCTTTTGAGAACTTTTTTTGTTTGCCGACACGAAGAACATTAAAACTCCGAATAACAAAACCAAAATAATGATTAAAATTGCCAATAATTTTTTGTTTTCCATTTTGTTAATTTTTTAGATTAATTAGCGTAAACCTGCCTTGATTTTAACAGAAATATTGGAAAGAATCAAAAAAAGTTATCCACCGCGAGTTAATTCTCCTCCGTTTCCTTTAGCTTCTCGTAAATCTTTTCGGTAATTTCTTTCATCAGTTTCGCGTCTTTTTTCAGCGCCGCTTTGGCCGCTTCGCGCCCGAGGCCGAGTTTTATCTCGCCGAAACTGTAGGAATTGCCCTTTTTCGCGATAACTTCGTATTTTACGCCCGTATCCAGAATATCGCCGGACGCCGAGATGCCTTCGTTGTACATAATGTCAAACTCGGCCGTTTTAAAAGGCGGGGCCACTTTATTTTTCACAATCTTCACTTTGGTGCGGTTGCCAACAATATCTTCGCCTCTTTTAATCTGGGCCGAACGCCGAACTTCAATTCTGACTGATGAATAAAATTTTAAGGCGTTTCCGCCAGTGGTCGTCTCGGGATTGCCGAACATCACGCCGATTTTCATTCTGATCTGATTGATAAAAATCACCGTGCAGTTGGATCGGGCGATAATAGCCGTAAGTTTTCGAAGCGCCTGTGACATAAGCCGGGCTTGCCGGCCGATATGCTGATCGCCCATTTCGCCTTCAATTTCCGCTCGCGGGACCAGCGCCGCCACCGAGTCAATCACGATCACATTCACTTCTCCGGAAGCCACCAGAGTTTCCACGATATCCAAAGCTTGTTCGCCGTTATCCGGCTGGGAAATCAAAAGATCGTTGATGTTTACGCCGATCCTTTTGGCGTATTCGGGGTCGAGCGCATGCTCCGCGTCGATAAACGCCGCCACGCCTCCGGATTTTTGAACATTGGCGATAATATGCAACGTAAGTGTGGTTTTTCCGGAAGACTCGGGACCGTAAACTTCCACTACCCGCCCGCGCGGAATGCCTCCGATGCCGAGCGCGATATCCAAAGAAATAGCTCCGGTCGGAATTGATTCCACGTCCACTTTTTTTATGTCGCCCAGCTTCATTATCACGCCTTCCCCGAATTTTTCTTTTATTTCTTCGACTACATTAGCTATATTTTTGCCTTTTTCGCCAGTATCGCTTTTCATAATGGTTTAAATTAAATTTTTTATTCTTCTCGAAGCTCTGCTTGAATCTCCTCTGAATGGACGTTATCCTCCTTGGAACGCACCGTGATAGTCTGCGCCGCTTCCCTATTGAATTTATTAACCGCTTTTATATTAATTGAATTGACTCCCGCTTGCAACGTCAATATCTCCCCGAACTTTCCTTCGTCGTTGACTAAAATCGGCTGATCATTGATGAAGAGCGAGGCGTCTTTTTCCGTTATCCCTTCCACGAAAACAGAATTGCCGTCTGTTTCGCTCCCATTGCTCGGATTTATGACAACCAGCCTCGGCGCGCTGGCGAAAGAGCCGATTTCTTCCCAGAGAAAAAATAAACCGCCCGATACCAAGACGATGATGGCCGCGATCAAAACTTTTTTGGGAGTAAAAACAAAGGAATAAATATTTATCGTTTTCCTTTTGATTAATTCCGGATTTTTCCCTTTTTCCAAATTTTTTCTAATGCCTCTCTCCTTATCATAAAGCCTTAGAAGAACTTGTTCGTCTATTCCGATGAAATCAGCGTAGCTTCTAAGAAACCCTCTGACGTAAACATCCACCGGCAATTTATCGTAATCCCCTTGTTCCAGATATTCCAGATATTTAACCTGAATTTTAGTAAACCGGGAAACTTCCCCCAGAGAAATCCTTTTGTTGCTTCTGATTCTTTTCAACTTCTCTCCCAGCGTCAGCGTGCCGACGCTTTTTTTTGTGAAACCATTCATAATTTATAAATCCCATTTATCTCTTTTCCCTTGATCTTCTATTTTATCTTCATAATTAACATCTTCCGGATTTTCAGCCCGCGCGTAAACTTCCCGGGGTTTGGCTCCATCGGCCGGACCCACGATTCCTTTTTCTTCCATAATATCCAGCAGCCGGGCCGCTCGCGCGTAGCCTATTCTCAATCTTCTCTGCAGAAAAGAAGCGGAGGCTTTTTTGGCCCGAACAATTTCTTTTTTGGCGGCCTCCAACAACTCGTCTTCGGAAGAACCGGCATCTTCAAATTCGAGGATTTCTTGCCGGGGAGTTTCCTCGGAAATAATATTTTCTTTTTCTTTTTCATGTTTTTTATTCCGATCTTTGATAAATTTTACCACGCGCTTCACCTCCGATTCGCTCACTAAAACCCCCTGAATCCGGCGGGGTTTGGGAGAAGTGGCGGAAAGGTACAGCATATCGCCATTGCCTAAAAGTTTTTCCGCTCCGCCCATATCGATAATGGTTCGCGAATCTATTTGAGTGGCTACCTGAAAAGCGATTCGAGTGGTGATATTAGCTTTGATCAAGCCGGTAATTACTTCCACTGAAGGTCTTTGCGTTGACACGATAAGATGTATTCCCACCGCTCTGGCCATTTGAGCAATTCGGACAATAGCGCTTTCCACTTCCTTCCCGTGACTGCCCATAAGATCCGCCAATTCGTCAATCACAATAACAATATAGGGCAAATTTTTTAAATCTTCTTCCGTTGTCTCCCCGGTTTCAAGATCTCTATGGCTTATTTTTTTGCCAGACCTTTTCTTCTCCCGATAAGAACCGATATCTCTGGAACCGGTATCCTGCAGAAGCCGATAACGCCTCTCCATTTCTCCCACCGCCCATTTCAAAACGTTCAGCACTTTGCCGTTTTCCACCACCGTGTCCACCAAAAGGTGGGGAATGCCGTTATAAAGGGAGAGTTCCACCCGTTTAGGATCAATCATGATGAATTTCAGATCTTCCGGCGAATTCTGGTAAAGAAGCGTGGTAATAATAGAATTGATGCAAATGGATTTTCCCGTGCCAGTGGCTCCGGCAATCATAAGATGAGGCATTTTGGCCAGATCGTCAAAAATAGGACTGCCGCCGACACTTTCGCCTAAAGCCAATGTCAGATTAGTTAATCTTTTTTCAAATTGAGCGTCATCCAGCATGTCTCTCAATCTTACTATCAACGGACTTTTGTTAGGCGCCTCTATTCCTATAAGCGATTGTCCGAGAATGGGCGCTTCGATTCTAATGGGAACGGCTAGCGCCAGCGACAGATCATTTTGCAAAGCTAAAATTTTAGAAATTTTCACTCCGACAGCCGGACGAAGGCTGTATTGCGTAACCGTCGGTCCGGTTTTGGCAACGGCTTTTTCCACGATAATGCCGAAGTCCTTGAGCGTTTTTTCAATAATGGAGAAATTTTTTTCAATATCTCCTCCCTTGGCTGTTCCATAACTCTTCTCCAGAAGATCCATCGGCGGAAAAATCCATCTGTCTTCGGAGGAATTTTTATTTTTGGCCGAATGTCCCGACTCAAGTCTTCTCCGGCCATTTATTTTTCTTCTTGAAAAATCCAATCCTGAATAATTTTCCGGCTCTATTTCCGGAGACACATACTGATCTCTCCCTTCAACAAATTCAATTCGGCTGATATTGGTTTCCGGATCGGGTTCTTTTTCTTCTTGAGCTTGGCCGGAATCGGACGCCGTTTGAGCCTCCGGCTCATCCGCGGATTCTTCCTCCGCTTCTTTTTCATTTTCATCCAAAATTTCTTCCGGTTCCGGCTTTTTTCGCGGAAGCGAAAATAAAGAAACAAAAGAAAAATTAAAAGCCACGATAATTCCGACCATAAACACCGCTAAAATCGCCACCAAACTTCCAGCCTCTCCTAAATATTTTTCGGCGAAATAATTCAGAGCGGAACCGATATATCCTCCCTTCCGAAAAAACCACTGAAAAAAAGCCGTCAGGCTCAAAAGCGAAACAACCAAGCCGGAGATTTTTGTTACATAGAAAATTCTTTTTTTCCTGAAAAGAAGCGTAACGCCCAGGGAAATTAGAAACACGGGGAAAATAAATTTCGCCCAGCCGGCCGCCAATCCGATAATTTTATCGAAAAATTGGCCGAAAGATCCGGCTCGGCCGAAAAATCCCAAAATAATCAGAACAGCTAAGGCGACAAGGATCACCGCGGCGGCGCAACGTTTGGCGTCGGAAGCCAGATTGAATTTTATTTTTTTGGCCGGTTCTTCAATTTCTTCCTGATCTTTTTGAATCTTTTTTTTCCGTTTCATGAGTTTATTTTATCATAATTTAACACAAATGGGAAAATAAAAACTATCCCGCCGAGAGGGGATAGTTTTTGAAGAAAATATTTCATTTCTCCAAGCTAATTTACACCAGGCCGACACTGCCGAAAAGGGTCAGTGTGAGAACCGGCATGAGAGCGACAAGAACCGCGAAATTCAGTTCATTGGACTCTTTTTGCTCTTGTTCCCTCTTCTCGCATTCCGGGCAAGAACATTTGTTTTCCTCCATTTGTTTTTTGGTTCTTAAAAGCGCTTTTGAGCGCTTTTAAGGCCCCTTTTTTAATTAATTAAAATCAAAAAGCGAGTAGACACCCGCTTTTATTCTATATCCATTATACACTAAAAAACCGACTGAGTCAAGAACAGTG
>CAZEYB010000042.1:3961-5459 GCA_964516165.1 uncultured Bdellovibrionales bacterium | reverse complement strand
ATCTTTATCGTTTTTCTGGCTCTGATGTCGCTGGATATTTTTGGAATGGGATTGAGCTTTAGAGAAATTTTGGTCGGATTGTTTATGCACAATATCCCAGCCTTGATTCTGTTGGCGGTTCTCATAATCTCTTGGAAATATGAAATAGTTGGGGGCGTAGCGTTCATTCTGGCTGGTTTGCTGTATATTTTTTTTACATTTAGAAATGTTGATAACTGGGGAATGGCACTGGCTTGGAGTGTTCAAATTGCTGGAGCGGCATTTGTTATCGGCGGATTTTTTATTGCTAACTGGATTAAAAAGAGAAAATAATGAGCCCTATTTCTTACCAAAACCGCTAAAATTGGCAATTTTTTGCTATTGCCTCCGTTCTCCTAGGGGCAGGCCTTCGGGTCTGTCCCTCTTTTATTTTATAAATCCTGAATTTCCGCTATAATTAAGGCATAACAAAATTGGTCTTTGGGGAAATTGCTTTCGGAAGAAAAAAATGGAAAACAAAAGACAACCAAACAGGAAAATTTTATGGGCGGTTCTCGGGATTACCGCGATAGTTTTTATCTGGTCCGGCATCCGGCCGTATGATTATTTTACCTGGATCCTAGAAGTTATTCCGGCCGTAATCGCCCTAATCATCCTTTTAGCGACATACCAGAAATTCGCCTTTTCCAATTTTATATATGTCATGATTTGTTTCCATGCCATGATCCTTATGGTCGGCGGGCATACCAGTTATGCTGAAATGCCGCTTTTCAACTGGATCCGCGACACTTTCGGGCTTGAAAGGAACTATTACGACCGACTGGGCCATTTTGCCCAAGGTTTCGTTCCGGCACTCATCGCTAATGAAATTGTCATTAGAAAGAAAATAATCAACGGAAAATTATGGCGGCACTTTTTCATTATTCTTGCCGTTTTGGGGCTTAGCGCCTTTTACGAATTTTTCGAATGGTGGGTGGCTATCGGGACAGGGGAATCTGCCGCGGCATTTCTTGGCACGCAGGGCGATGTTTGGGACACCCAGTGGGATATGTTTATGTGTCTGGTTGGTTCCTTTGCCGCTTTGGTTTTCTTTTCGCGCTTTCACGAGAAACAATTGGAAAAGGAAGGGCTATTAAAATTAAATTAAGTGTTGACAAAAAAATATTTGGAGGTAAAATGTCAATATGTATTGATATTTATTTTTTTATGGCAAATAATTGTTGTGGAGAAAAATCGAAAAAGACGCAAGACATTCTCAAGCTAAGAGAGTTTCTGAAAATCATTTCCGATACCAATCGCTTGCGGATTCTTTGCCTTCTTACTAAAAAAGAGCATTGCGTCTGTGAAATTTTCGGAGTATTGGAATTGCCACAGAATTTAGTTTCCCATCATTTAGCCAAGCTGGAGAAGCTGTCTTTATTAGAAAAGCGAAAAAAGGGCACGTTTATTATTTACACTGTCAATCGAAAAGCCTTGAAACAGCATAAGGCTTTATTTAATCAAATAATAAAAGACTAAA
>CAZEYB010000042.1:2134-3861 GCA_964516165.1 uncultured Bdellovibrionales bacterium | reverse complement strand
ATCAAAATTTTAGGAACCGGCTGTCCCAAATGCCAAGCATTGGAGGCCAACACCAAGAAAGCGTTAGAAGAATTGAAAATGGAAGCCCAAGTGGAAAAAGTAACGGAAATCCAAGACATTATGAGTTATGGAGTGATAGGAACGCCAGCTCTGGTTGTTGATGAAAAAGTAGAAGTATCAGGAAGAATCCCCGATGTCAGCGAAATTAAAACCATTCTTTCCAAATAATCATTAAAACAAAAAAATAAAAGAATTAATATGAAAAACAAAGTTACTATCCCTACAATCTTATTCCTTCTTGTTCTAGTATCTTCTTTTTATGTTTTTTCCAAAGAGAATAGCAAAGGGAAATTAGCAGAACCAGTCCAAGAAGAAATACAAACAGAAAGTCAAATCATTCTTTTTTATGGCATGGGTTGCCCCCATTGCGCCATTGTTGATGAATATCTGGAAGAAAATAATGTAAAGGAGAAAGTGGATTTTGTCCAAAAGGAAGTATATTTCAATCGCGCTAACTCCAAACAATTGGAAGAAAAAGCCCAAGCCTGCGGAATGCCCGCGGATTCCATCGGTGTTCCGTTTCTTTGGGATGGAGAGAAATGTTTTATTGGCGGCCAAGATATAATTGAATTTTTCAAACAAAAAATAAACACACAATAGTATGAAAAAAACATCAGCTTTAACTTTATCAATTTTTGCAATCGGCTTGCTTTTCGCCAAAAAAGCTCTGGCGGTTTGTCCGATTTGCACTATTGCCGTCAGCGCTGGAGTGGGGCTTTCCCGCTGGCTGGGAATAGACGATTTAATCGCGGGGGTTTGGATTGGCGGACTGACCGTCTCGATGATTGCTTGGACGGAAAGCTGGCTGGACAAGAAAAATATCAATTTCAAAGGCAGAATTTACTCTAACATCGCGGGATATTACGCCTTAATCATAATTTCGCTGTATTATTCCAAAATTATCGGCAACCCTTTGAATACCTTGTGTGTTTGCGGATTGGACAAACTGCTTTTTGGCATAATTGCTGGCAGTATCGCTTTTTGGTGCGGAGCCAGCTGGTATTTCCATCTCAAAGAAAGAAACAATGGACACGCTTATTTTCCCTTTCAGAAAGTAGTGATGCCAATTTCCCCTTTGATTGTTTTAAGTATCGTTTATTATTTCTTAACCAAATAATTTTATGGAAAACAAAATCAAAAATTTGAGCGAGTTTGTGGAAAAAATTGACCAGATAAAAAAGCAGGACAAGATGGACCTGTCTTCCGACCAGGATTTAAGCCTGGCGATAATGAATCTTATCAGTATTGAAGAGCATTTTTTCTTTACCGCCGAGAAAACGGGCAAAGACGAATATTTTGACCTGCTCAAAGAAGTGAGAGAAATGCGAAAATCACTGCTCCAGAAAATCATCAAAGAATATGAAGGAGAGGTCTGGTGCATTTCCAAACATCTTTTAGCCGCCTCAATGCGACTGATGGAAGTGGGAACGAAGCAACTGGGAATGGGCAAGAAAGAAGAAGCCAAGGAGTTGTTTCAGAAATCTTTCGATCTCTACGGAATGTTTTGGGCTTTGAATATGAAACTTATCGGAATAAACGATATCAAGAAAATTGACGAGAATGCTCTTAATAAGCACGACAAAAATCCGACAGGCTTTGCTGGAAAATTGCGGGAACTGGTGCGAAAGGCGATTGATTGTTGCATTGAATAATAAAAACTAATACAA
>CAZEYB010000042.1:0-2034 GCA_964516165.1 uncultured Bdellovibrionales bacterium | reverse complement strand
CCGGTATTTATTACCTTCAATATCTCGTTAAGTATCTAATAAATTTATTATGATTCAGCAATTTGCCGATTGGCTCACTTATAATATTTTTGGATTAGTTCCGGCCACCAAGATAGCCGGCGCGGTAAATTTTTTTATTTACGACAGCATTAAAATAATATTGCTCTTGTTGGTCATTACTCATTTCATGAGCTTACTTCGTTATTATTTGCCGATTGAAAAACTCAGAAATTTTTTAGCCAGCCATAAATTTTTCGGACTGGATTATTTTCTAGCCACAATTTTCGGAGCCATTACGCCTTTCTGTTCTTGTTCTTCCATTCCGCTTTTTATCGGATTTGTGGAAGCGGGAATTCCTTTGGGAGTAACCTTTGCTTTTCTTATCACTTCTCCCTTAGTTAATGAAGTAGCGGTAGTGATGTTTTTGGGATTATTTGGAGTAAAAATAACCCTAATTTATGTGGCGGCCGGTATTTTAATTGGAATGATCGGTGGAGCGGTTTTAGGAAAATTAAAAATGGAAAAATACGTGGAGGATTATGTCTGGAAAATTAAAATAAAAAATTCTATTGAAAAAAAAGAAAAGAAAAAATTTTCTTGGTCAGTGGCAAAAATTATTTCCAAGGAAGCGCTGGGAATAACCAGAAAAATCGGACTGTATGTATTAATTGGGGTGGGAGTGGGGGCGGTAATTCATGGCTATGTGCCGGAAGGATTTTTTGAAAAGTATATTACCAAAGAAAATCCTTTGGCGGTGCCTTTGGCGGTAATTTTAGCCGTGCCGCTTTATTCCAATGCCAGCGGAGTGATTCCGATTATTCAATCGCTGGTGGCTAAAGGCATACCCTTAGGCACAGCCTTGGCTTTTATGATGGCGACGGTAGGACTTTCCTTGCCCGAAGCATTGATATTGAAACGAGTGATGAAGCTACCCTTGCTTCTTACTTTTTTTACAGTCGTCGCCTTGGGAATGATTTTAATTGGCTATGGGTTTAATTTGATTTTTTAGTTAGTTAAAAAATGGGCGTTGGTAAAGGCGCGGATTATCCAGTGCCGAAAGAAACTGAAATAAAATTCGAAAAAGTAATCAGTTCGTTTTTTTAGAAAAATATATTATAATAAAGATGCCAATTACTAAAAGAATAATAAATGAAAAAAATTTTAATAATAAACATTTTTTCTTTTGGGCTGCTGCTTCTGGCCGGATGCAAGCAAAATCAACCTATCCAATCGGTGGCGTCAGATCCAACCATAGCCACGCCTTTTATTGAACAAATACCAGAATTCGATAATGCCAAATTGACTAGAAAAGAGGCGAATATTTTGCTTCAAGAAATTGAAAATCCAAACATGGACGTAGGCACGGCCTTTTCTTTATTTAGCGATAACTTTATTTGTTTAAACACGGGAGAACATCCTATAGACAAAGAAGAAAACGTTAAAAATACCAAAAAAATATTTTGTGACAAATATTATTTTATTGAAAGGTATAAGGATTCAACCGGGCCGGTATTGTTCGGACCTTATTACGATGGCGAATTAATTTTTGAAAGTTGCGAAAAAACGAAAGTGAAAAATGCTTGTTATTTTGTTTCAGCCGTAAAAACGAAGGATAATCAAGTCTGTGATAAAATAAGCGACCCTTTATGGAAAGAAAAATGTATTAAGGCGGTTGCTTTTAAAACGGGAAATTTATTGCTTTGTGATAATTTATTAACTTTAAAGGAAGAGTGTTACCAGGATTTTGTGGAGGGGGATAAAATAAGCGAAGAATTATGTTCCCAGGCAGGGAATTCCGGAGACAATTGTTTTGATAGATTAAGCAAAAAAGAAGGCGATATTACCTATTGCGCCAGAATAAAAGATGAAAATGGAAGAGACCGTTGTTATTCGGATCCCATAATATCGGATTATACAAGAGAAAATTACAAGAATCTTGAAGAAAATAAAGCCAACTGCGATAATCAAGAAATATTTTATAATGAATCGCGCAAAAGCGCGTGCCAAGAATTTATGCAATCGATTGAAAAATAG
>CAZEYB010000041.1:0-5589 GCA_964516165.1 uncultured Bdellovibrionales bacterium | reverse complement strand
GAAAATAGATTTTGAAAAAGGATTAAACGAAGCTGTTAAATGGTACTCGGATAATAAATCGTGGTGGCGGCCGCTATTGGGCAAAGGATTTGCTGAAAATTATCCTCCTGTTCCCGCGATTCCAAACAGAGAAGTCGATTCAGGAAAAATAATGGAATAAATGGAAGTTGATTGGTCTTTAATATCGTTGAAATATAATTTTTCCAGGGAATAATTATAAATCACATGAGGATTTGCCAAAATGGTGCTTGTCAAATCCATGGAGTTCCGGTGGTCGCGGGGATCCAGCTCGATGATTTTTACCCATCGGCCAGTGCTAAATATTATATGCTCATAGTCATTAAACCACTGAATATTGCTGATTGGTTCCGAATAGCGGGTTATCATCTGGGTTTCATCTTCACTCCTTATTGGTTGAACATTCCAGTTTCTCGTAAAATAAACTGAAATTCTGTCTGGACACCAAAAAAGAAGTTTTTTGCCATCGTTGGAAAATTGCACACCTTCAACATGGTCTCCTAATTTTTTGAAATATGTTCCCTGTTCGCCTTTATTAAAAATATAAAGTCGCTTATTTTCTGACATCAAAGCCATCCGAGAATCATCGTAAATAATAATTTTTTCGATTGACTGATTGTCGTCATTGAAAAATTCATTTGTGATCTGAACCGGATCGGATTGGCCATCCAGGCTTCTTTTATAAACTAAGTTATTGGGCAGTTGAGAATAATAGACTCCGGATTCAGATAAATCATAGCTGGTTACATCAGAAGCTATTTCGCTGATGCTATTTTGATCAGTTATATTGACCCGATAAAGATTATTTTGGCTTAAGAAAAAAAGAGAGCCTTTTTCTTTGGGATCCCAGCGAACATTGGCTATGCCGTCTCTTTTTAGGAACGAGTTAAGATTAAAATAGGAGTCGCTGTCTAAATCAACAATAAAATAATCCGCGGCGTTTTCAGCCGTTTCCGAATTGCTTTTGACGGGAAGGGATAAAAATGATTCTTCCGGCGACCATTCAATATTTTCTTTTTTAAAATCGTCGATAAATTTTGAACCGGCAAAGTTGAATGTTTTTTCCGTTGTCTCGTTTCTAATATTAAGCAGATTGACTGAAATGCCAGTTTCCGAATCTGTAACGTAAGCGATAAAATTATTTTTGGGCGAGATAAAAAACTTACCCGCGCCAAAAGCTTGATTATCGGTTTTTTCGTAGGAGTTTCTGGCTAGAATCACGTTCCAGAATTCGCTGGCCAAGCCGCTGTGAATATCTGCCTTCTTGCTCCAAGTTTGAAAACCATCGGCTGATATGCGAATATCGTAATCGTCCGGGATAAGCCCGGAAATATTAAAAGAATTATTTATTCGATTGAGTCTTTTTGATTCGATCAATTGATTATTCAATTCCATATTCACCGTCGCGGGATTGGATTTGAAAATAATCGTTCCGCTATAAACAAAGACTCCTTGCTTTAAACTAAAGCGATAACCGCGGGCATAAAGAACTATAATAGGAGCAGTAATTGAAAACAACGCTACCAGACTCCAAAAAAATATCGATCTTTTCCATTTATTCATAAATACATGGTAATACTTAATTATGCGATTGACAAATTTATCCGGATCGGATATAGTGTCGGGGTAACTCTTTAGCTTATCCGGCGATGTTGGCTATAATTAAAACTGGAGGAAAACAGTATAAAGTTTCCGAGAAAGATAAAATTAAGGTTGAGAAGCTTCCTGGCAAAGAGGGAGATAAAGTGGTTTTTTCCGAGGTGCTTTTTATCGGCGATGAAAAAAACGTGAAAGTCGGCGCTCCGATCATTTCCGGCGCCAAGGTGGAAGGAAAAATTCTTAAAACCGCCAAAGGGAAAAAAGTGGTCGGAATAAAATTTAAGCCTAAAAAAAGATATAAAGTTAAATTCGGCCACCGGCAGACAATGACCGAAGTGGAAATAACAAAAATCGTCCCGTTATAACGGGACGATTTTTAAATTTATCTTCGATTTATTATTGCCGAAGACAGCGTTATCTCATCGGCGTATTCAATATCGCCGCCGGTAGAAAGGCCGCGGCCAAGCCTTGTAGTTTTAACATTTAAAGGTTTAAGCGTTTTAGCTAAATAAAGCGCTGTGGCATCGCCTTCGGTGGTTGGATTAGTGGCTAAAATCACTTCGCTAATATTTTTTTTTGAAACTCTTTTTTCCAGTTCCTTTATCTTAAGCTGGCTTGAATCGGCGTTCTTTACCGTATTTAGAGTCCCGCCCAAGACATGGTAAATTCCATGGTATTTTTTAGTTTTCTCGATAGCGATAATATCCAACGGTTCTTCCACCACGCAGATAGTTTTTTGATCGCGCGACAAGTCGCGGCAAATTTCGCATAGTTCATCTTCGCTGATATTTCCGCATTCGCCGCAGTAGCGCAAGTTAATTTTAAGTTCGGTTATGGATCTTCCAAAATCAGCCAACATTTCCTTATCTTGCCTGAATAAATATAGCACTAAACGCTCGGCCATTTTTGGTCCGACGGAAGGAAGAGAAGAAAAATAATCAATTAATTTTTTGAAGGATTTCGGATACATTTTATTCCGTATGCGTTTTTTCCAACGCTTTAAAAGTAGTGGAATTTTCATTAAAATACAGAGAGAGCCGGCCAATTGGCCCGTTTCTATGCTTGGCAATATGCACTTCCACTATATTTTTATTAGGCGTATCCGGTTTTTCTCGGTCCTCGCGGTAAAGAAACATAACAACGTCGGCATCCTGTTCAATCGATCCCGATTCACGAAGATCGGAAAGCTTGGGAATTTGAGGGCTTCTGGATTCCACGGCGCGAGAAAGCTGCGAGAGAGCGATAATAGGAATATTCAACTCGCGAGCCAACTGCTTTAAAGCTCGGGAAATCTCCGATATTTCATTCACGCGATTATCGCCGCCGTTGCGTCCTTCCATCAACTGAAGATAATCCACTATAATCAGTCCCACATCATGCTCGGCTTGGAGCCGGCGAGCCATAGTTCGCATTTCCATGACATTGGCCGATCCGGCATCGTCAATGTAAATAGGAGCTTCTGAAAGCACGCCCATAGCTTCACCAATGCGCTGAAAATCATCGTCGCCATCGCCAGTTTTAAGCCGACCGGTCCGAAGACGCCAAAGATCCACTCCGGATTCAGCGGCTAGCATCCGGTCGATCAGTTGATCCGATGACATTTCCAAAGAAAATATGCCTATGGGAATTTTTTCCGTTTTGGCGATAGAGCGGGCGAAATCCAAAGCTAATGTGGTTTTACCAATAGACGGCCGGGCGGCTAAAACAACCAGATCTGATTTTTGGAAACCGGCTAAAATATGATCTAAATCTGAAAAACCGGACGGGATGCCGCGCAACTTATGGTCGCCCTTATGCAATTCGTCAATTCGGTTGAAAGCTTCTTCCAGGATGGATCTTATCGGAATAAAATCTTGCTTAATATATTTTTGAGAGACGGAAAATAATTTTTGCTCCGCCATGTCGAGAATTTTTTCCACATCCTCGCTTTCTTTATAGCCTAATTCCACGATTTCCGAGGCTGTTTCAATAAGTTTCCTTAACGTTGATTTTTTTTGAACGACTTTGGCATAATGGGTAATATTGGAAGCGGATGGAACAGAGTTTACCAGAGTCGTAAGATAGCTTGATCCGCCGATTTTATCCAATTGCTTTTTTTCTTCCAGGCGGTTAGAAAGGGAAAGAACATCAATCGGTTCCCTCTGTTCGTAAAGATCAATCATCGCTTCATAGATTAGATTATGAACGTCCTTATAAAAATCCCCGAGGCGGATAAGGTTGGCCACTCTGATAATCGCGTCTTTGTCCAGCATTAAAGCGCCCAGAACCGACTTTTCAGCGTCAATATTCTGCGGCGGAAGCTTTATGTTTTCATTGGAAGATTTTGCCATAGTCCATATATTATATTTAATCCCGACTTAAAAATCAACTTGACTTTTTACCCAAATTATGCAGTGATTACGCACAAAATAAAAATTAGCGAAGTATCTCCTTTATTTCCTTTAAGCTTCCCGCTAATACCAGTTTTTTTCGCAATTCTGAAGCGCCGGAAAAGCCTTTGACATACCAGCTCATATGTTTCCGGATTTCAAACAAGCCTAATTTTCCCTTATCTTTATAAATCAGTTTAGCGTGCTCGAGCATGATTTTTTTGATTTGGGAAAAATCATAAGGAGTATATTTTTCTTTTTCCAGCAACTCTTCAATCTGCTGGAAGATAAACGGTTTTCCCCAGGCCCCCCTCGCGATTCCCAGGCCGTCCAAGAGGGGATAGTCAGTCAGAATTTTGATCGCCTCACTGGCTGAATTTACTCCGCCGTTTCCCAAAACAATTTTATCCGGAATTATTTTTTTGATATCTTCGGCAACTTTAAAATCCACCGGCCCGGAAAAACCGTCTTCGTATGTCCGCGCGTGCAGCATGACAGCCGAATAGGGAAGATCGCGCGTATTTTTAATAAATTCTTTAGCTGTAACAGATTTTACTCCGGAGCGGATTTTCAAGGAAATTGGCAAATGAGTATTTTGGCATACCGCCAAAATTATTTCCCGCGCCAATTTATTTTGGGACATCAGCGCGCAGCCGGAACCGTGGCCAAAAACTTTTTTGGCCGGACAGCCAAAATTTATGTCGATTCCATCGGGTTTAATTTTTTGGGTAATTATTTTCGCAGCTTCGGCAAAATGCGCCGGGTCTTTTCCGAAAAGCTGAACAATGTAAGGCCTTTCCGATTTTTTAAACCGTGCCAGTTTTAAAGTTTTTTGCGGTTTATAAAAAAGCGCTGTCGCGCTGGCCATTTCCGAATAAGTGACATCCGCGCCGTATTTTTCGCAAATTTGACGAAAAGCGCTGTCAGTAACTCCAGCCATAGGAGCTAACGCCAAAATCGGCTTGTTTAATTTTTTCCAAACCCAAACGTTAAACATCAATTTGAATTTTGAATTTTATTCCGATATCTTTATTCCTTCCTCCGTTTTTTCCACTTTAAATCCGATATCTTTTATGTCCTTAATCATATCTTCCACCTTATCTTCCGGGAGTTTATGTTTTTTTTCTTCATCCATTATCTTTTTTTATGTCATAATCATTGTTTTTTAAATCTTCGATGGCATAACCCAATTTTTTAATCTTACCGCGCAGTTCATCCGATTTTTCAAAGTCTTTGTTTTTGCGAGCGGTTTTTCTTTCCTCGGCTAGAACGGTTATATCTTGAGGGATTTCAATTTTTTCTTCAGCCAGTGTTAATCCGAAGATCTTATTCATTTTTTCCCAAGTCGCTAGAATTTTTTTAGCTTCGCTAGACCCGATTTTATTTTCCGCCATTAACCGGTTAGTTTCGGTAATTAGTTCATATAAAATGGAGAGGGCGAGGGGAGTATTCAGATCATCATTCATCGCTTCTTCTAATTTTTTCTGATATTCGGAAATATTAATTTCCTCACTTTTATTTTTAGATTCTATGTTTTTCAATTTATTCACCCAATCAGTAATTTTTTCCAAATTAGTTTTGGTTTGGACGAGAAAGCTAGGGG
>CAZEYB010000040.1:0-5682 GCA_964516165.1 uncultured Bdellovibrionales bacterium | reverse complement strand
TTTTTTATATTCTTCCAATTGGCGGGCCAGATCTTCAATTTCCTCTTCTTCTTCGTCCGTAAATTTAAGCATCGGCAGAAGCGCCCGGGACTTGATTAAAATCAATTTGGAGGCTACCGACAAAAAATCAGCTAAATTCCCCAGATTGATATCCTGATTATTTTTTATGTATTCCAAATATTCATCGGCCACCTTTGAAAGGCTTAATTCGGTTATGTTCAATTCCTCTTTCTCGATAAGTTCCAGCAAAAGTTCCATCGGCCCCTCAAATTTTTCGAGTTTTACTTTATACATTAAACAAGGCTAAAGACTAAATGATTAAATTTTAAATTTAGACTTATTTCTTTTTGCTAAAGCTTCCCCTGGCGGGCTTTTCATTCTTTATATATTGGCTGACATTTACGAGAAGCGATAAAGTGTATTCGCCCGATCCTAAATATATTTTTTTGTTTTTTAAGAGCAGATTGTCGGCATAGATATCCAGATTGAGCATTCCCCGAAACGGAGGCGTCGCTCCTACCTTCCCCAAAATATGCTTCTTCATCCAAGCTTCCGGAGCTAAATCTATTTTTTTGCAAGTTTTGAACCCGCTTTTTTTTCTTTGAGAGTTAACCAGCTTGAGCAGCTTGGCCTTGTCCAAATTCCGGTTTCCCGGAACAACGGCCAAAATGTAGTCGTTATCCGCTTTCATCACCAGCGTTTTAGCCACTTCTTTCGGGTTTATTTTTTCCGTCTGCGCTGTGTCCCAAGCGGTAAAAGTCGTTTTATGCTCCACCGCGCTAAATTTATATTTTTTCGCTTTAAGATAGCTCTCTACTTTTTGAGAAATCGCCATAAGTTTTAAATTAATTTTTACTTTCTAATCATATCATAACCGACTATTTTCGGAAAGATCGGCCAAAATAAAAAATTCGGGCGCTTTAGCCAAACTCCTATTGAGAAATTTCCTTCTCGCTTTTATTATCCGCCAATTTAATAGTCGAATAAAGAGCGGAAATAACCACCAGGCCCGCTAAAATAAAAACCGCTTTTATGGAAAAAAAGAAGATTATGACGATGGAAAAAACAGAAGCTGATATATAAGCCAAAGAGTTGGATGTCCGGAAAAAATCAATCAAATCGACATCGCGCCCGTCAATTCTTTTATAAAAATAAGAGTCGCGCAAGATTTCAATCAAAGCCGCTCCGATTCTGGTCAAAAATAAAATTACCGACCAGATTAAAACTGTTCCCGAAGAAATAAAATATATCGCTAAAGTTGAAAGGCCCATTATCAAAATCGAAGAGATTAAAAGTTCTTTTTCGCCCATTTTTTTGTCCGCCAGTATTCCAACCGGATACTGGAGAATAACGAACGGGACTAGCATGGCAGTGAAAATTATTCCGATCTTGTCCCATGAAAATCCCAAATCAGCTAGATAAATTGGCACATATATGAGCATTAGGGCGTAAAAGAAATCCAAAACAAAAGAGATATAAAATATATTGCGTATGTCTTTTCTGGCAATTACTTTCTTCGCGATATCTTTTACCGCCAATTTTTTTTCAAACCGGTGATTGACATTTTTGAAACTAAAAATCGCGATAAAAAAAATAAAAACATTGAAAACTAGAAGCAACAAAAATATGCCATAGAAATCGTATCTTCCAAGAATTAAAACGGATAGAAGCGGACCCAAAAGAATTCCGGCATTCATAATAGTCAGAAATTTTCCGCGAATCCTTCCTGACATGCAATCTTTAGAACACGACTCCAGAATTATATCCAGACTCACCCACTCCAAATTGCCAAAAATTATATAGAAGACAACCAATAAAATCGCTATCCAGGAAGGGGGAATTAACAATAAAAAAACAATGGTCAAGATTTTAAGAAATAACGAGAAATAAAACACATCCGATTTTCCGAATCTCTTAATAACCTTGTGAAGATTCAAAATACAGATAAGCGTCACGGCATAGGCCGCCAGATAAAATCCACCGACATTTTCTATCCCCGAAGCCGCTTTAAAATAGCTGGACATGATATAAATAAAAAAGGCTTGCGAAAAGCCCATAAAAAAAGAAACGAGACTCACGAGTCTTATTTTGCCAGAATCCAGTTTTTCGTCATGTATTTTCATTTATATCAGGGTGCCAGTCTTTTCACGTCTCGGGGAAAGAGAATTGCCTCTTTCACGCTCTCAAGCCCTAAAATTTTTTGAACAATTCTTTCCGAACCCAACCCCCAGCCTCCATGAGGCGGCAGGCCTAATTTGAAAATTTCAAGGTAATCCTTGAAATCTTCGGGATTGAGTCGGTGTTTTTTAATATTAGCCAACAATTGGGCATAGTTATGGATCCTTTGCCCGCCGGTAGCAATTTCCACTCCGCGAAAAATCAGATCAAAACTCTCGGTATATTCCGGATCCGGGCTCGGCATAGTATAGAAAGGCCGGGCATTGGAAGAATAATGAGTGAGAAAAATGAAGTCAGAGTCGTAAGTTTTCTTAGCCCACTGGGAAATCAGCCTCTCGCCTTCCGGATCTATATCAATACCCTCTATTTCTTTCCCGTATTCTTTTTTGAGAATTTCCAGCGCTTCAGTCAGCTTGATCTTGGGAAATTTCTGATGAGCGGGTAATTCCATTTCATATTCCTCCAAGATGCCAGCGCAGTTTTCTCGCACATCTTTTATAACGCGCTTCATAACTTCCGCCAGTTCGTTGGTCACATCATAAAAATTCTTAATGAATCCCATCTCGGCGTCAAGGCCCACAAATTCATTGACATGGCGCGTGGTATAATGAGGTTCAGCCCGAAAAACCGGACCAATTTCAAATACCCGTTCAAAAGCTCCTACTCCGGCTTGTTTATAAAATTGCGGGCTTTGAGCAAGATAAGCATCGCGCTTGAAATATTTTATCTTGAAAAAATTAGCTCCGCCTTCGGTAGCCGCTGAAACAATTTTAGGCGTTTTGATTTCTAGAAATCCGTTTTCTCTGAGATAATCTCCGTAGGATTGGATAATCTGGGCATAAACCTTAAAAATACCATTGACTCTTTTATTTCTTAAAGCTAAATTCCGGTTATCTAAAAGCGTCGGAAGATTAAGATCTAAAGTTTTTTTCGAAATGTCAAAAGGCAGTTCTTTTTCCGTTCGAGAAATAATTTCTATTTTTTCCACTTCAATTTCCACTTTTCCCGTGCCTAAATCGTCTTTGGATTGTCCGCCAGGACGTTCTTTCACCCGTCCCTCGACTTCGATGACATATTCATTTCTAATATCTTTGGAAACCGCGTAAGCCTCTTTTTTATCCGGTATAACCACCATTTGAATAAGGCCGGTTCGGTCCCGGAGATCGATAAAAATGAGTTTGCCGTGATCGCGCCGCACGTTCACCCAGCCGGCTAACTTAACTTTTTTTCCGATTAGTTCGGGAGTTTCGGAAATTAATGTTCGTTTCATAAAATACATTTATTCAACCTGCGAACTCGCTTGTTTTTTCGAGAGTTCACTGGGGATCGCCTGAATTTTTATGAAGAAGATGTTCGCTGTATTGATTGAGAATTTTAGAAACTTCTTTCACTAAATCCGAAGGAGTAAAATCTGATTTTAAGATAAAACCGTTAGCTCCCAGCTTCATGGCTTTTTCTTGATCCTCTTTTTGGCCCAAATTACTGGAGACTATGATCTTAATGTTCCCGTCAAAATCCCCGCTTCTAATTCTTTTAATGACTTCGAATCCATCCATTTTAGACATGACCAAATCCAAAAGAATCGCGTCCGGTTTTTCTTTTTTAGCCAAATTCAGCGTTTGCTCGCCTGAATCAGCGGTTGAAACTTCAAAGCCAGCCTCGGTAAATTTTTTCTGGTACACTTCCGAAATCATGGGATCGTCTTCGACGATGATAATTTTAACCATTGTTTTATTTTAATCTTAATTGCATTATACCAGAAATCCGCTAAAAATCAATTAATTTTGCCAAGATAACCCATTATCTCTTCGATAATCCAGCTAGGCGTCGACGCGCCCGCGCTCACGGCCACTTTTTTAGCGCCTGAAAACCAGCGTTTATTTAAACCCTCAACATTTTCAATAAAATAGGTTCTAGGATTGACTTCACGCGCTATTTCAAAAAGCCGCTTGGAATTGGCGCTGGCCATTGATCCTATAACAACCACCGGATTATTTCCCTCCGCCAGTTTTTTTATTTCTTTTTGGCGCTGATGGGTGGTATGGCAAGTGGTAAATAAAATTTCAGTCAGCGGACATTTTTTCTTAATAATCTCGGCCGCTTGACGAAAAAACTCTTCATTTTGCGTCGTCTGCGATAGAACGGCGATTTTTTCTTTCGGGGAAAAACGGATTCTTTTTAGATCCGAATTATTGGAAACGATTAACGCGTTTTTACCGCTCCAGTCGCAAATGCCTAAAACTTCCTTGTGACCTTTGTCGCCGATAATTACAATTTTATAACCCCGGCCGGAAAAAACTTTGGCCAGCCTTTGAACTTTAACCACTTTGGGACAAGTGACATCGATTAGTTTTATTTTTTTTCTTTTAGCTTCCATGTAAACATCCGGTCCGGTTCCATGAGCCGTGATAATCAGTGTCCCGATCTCTCCCGGTTTGGCTTTAAAAAAATAATCGCGATCAATGCGGGTTATCCCTTTTTTAGCTATTTTTTGGTTGACTTCCGGATTATGCACCAGCGATCCGAGAATCATCACTGGTTTTTTGGCGCGAGCCATATTTAAAACGCTTACCATTTCATAAGCCCTTTTTACTCCATCGCAAAATCCGGCGTATTGGCTAAGCGTAATTTTCATATCCTTCAGCCCGAAAATGATGTTTTTAGTTTCTTTTCTTTATCAAAACGATCGAACGCCAGTTTAATTAAAGCGTCAATCAACTTTGAATAAACAATACCGTCATGCTCCCAAAGCTTCGGATACATGCTTATGGAAGTAAATCCCGGAATAGTGTTAATTTCGTTCACAAAAATCCGATTGTCTTTGTCTATAAAAAAATCCACTCGGCCCATACCTTCACAGCAAAGCGTTTCAAAAGTTTTTATAGCCAGCGCTTGAATCTTCTTTATCATACTCTTTGGCAATTTCGCCGGTATAATCAGTTTCGCGCCGTTCTTATCGATATATTTGGCATTATAAGAATAGAAGTCATGGCTGGGAATAATCTCACCGGGAAGGGAAGCTATTGGTTTCTCGTTTCCCAAAACCGCGCATTCAATTTCTCTTCCTGAAACGCACTCTTCGACTAAAATTTTCTTGTCGTAAGTAAGGGCTGATTTAAAAGCAGAGATAAATTCTTTCTTACTTCTCACTTTGCTGACACCTACCGATGAACCAAGACTGGCGGGTTTAATAAAAAATGGCGACGGAAAAGTTTTTTTAATTTCTTCAAAAGAAATATTATTTTTTTGATTACTTCTGTAAACTAAAAATCTCGCGACAGAAACACCAGCCTCTTTTAAAAGTCTTTTTGAAACATCTTTATCCATTCCGATGGCTGAACCGATAACGTCCGCGCCGACAAAAGGGACATTAAAAAGTTTAAGCAGTCCCTGCAGAGTTCCATCCTCGCCAAAAGGACCATGTATGAGAGGGAAAACCGCATCAATTTTTTCGGAAACTTTGCCGTTTTTCAGAAGAAAAAAATTTTTTTCTCTGGTATAAGG
>CAZEYB010000039.1:0-6400 GCA_964516165.1 uncultured Bdellovibrionales bacterium | reverse complement strand
GAACTGGGCGAACAGTTGATCACTTCTTCCCACGTCAAACTCCAGAATTTTCCCGATCCGGCGCGGCCCTCTGTTAAAAACTGGCTTTTCGACTATACTTTCAATATGGGCCATGATCCGCATAATTCTATGGTCCGAGGATCGTATCTGTTTCAAAATGAAAACACCAAGCGACTGTCTTCTTCCGAACGGCAAAAATTGGCTTTTGTTCTGAAAGCTTATGATGAAAATACAGAAGTGACAGTCAACCTGACCACTAAGCAAATTGTTTTTCCAAAAATCAGCGAACAGAGACCAGCGAGCAGTGAACAGAAAACAACGAGCAATTTCAGAAATTCTGGATTAACACAGTATAATCCATACGAAAACCGCCAGCATATTAGCCAAGCGCCTAGCACAAATAATCCCAATATTCCATCAACCAAATTAAATTTCAGTTCTCCCCAAAAAATGCCGTTTGAAAACCAGCCCCGAGGACCCCAACCGATAAGAATCGTTCCGCATGACAATTTAAACAGAAACACAAAGCCATTGCCAAAAAACGTGGTTAATTTAAAAGAATAGTATGTTATTCAACGTCCCCCAATTTATCGAAATTGAAGACAAGATAGTCGGTCCTCTCACCGCCAAACAAATAGGCTGGCTGGGTATTGGCGGAATACTGCTCCTCATTTTTTGGAACTTGCTGGACACATCGGCTTTCATCATCGCTGCCATCGTCATAGTCGGCCTATTCGGAGCTTTGGCTTTTTACCGTCCCTACAACCAGTCTTTGATTGGATTTATAATTTCTTCGTTCCGCTTTGTTTTCCGCCCTAAAATTTATATCTGGGAAATAAACCGCGACGATTTAAAACTGACCATGAAACACGGCGCCAATTTGAAACAAAAAAAAGTTATTGAGAGAAAAACCTTGAATAGCGCTAAAATTATAGAAATATCAAAAATATTAGACAATAATCATGGAAATACTACATTCTAAAAAATTGGCCAAAAAAACCGCCCTTTCGCCGACCCAAAAGTATCTGGACATAGCCGAGATTAAGGAAAATACGATTATTTTAAAATCAGGCGCTCTGCGATCTGTTTTAGCCGTATCGGCCATTAATTTCGATCTTAAATCAACCGACGAGCAGGAAGCTATTGTCAGCCATTACCAGGATTTCCTCAATTCGGTGGATTTCCCGATCCAGATTCTAGTCAGTTCCCGAAAACTTAACATGCAAAATTACTTGGATTTTTTAACTTCAAAAGAGAAAGGCCAGCCTAATGAACTACTCCGGCTCCAGATCTCGGAATACAAAAGTTTCATTGAACAATTGCTTTCAGTTTCCAACATCATGGAAAAAAATTTCTATATCATCGTTCCGTTTTCACCCATAGAAAATAAGGACAAGGGTTTTTTCAACAACCTGGCCAGCCTGCTCAACCCCAGAAAAAATATCTTGGATAAAAGAGAAAATTTTGAAACTTACAAGGACCAGCTTTACCAAAGAGTTGACCATATCATTGTCGCTCTTTCGGGCATAGGGTTGCGCATCGTACCGCTTAAAACAGAGGAGCTTATGGAGCTTATGTTTGATTCATACAACCCTGAAGTTTATAATTTCGTTGAATTAAAAGAAACCGATAAATTAGAATTAGCCAAATAAAATGCTTGAATTTTTTAAAAAAAATAAAAAAAATGTTCGTCCAGACGAAGTTTTGGAATCGGAAAAATACTATCAGGAAGGATTGACTCGCCTTAACGATCTCATCGCTCCGGCCGCCATAAAAATTAATCCCCGCCACATCCGGATAGGCGAAACGCTGGCGCAAACCATTTTTGTCATCGCTTACCCCCGCTATCTCAACAGCAATTGGTTTTCCCCGATTATCAACATAGATATGCCCATAGACATATCCATGTTCATTCATCCTATCGATACTTACGAAATTTTGAGAACCCTTAGAAAAAGCGCCACTCGAGTGGAATCGCAAGTGCATATCGAGCAGGAAAAAGGGCTTACTCGGGATCCGGCGCTGGAAACGGCCATGCAAGACATTGACAAGCTTAGGGATGAACTTCAACAGGGCACGGAAAAGTTTTTCCGTTTTGGCATTTACATCACCGCTTATGGAGAAACGGAAAAAGAACTCAACGATCTGACTCGCTCGATTGAAGCTATCCTGGAAGCCCGGCTGGTCTATGTAAAACCGGCGATATTTAAAACTGAACAAGGCTTTAATTCGACTTTGCCGCTGGCTAACGACGAATTGGACATCGGAGTCAGTATGAACGGCGCTCCTTTATCCACTACCTTTCCTTTTGTTTCTTCCACTTTATCGAACAATTCAGGGATACTCTACGGAATTAACCGGCATAATAACAGCCTGATTATTTTTGACCGTTTCGAAATGGAAAACGCCAATATGGTGGTTTTCGCCAAGTCCGGCGCCGGGAAAAGTTACACTATAAAGCTGGAAATTCTTAGATCTATGATGTTGGGAAGCGACATAATAGTAATCGACCCGGAAAATGAGTATAAGCATCTTTCAGAAACCGTCGGCGGGACTTTCATTAAAATTTCCTTAAATTCCGAGAATCACTTAAATCCTTTTGATTTGCCCAGAATCAGGGAAGATGAAGATCCGGGAGACGTATTGAGAAATAATATCGCGAACCTCCTGGGACTGCTTCATATCATGCTGGGAAACATTACTCCGGAAGAAGATTCCATTCTTGATCGAGCGATTAGAGAAACCTACGCCGTAAGAGACATCACCCCGGAAGCCAATTTGAATCTTCTGACTAGCGAATCTTACCCCACGATGCGCGATTTGCATCAGGTGCTCCGAAGCATGGATGGAGGAGAAAATTTAGCCATCCGACTTGAGAAATACACCGAAGGCGTTTTTTCCGGATTTCTCAACAACACGACTAACATTAAAGTTGACAATCAAATGGTAGTTTTCAATATCCGCGACATGGAAGAAGAACTTCGCCCGGTCGCCATGTTCACTGTTATGCAATTTATCTGGAACGAGATGAGAACCACGCTTAAAAAAAGACTGGTAATCGTCGACGAAGCTTGGGTCATGATGAAATACGAGGACGCGGCTTCGTTCATGTTCGGAATCGCGAAGCGGTGCCGAAAATATTATGCCGGACTCACCACTATTACCCAGGATGTCAATGATTTTTTGGCTTCGCGCTACGGAAAAGCCATTGTTACCAATTCTTCCATCCAACTGCTTATGAAACAATCTCCAGCAGCCATTGACACGATAAGCGAAACCTTTTATCTCACTGACCAAGAAAAATTTTTGCTTCTTGAAAGCAATATCGGCGAGGGAATATTTTTCGCCGGAACCAAGCATGTGGCTATCAAGGTAGTCGCTTCTTATTCGGAGGATCAGATAATCACCACCGACCCGGCCCAGCTTTTAAGAGTCGAGCAGGCTAAAAAAGAATTAAGAGAAGAACAATAATAGAATTTTAATAAGATGGCTATCGACCTTCAAAAATACAGAGGATTAAAAGAAGCCCGAAACACGGCAGAAAAAGAAAAAGCGCGCGAAACTTTGAAAAAATACAGCCTTGGCAAAGACAAGGGTTTGGCCAAATCAACTATCAATGACGCGCGAAATTTAGCTAAATCGGCTACTCCTTTAGGCTTATTTATGCTTCTTTTTCAGATAAAACCATTCTCCGACTGGATGTATGGGCTGGCGATTTTCGCCGCTATACTCAAAGATATTTTAGACCTTATTGAGGTGACCGGAGTAGGCTATGTTGTCGTATTTGTCGCCACTCTCTGTTGCTCTATTTTTATCGCTATGATGATGCTGTTGGGCAGTTTTAACAACGGCGCGGGCAGGAAACAGCAGAAAATTATCCGCAGCTGGCTTATTCTTCTTGGCGGAACGACCGCAGAACTGCTTTTCGGCATCAATTTCCTGCCTATCGAAACTCTCACCGTCTTAATTGTTTATATTTTGCTTCTCTCGTCCAGAAAACAAGCCCAGAAACAGGAAGAGGAGGAAAGAAGATTGTCTCCGGCTTACGCCGAAGAAACTTACGCCTAAAATCAATGTTGGGAGAAAAAAACAAAAAAAATTTTGAACCCAAAGAACTGATAATTACAGGGATGATAATTTTTATCTGCCTAATCCTTTCTATCACCTTTCCCGCCAAGGGAAATTTTCAGGATATTATCAAGAGCCTGATTTTTCTGTTAATTTTGCCTATGCTGTATATAAAATTAGTTCTTAAGAAAAGCGCTGGTGATTTTGGTTTGAATATCCAAAACAAAAAGACGGGAATTATTTGGGGAGGATTAATGTTATTGGTTTCTCTTCTAGCTATTTACGCCGTCATCAATTACACCGATTTCACCGAAAATTACGCGCTGTCCTCGCTCGTAGTCAATAATTTCTGGTTCTTTCTTTTCCATATGCTCATTATCGTAAATTTCTTTCTATTTTTGCAGGAATATTTTTTCAGAGGTTTCGTTTTATTTTCTTTTGCCCCGATAGCGTCTTTTTGGACTATTTTTATCCAAGCCGGAATTTATTTTATAACCATCCTTATAGCTAAAGGAGGATTTCAGCCGGAAATTTGGACACTAGTTCCGTTCATAATCATATCCATAACCGGAGGAGTTACTGCCTATAAAAGCAAGTCTATGATATACTCTTATTTAAGCGGCCTGTTATTTTTGATATTGTTAAACTCTTACCTGATTTACGCGATAAAAACACAATGAAACGCGCATCGAAAAAAATTGCTTGGGCCATTATCATCTTTTTTTGCTTGGCTGGCGCGCCATTTTCGCCAGCGCGAGCTTTTAATTTTACCAATGTCGGCCAAACCGAAATCAACGGGATAGGAACCGGGGTGATGAATTCCCTTTTTAAAGATTTAGGCGTTGACACGGACGAACTTAAATACAACATTAAAACCATGAATGTGGCCAGAAGAAAGAAAAATCCGCCTTTGGTTTCTTTAAGTTTTACTCCGCTTAACCCCGTCTCGGGAGAAAAAGTAACGGCAGAGGCCACTCCGGAATATTTTTTAAACGAAATGAAAGATTTGTATTTTACCTGGTATTTGAAATCCAAGATTTGCAAAATCACCAACAACACCAACAACCTGAATAGCGAACAAAAAAAGAAATGCGATTTAAACAAAGATAAAAAGATAACTATCGAAGATTATAAGATAAAAGCCATGAGGATTATCGCCAATAATGATTTCGAATGGGACAAGGACGGAGACGGCGAGCCGGACAAAGACATATATTCCAACGATTCCGACAATGACGGTTATCGCGCCGTCATTGGGGGAAATGACCAGAACGGCAAGAATAACTTCTGCTATGTGCGCGACGTGGTTTCGGGAGAAGACTATTCAATAATTTGCGAACATCTTTTTCCCAATGCCCCCAATTATACCACGGGAGGGCATTATACCACCGGAGACGGGTCTTTTGGCATCGGAGAAGAAAGTTTTTGGCGCACCGACCCCGACAACGAAGACACGGCGGATACAGGCAATAAAGATGAAGCTAATGTGGCCGGATTGGGAATAAATGGCTTTACCTGGACCTACGAGCAAGGAGACGAAGTCGGTTTGGTAGTGGAAGGCGTTTCCACCGATCCGACTCAAAAAAAAGATTCTTCGTATAAAACCATGTGGGCCTTTTCTAAAAATAAATGCGACAATGTGAAAACTATGAAAAGCGCCGGCTATTTAAATGATTGTTTATACGGAAATCTCGTGGATCCGGCGGAAGGTGGGGGCGCCACGGAAAAATTAAAAGCGGAATTATCCTATTCTCCGAAATCGCCGGTTAACGATCCTGATCCGGTTTCCAATGCGGGAGACCAAGTAGTGGTGAACTCGTCCGTTCTCAACGCCCGGGATAAAAATTATTTGAAATATAAATGGGAAGTTTATAAATCTCCCGAACCCAATCCTGAAAGTTGGGGAAAAGCGCTTTTAAAAAAAGACATCCCGGAATCTTCCCAGACGACAGGCTTGGGCTTGGATACTTTCAAATTTAAACTGAACTTCCCTGGAACATACTTTAATGATACCAGCAATCCCATGAAATATCTCAAAATAAAATTGACTATCACGGAAAACGTGGAAAGCGGAGTAATAAGGGAGGGATATTCCTATGTGGTTATTCCCATAAACTCGTCTTCCAGCCGAATAAAAGCTTACGAAGCGTCTGTTTCCGATTCCTTGGAAATAAGCCTGGGTTCAGATGAAATCTGCCAAGACGGAATAGAAAAATCAGTTTGCCCCGTTTTGAAAAATGAAATCGTCGGCGTTACCGTTCCGTCTTCCGGACTTTCCGATTTCTATTGGACCATTGACGGCGCCGCTTTTTCTTACAAAGAATGTTTTTTT
>CAZEYB010000038.1:0-6450 GCA_964516165.1 uncultured Bdellovibrionales bacterium | reverse complement strand
ATAGAAAGCGGCCGCGATTCTCCCGACTCCTTCGGCCAGTTTATCCACAAAAAATTCCTGCTTATTTTTATAGCCCCTAGCCAGTTCCTCGATTTTTATCTTCTCTTCCCGATCCTTTACTTTCTCAAAATGAACAAGCGCCATGGGATGGATTTTGATATACTCCGTTATGATGAATTCTTCGCGGGCCAATCCCACTCCCTCGTTCGGAATGAAACTTAATTTGAAAGCTTGGTCGGGATTACCGACATTCATCATTATTTTCGTCCGGCTTCTTTTAATCTCCTTGAGATCTGTTTTTTTTATCGAATATTTCAAAAGCCCTTCGTAGACATAGCCTTTTTCTCCCTCAGCGCAACTTACTGTCACAGGCTTTCCATTTTTTACGGCGTGAGTGGCCGTTTCCGTCCCCACGACACAAGGAATGCCCAATTCCCGGCTTACA
Organism: uncultured Bdellovibrionales bacterium; assembly: GCA_964516165.1. Lineage (GTDB taxonomy): Bacteria > Patescibacteriota > Minisyncoccia > Moranbacterales > UBA2206 > CAZEYB01. The sequence continues at coordinate 6,005 of CAZEYB010000038.1, read as the reverse complement.
ATGGCCGCGTGGCTGGTACGCCCGCCACTGTTGGTAACGATGGCGCTGGCGATTTTCATAATCGGTTCCCAATCCGGATCGGTCATTTCCGTGATCAGCACCTCGCCTTTTTTAAATTGAGCGATCTTAGCCACATCCTTTATAACGTTGGCTTTGCCTTGGCCGATTTTTCCGCCTACCGCCGAACCGCTGACGAAAATCTTTCCCTTTTCATCCAGCTTATATTCTTCCAAAACATTTTTGTCTTTTTGAGACTGGACGGTTTCCGGACGGGCTTGGACAATAAAGAGCTCCTTCATTCTTCCGTCTTTCGCCCATTCAATGTCCATCGGTTTTTTATAATGGTCTTCAATAATAAGTCCCCAATTGGCCAGCTTCAACACTTCTTCATCGGTAAGACAAAATTTCTTCCGGTCTTCTAAGGGAACCATAACATTCCGCGTGGAAGAATTGCCTCCGACGCTGTAAATCAGTTTATTTTCCTTGCTTCCCAGTTTTTTCCCGATAATCGATTTAAAGCCAGCCTTAAGCGTCGGTTTGTGGATGAAAAATTCGTCCGGAGTCACTTTGCCTTTCACGATATTTTCTCCCAGACCCCAGGAAGCGTTAATAATAATGGCATCCTGAAATCCCGATTCGGTATCAATAGTAAACATTACTCCGCTGGAAGCTTCGTCGGAACGGATCATTTTTTGAATACCGACTGAAAGCGCCACCGTAAAATTATCAAAGCCTTTATCCACGCGATAGGAAATGGCCCGATCGGTAAAAAGAGAAGCGAAACATTTCTTTATGGATTCAAGAAGATGATATTCTCCGATGACATTAAGATAGGATTCCTGCTGGCCGGCGAAAGAAGCATCCACTAAATCTTCAGCGGTGGCGCTGGATCTTACCGCCACATCAGTTCCGCCCGTAAAATGATTAGTGTGGTCTTTTTTGTTCCAAGTGATCTGAAAATCTTTATGCCGAATGTACTCCCGGGAAAGTTTGGCATAAGCTTCAACAATTTCATTTCGAAGATCATTGGGAAACTGGGCCGATAAAATGGTTTCGCGGATCTTATAGCCGCACCGGGCTAAACTTGCCATATTCCCCGTATCCAGGTTCTTAAGACTCTGGCGGATTTTTTCATCCAGCTTGTTTTCCGAGATAAAATAACGGTAAGCTTCGGCAGTGACGGCGAAACCATTTGGAATTTTTATTCCCTTGGCGCGGAGATGAGAATACATCTCGCCGAGCGAGGCATTTTTTCCGCCCGTCGTGTCAATATTTCCTATGCCAATTTCCGAAAACCAGAGAATATATTTTTTTTTGTCCATTGTTTTTTATTTTACTTCTTCAATTTTTACCAAGCTCATATGTTCCTTTATTATATGCGGACGACCGGCGACAACCACTATTTTATCTCCAGTTTTAACCAACTTATTTCTCTTTAAGATTTCAATAGACTTGTCAATCAGTTCGTCCAGCGTCTGGCAATCAGGCAGGATAAAACTTTCTACTCCCCATAATAAGCTCAATTGATTATGCGTTTTTTCATTGTTAGTGACAACATAGATGGTTTTTTCCGGCCGGTGGCGGGAAATCATCCTGGCCGTAAAACCACTGACACTCGCCGCCACTATCGCTTCGGAGTTTGTATCTTTCAAGAGTTCGTGAGCCGAATGAGCGACGGCCGAAGAAATAGAACTCCTTCGATCGCCTAAAAATCCGTGAGCCAGAATATCAAAAGGAGACTTCTCCGTTTTTCCAATAATATCTTTCATAACTTTTACCGATTGGATGGGATATTTTCCATCGGCGGTTTCGCCGGAAAGCATGACACAATCAGTATGATCAATCACCGCGTTGGAAACATCGCTCACTTCCGCTCGGGTAGGACGGGGATTTTCAATCATAGAATTAAGCATTTGAGTGGCTACGATCACCGGTTTGGCCGCCCGCAGACATTGGGCAATTATTTCTTTTTGATAAATCACTACCCGGCTTTCATCCAACTCTATGCCCAAATCGCCTCTCGCCACCATAATGGCATCGGCGGCTTTAATTATCTCCATAATGTTTTTTATGGCTTTCTTCCTTTCTATTTTAGCGATAATGTGAGGCAATCCACTGGCGCCGCCCAGTATTTTCTTTATTTTTTCTCTGGCATTGATTATATCTTTGGCGCTACTCACAAAAGAAAGAGCGATAAAATCAACGTCTTTATTAAGAATAAATTTCAAGTCCTCCTCGTCTTTTTGAGTGAGCGACTCCATTTTAAGCCGGGACTCCGGGATGTTTATTCCCTTGTTATTTCTAACCACCCCGTCAGTTTCCGCTTTAGCCACTAAATAGTTCGCGTTTTTTTCTGTCACGCTAATTTTTAAAAGTCCGTCTTCAATCAAGATATTATTGCCTATTTCTATATCTTTAATTATTCCCGGCCAATCCAGGATTATACAATTCGCTTCTCGCGTCTTATGAGAAATATCGGAAATTTTTATTAATTCGCCCTTTTTAATTTTAATGTCTTTGACTAAGATCGTACGTATTCTTGGCCCTTGGAGATCGGCCATAATGCCCACTGACACAGCTAGCTTCTGCCTTAATTCTTTTACATAATCAATTAGCCGCCCATTGGATTTATGGTCGCCGTGGGAAAAATTAATCCGGGCGACATTCATTCCCGATTCAATCAACTGCTTTATTTTTTCACGAGAAGCCGTAGCTGGTCCGATAGTAGCGATAATCTTAGTTCGTTTCATAATTTTTTATTTCTTATGTACTTATTATAGCACAAAAACAATCCCGCCTAGGCGGGATTGTTTTAAATAACTTCCAACAAAAAATATTATAGGTTTATCTTCTGCGCCCATTCTCCCACTATCGGAAGCGGCTTCATTTTTCCTGAAAATACATTAACCACACCCATAATCCAGAGAACAAAGATAACAATTCCCAAAATCCATCCGATAACAGGAACCCAGACGAAAAATTCTCCAATTAAAAGAATCAGCCCTTGTTTAGCGTGAAAATGAGCGAATTTGGAATCTTTTTTAGCCAAAAGCGGAATAAGGCAAAGAATGCCCAAATAGCCTAGAAAAGCCCAGAGTTTATTGTCTTTAATATCCTTCTCATCCGCGCTTAAATCTTGACTGGATTGCGCCGGAGATGGTTTAGGTTGATTTTGATTCATTGGTTCTTCCATAAGTCACCGCCTTTCTAATTTTTATTTTATTTACTTACGATTATATACTAGCACAATTTTCATTTGGTTTCCATTCCTCGAAGCGCCGCTATGCGTTCTTCAATCGGCGGATGAGTCATAAAAAGTTTTGATATTTTCTTGCCCTTGAATGGATTGGCAATATATAAATGGGCAGTGGCGCGGTTGGCCGCTTCCAATGGCTCCTTATCTCTTGATATTTTCTCTAAAGCATTGGCTAACCCTTCCGGATAACGGGTCAAAAGCGCTCCGTCCGCGTCGGCCAAAAATTCCCGCTTTCTAGAAATCGCGAGTTGCATCAAAATTGCGGCAATGGGCGCCAGAATAGAAAGAACAACAGCCGCAATCATTAAAATAAGCCGCAGCTGCCCTCCGCCTTCATTATCTTTTGAACGACCTCCCCAAAACGCCCAGTGGCGGAACCAATCTGCCAGAAGGGTTATAAATCCCACTAAAACTACCACTACCGTAGAAAGTAGAATGTCCCGATTGCCGATATGGGATAATTCATGCGCGATAACGCCTTCCAATTCTGATTTTTCCAGTCGGGAAATTATTCCCGTAGTGAGGCAAATCACGCCGTGCTTCGGATTTCTTCCGGTGGCAAAGGCATTCATGGCTGAATCTTGAATGATATAAATTCTAGGCGCGGGCAATCCAGCTGTGATACAAAGATTTTCTACTAAATGATATATTTCCCGATTGCTATTATGGTCAATCGGTTTAGCCTTGCTCATCGCCAAAACAATTTTGTCGCTCCACCAATAAGAAATGAAACTCATTGCGACAGAAAATATCACCGCGATGTATAAAATGACGCTGTTATCCATTGCTCCGGCAAAGACATAGCCTACGCCGATTACAAATACTAAAAACCCGGATATATAAATCCATGTCAGGCGCGTATTGCGATCGGATTGAGTATATAAAGTAGGCATATTTTTTACCTCATCCGTTCCGACATTAAAATGTTGGAACACCTTCTCCTTATAAAGGCGAAGGTAATTCCCTCTCCTTAATAAGGAGAGGGTTAGGGTGAGGTCAAAATTTAGAATTCCACTTTCGGCAGTTCCTTTTCTCCTTCTCCCGCTTCAAAAAATTCCCGAGCGGCAAATTTCAGCATTCCGGCAATAATATTGGTTGGAAACACTTGAAGTTTGGTATTAAAGTCGCGGACATTGCCGTTGTAGAAACGCCGGGCCGCCATAACTTTGTCCTCCGTATCGGTCAGCTCTCTCTGCAATTCCAAAAAATTCTGATTGGCTTTGAGATCCGGATAGGCTTCCGCCACCGCAAAGAGGCTTTTGAGGGCGCCGGAAAGCATATTCTCCGCTTGAGACTTATCGGCCATACTGCCCGCGCCGATCGCCTTGGCCCGCGCTTCAGTAACTTTTTCAAACAGTTCTTTTTCGTGCGCCGCGTAGCCTTTTACCGTGTTAATTAAATTCGGAATTAGATCGTGCCGCCTTTTAAGCTGAACATCAATATCGCTCCAGGCTTCATCTGTCCTGTTTTTCAGCTTTATCAGACCATTATACACGGCTATAATCCAAATAACCGCAACCGCTAAAATTCCCAGCAAAATTATTCCTATCATCTTTTTTACTTAATAATTATGAATCCATCTTAACAACTTTTGACTTATATGTAAAATGGAGGGATTATGCTATAATAAGTTTAATCCGAGAATTAATGCAAGCACCTTATGCTGGATATATCTAAATATTACATTTTTCTTCTGCCAATATTCGTATGGTTTTTTATTCAGGGCGTAAAAATAGTCATTTTTTCTTTTAGGCACGGCTGGAACATTAAAAACACCTTGTCCCACGTCGGCTACGGGCATATGCCATCCGCTCATACCGGTTTTGTCGCATCCCTTGCCACTTCTGTCGGATATTACGAAGGTATAGATTCGGCCGCTTTCGCCATCTCGATAGTTCTCGCCATCTTAGTCATTGATGATTCAATGCGACTACGCATGTATATCGGAGATCAGGGAATGTATCTCAACCGGCTGATCGAGCATTTGCAAATTGGCGGCAAGGAATTCCCCAAACTTAAAGAAAGAATGGGGCATCGCATCAGCGAAGTGATTGTCGGAGGAATCCTGGGTTTTCTGCTGACTATAACTCTCGCAACACTTCTTTCTTAATGTCATTCCCGCCCCCGCATTCGCGAGGGTAAACTCCAGCGGGAATCCAGTTAAAAAGTTAATTCAAAAATCGTAATTCTTCCAATATAATCGCCTTATCGCTCCAGGGAATTCTTTTTTTGCCAATCGCCATAGTCACTTCCGCTCCTTTACCCGTCACTGCCACAATATCTCCCGGCTCTGCCATTCGCAGGGCTTTTTTTATCGCCTCTCTTCGATCTAATATTTTCCAAAGGCTTTCGCCTTCCTTTTTATTTTTAATTCCTTCGGTTAAATCGTTAACTATTTGTTCCGGATTTTCGTTATAAGGATCCTCGTTGGTTAAAATAATACGATCGGCGTATTTGTCCACAATGCTTCCCATAATTGGCCGCTTGCCGCGATCTCTTTCTCCGCAAGCGCCAAAAACAGAAATGATTTTACTCTTATTGTCATTCCCGCGTAGGCGGGAATCCAGCCGCATATTCTTTGATTTATTCACTAGATTCCTGCTTTCGCAGGAATGACATTTTATTGTATTTATCAAAAAATATAATTTTTCCAGCGAGTCCGGCGTAACAGCGTAGTCTATTATTATATCAATATTTTTATCGTTCGGGACATATTCCATCCGTCCGGGAATGCCGGCGATTTTTTCCA
>CAZEYB010000037.1:0-6780 GCA_964516165.1 uncultured Bdellovibrionales bacterium | reverse complement strand
ACTGCCTTAATCCTTCTCACTCCGGCGCTGGATGATTCTTCTTTTTTAATTTTAAAAACGCCTTGAATGTCGCCGGTATTCTTTACATGCGGACCGCCGCAAATTTCTTTAGAATAGCCCTCAATAGTATAGACCTTCACTTTATCGCCGTATTTATTTTCAAAAATTCCCATCGCCCCTTGTTTTTTCGCTTCCTCTAAACTCATTTCCTCGCAAACCACGGGAATATTTTTTTGAATCGCTTCATTGACAAAATTTTCCACTTGTTTTTTCTGTTCCTCGGTCATTTTTTCCGGATGAGAAAAATCGAAACGCAATCTTTCGGCGGTGATATTGGATCCTTTTTGAATTACATGGTCGCCTAAAATTTTTCTTAAACCCGCTAACATCAAGTGGGCTACAGTGTGTAATCTAGTTGTTTCTTCCCCGGCATCCGCCAATCCGCCCTTAAACATTCCAGCGCTAGCCGTGCGAGAAAGTTCTTGGTGTTTCTTGAATTTTCTATTAAAATCGCCTTCGTCTATCTTTATTCCTTTTTCTTTCGCCAACTCTTTTGTTAGTTCAATAGGAAATCCATAAGTTGTAAAAAGAATAAATGGATCTACCCCTTTATTAAATTCTTTTAATCCTTTTTCAATAGTTGCTCTAAATTTGCGTATTTCCTTGGAAAATTTTTCCAATATATCTAAGCGTTTATCTTTTTGTTTAAATTCCTTATAAGTATCTTCATAAATATCAAAAACTGCTTGCGCTATTAATTTAAATTTTTTTGAATCAAAATTAATATCATCTACGTTAATAAGGGCAACAACTCGCCGAATCAGACGACGTAAAACATATCCCCTATCTTTATTTGATGGCTCAACGCCATCAGAAATTAAAAAAATACTAGCTTTTATGTGATCAGCAATTATTCTAAATTTTCTTTTGTTGTCTTTATATTTCTTGCCGGAAATTTCTTCAATTTTTTGGATAATCGGCCAAAATAATTTTGTTTTATAATTGTCATCCAGTCCATTTAAAACCGCTAAAGTTCTTTCCAGCCCCATCCCCGTATCCACATTTTTTTGTTTCAACAGTTCGTATTTTCCGGTGAAATTTTTATTAAACTCCATAAAAACATCATTCCATATTTCCACCCAGTTGCTATTATCATCATTAAAACTTTTTGGAATTTCATTTTCGGCGCCGGACCAATAAAACATTTCCGTATCCGGACCGCATGGTCCTGTCTCTCCTGCCGGTCCCCACCAGTTATTTTTTTTAGATAGCTTAGCAATTCTTTTTTCCGAAACGCCCAGCGATTTCCAAAGATCAAAAGATTCCTGATCAAACGGAGCGTCCTTGTCTCCCGCGAAAACTGACACGGCGATTTTATTTTTATCCAAATTTAATCCCGCAGGAGAGGTTAAAAATTCCCAGCTCCACTGGATCGCCTCGCGTTTAAAATAATCCCCCAGCGACCAATTGCCGAGCATTTCAAAAAAAGTGTGATGAGTGGCATCGCCCACTTCATCGATATCGCTGGTGCGGATGCATTTTTGACAATTGGTTAATTTGTTTCCCAGCGGATGTTTTTCGCCCATCAAATAAGAAATCAGCGGATGCATTCCAGCCGTAATGAAAAGTGTTGTTGGATCATTTTCGGGTATTAAAGAAGCTGAAGGAATAATTTTATGTCCTTTGGCTTGAAAAAATTCTAAATATTTTTGGCGCAGTTCTTGAGCGGTCATGGATAATTAATACGCTTTAAGACTGTTAAAATATAATTTTGGAACCCAATTGCGAAATTATAGCTAGTTTTTTCTTATCAATTTAGACTTACAAAATTATATTTCAACCGCCGACGCTCTGGCAGACTAATGCGCGTTATAGCCTAGGTTCTTTTTAATTTCCCGATATTCATCTTCCGTAAAGTTATATTTGAATTGTGCTCTCAGCTCACCTATAGCTTGATCTGATTTCATTTCTCCACTATCTAGTTTCTGTTCGATTTTTTCTAGTCGATCCTTTTGAAAACTAGTCAGCTTTATTTTTTTCTCATCAATAACTGGTTGTACGATCCTCCTAAAATCAGATACCATAAAATAAATTTAATTGATTACAACACATTTAACTTCTTCTTCATCCTTTTCAACTCTTCTTCGTTTTGAGCAATTTGATTTTTCACCATATCATACCGCTTTCGTTTTTCATCCAGATTGATTCGCAGGCGCTCTTCGTTCATTCTAAGGTTTCTCATCTCCGCGTCCAGAAGATTATGCTCGCTTATGAGTTTCCGGTTATCCGATTCCAGCATCACCATTTGAAGCTGGATGGAGTTCCTCTGTCTTTTTTTATCTTCTTCGCTTAAATTTTTCAAATCGTCGTTAGTGTACATAATTTTATAAATTATTTTACAATTCCTCCTCCCAACACTTCTTCCTTGGAACTGTAAAAAACAGCCGATTGTCCGGGTGTGACCGCTCGCTGAGGAATTTCAAACTCTACTTTATATTTTCCGCTTTCCTTGTTTATTGTAGCATAAATCAGCGGATTTTGATATCTGGTTCTCAATAAGACTTTTAGGGGAAATTTTGGTTTCGCGGAAATCCAATTAACCTTCTTGAGATAAGCCGTTTCAGAATTCAATTTTTCATCGCGTTTATTATTGGTAACCATCAGCCGATTATATCTTTTATTTTTAGCTACGACATAATAAGGGCCGGTACCGCCGATATTAATTCTTTTTCTTTGCCCGATTGTGTAAAGAGGCAGGCCTTGATGCCGACTAATTATCTTTCCGTCCGCATCGATAATCTCGCCTTTTTTAAGCCGGAGATTTTTCTTTAAAAACTGATCCGTATCCGTTCCGCTCAAAAAGCAAATATCTTGGGATTCTTTTTTTTTATGGACGGGCAACTTGAATTTTTTAGCTAACTTTCTTATTTGAGTTTTCTCATATTCTCCCAACGGAAAAATAATTTTAGCCAGCTGGCTTTGTTTCAGCCGGTATAAAAAATACGACTGGTCTTTAATCTTATCTCTCGCTTCAAGTAATTTATAACCCGCTTGATTCTTGATTCTTGATTCTTGATTCTTGATTTTGGCATAATGTCCCGTAGCCACGCCATCTGCCTTAAATTTAAGCATTTCCTCAAAAAGAATTTTAAATTTAATATCTTTATTGCAAATAACGCAAGGGTTAGGCGTGCGACCGCTGGCATATTCTTTAAGAAAATATCCGACTATCTCTTTTTTAAACCTATCCCTGGCATTGATTGTTTTAAGGGGAATTTTCAAAACTCGGGCGATTTTTCGAGCGTCTTCAAGCGATGAATCTTTTTTATTTGTCCGCGTTCCTTTCCAAACGCGTAAAAAAACGCCGCGGACCGCATAACCTCTTTCTTTAAGCAGAGCGGCAGCCATTCCCGAATCTACTCCTCCGGACATGCCGACGATTATCCTTTTTTTATGCTTGTTCAAATCCATGCAAAAAAAACATTGGCTTTATTGTTTGGCCGTTTTAGTTTTGCTTATCAGATTTCTTATCTCCGCCAGATTAATTTCCGACTTTTTATTCGACGAGAAAAATTTTTTAGGAGCGACATATTTTATTTGGGAGAGACTTAAAGGCTTCTCTCGAGAAACAAAAGCTAAAGGTTCCGTTTTTTCATCCGATTCTTTTACCGATCTAAAACTGTTTTTTTTCCGACCATTGTCCAATCTTGGTTTCTCTTCCTTTCTTCGCTCGTTTTGAGAGCGGGCCTTGGTTCTTTGATAACTCTTAAGACATTCTCTACAGAAAGTCGGCCGGGTCGGATCCGGTTTGAAAGGTACCCAAATCTTTTCCTCGCAGGTATCGCAAACGGCTTCAAACATAGGCGTTTCTTTATCTTCAGATTTTATTACCTTCGGCGCAGACGCGGCAATCGCGTCAATCGCTGGAACAGAAATAGCTTTTTCGCTGTTTTTACGCGAAATAATCGTTTCTCCTTGTCTTTGTTTTTCCAATTCTTCAAAATCAATCATGCCGCTCCAGCGGGCAATTTTTTCTTCGATTTCATGTCTTGAACGTCCGTATCTTTCCCGAGAAATCTTGATCACTTTCTCCGAATTGCCACTGGTTTTCGAAAGATCGGCTGGCGGCAAGGTTATCGCCGAGAAAGCGTCTCCGGCGGTGCCGTCGATCATCAGTTTTAAATATATTCGGTATTTGGCCAGATTCACCAAATCATTCATCATAAAAACCGGCTCAAATTCTTTTTCCAGATGTTCGGCGTCTTCCGCTCCGACACGGAAAGAAATTATCGTTCCAACGTTTCCGAAAACGGAATCGCGAACAGTGGTATTGCCGTCAAAAATTAACTGATTGATGTACTGATGGGCTAAAATCAGGTCCAGATGGTATTTTCTGGCTTCGCTCAAAATATTAGCGAAAGATTCCGTGGCAAAATTTTGAAATTCATCCACATAAAGATAAAAATCTTTTCTTTTTTCTTCCGGAATATCCACTCGTCCCATAGCGCCCAACTGAATTTTAGTAACAATCATTCCGCCAAGAAGACGCATAGCGTCTTCTCCAATTCGGCCCTTGGATAAGTTGACAATCAGAATTTTCCCATTGTCCATAATCTCTCTCATATCAATAGTCGATTTCGGCTGGCCTACAATATGACGGATTATCGGCGAAGAAAGAAATTGACCCACTTTGTTCTGGATAGCCGCCACGGCTTCTTTTCTGAATCGGTCTTCCCATTTGTCAAACTCGTTTATCCAGAAAGATTTGACTACCGGATCTTTCACTTTAGGATAGATCCTTTTCCGAAAATCCTTGTCACTCATCATTCGATTAACGCCAAGCATTGTTGATCCAGGATAATCAAGAAGCGCCAAGATAGTATTATTAAGAATATACTCCATTCGAGGGCTCCAGACATCCGGCCAAATTTTTTTAAAAACTCCCATCATGCCAGAAGCCACCAAATTTTTTTTATCCTCGTCCACTGCTTCTAAAATATTAAAAGCAACGGGAAATTCCAGATCAGCTGGATTAAAATAAACCACGTCGTTTATCCTTTCGGACGGCACGGCTTTTATCATTCTTTCCGCGAATTCTCCGTGCGGATCAACCACGCAGACTCCTTCGCCGTTTTGGATATCCTGAATAGCCATATTTTCTTCCAAAACCGATTTTCCCATTCCGGTTTTACCGATAATATAAACATGACGGCGCCGGTCGTCTTTTTTTATTCCGAAAATTTTATCCTGGTTTCTGAAGTTAGTTTTGGCAAAAAAATTGATTACGTTCATTTTAAACTTTCTTTACCATAATTAGTGTGGGAGTTGAAAATCACATTATTGGCAAATTCGGCGGCGCGCTGCCAAGCTTTGAAGCCACATGAGCAATGGCCGGCGATTTCACATTCATATCTGGAAGATGGAAAATAGTCGCCAGTTCCTTGCTGGAAAGATAGATTAATGATCCATCCATATTTCTTTTCTTGTATCTTTCGTAAATTTTTCTTTTTCTGAAACTAGAAGTGCGTTCCTTTAAAAAAATTTTACCGTAAGTTTTAGACAGTTCGGTAGGCTTAAACTGGTTGTAGTTAATATCATTAAACTGCTTAAGGGCTCCGATAAAAGTCGAGACGTAAGCTCTTTCAAAATTTTTCCGATGCCCTAAATAAATAAAGCGCATTTTTACTTTATAGGTATACCGGCCCAGATTTTCTTCCACTGACTTTAATATTTCTTTTTCGACCGGAGATAATCGGAATTCCAACGGCTGCTGTTCTTTTTTCTCGCTTATGGCAAACTCGACTTTCCTCCAAATCCCATTGAATATATTTTTGAAAACATCAACGAGATGATTCGATAATCCCATGCTTTCAGCCGACTCCGTTCCTTTGAGTTTCTTTATAATTTTTCTCTGCGCTTCTTCCAAATTCCATTTTTCTTGAAGCGGCTCGATATTGTATTGAAGCCAGATATGCTGATTCGGACCCAAAGAACCTATTGCCTCGGCCATAGAGGAAACAGGATCGATAGTTTCCCCGGTCACCGTTTCATCGAATTTATCATAGGTTTTTATCGGATAGGGAGCAGGAGCGGTAAACTCAAAATCAGCTCCCCAAAGATCCCAATATTTATTAGGAATAATCTTTGGAAACCTTTTTGTATAATCTTCCGCTTCAATTATTTCCGCGTCCGGATATTGCGCGTAGATATTAGCTTCGATCAGATTCCTATATTTTTTATAAGCTCTCACGTAGAAATGGATTTTCCCTTCTTCGCCAACGAGCTCTAATCCGAAACGATCTTGGGTATATTTTCCATCCAGCCATACTTCAAAGACATTAGTCGAAGCGGTAACTCCGGAAATTCCCTGGAGGATCGACTCCATTATTTTCGGACTTCTTTCGATATCACGCGAAGGAATTACTTCCAATAACACCCATTCAAGCTTGTTATAAAAAGAATTAGCCGAATAAAAAGCCACGTAGTCAAAATGGATTATTTTAAAGACATAATAGAAAGTCACCGGGAAAATAACCCACCAAAAATTATAAAGAACTTCTCCAATGATTTTAAATATCTCCAGGTTTTGAGTATTATTCATCAGCATTTTTATTTTGATTGATGAAAAAAGGTTTTTCTATTTTTTGATCATATACAGATTTCCCTTCCTTTGAAAAATTTTGGAATTATTCAAGTTTATCATAACTGTCGTCATTTTCATTTTTCTGACTTTTAAAACCTCATCGATAATTTTGTTTTTATCTGTCGGTTGACTATTTT
>CAZEYB010000036.1:0-6860 GCA_964516165.1 uncultured Bdellovibrionales bacterium | reverse complement strand
ATACTTTTGAATGAAAAAATATCTCTCAAAAGTCGTTAAAGTCGGTCCGTATAAACTGGGTGGAAATAATCCGGTGAGAATCCAGTCAATGTGCACGACTGATACGCGCGACGCGCAAGCGACAGTCGGGCAAATTTTAGCCTTGGAAAAGGCCGGCTGTGAAATTATCCGTGTGGCTGTTCCGGATATGACGGCGGCAAAAACACTGGGCAAGATAAAAAAGAAAATTCATATTCCGCTAGTAGCTGACATTCATCTTGATTATAGGCTGGCCATTGAGGCCGCGCGGCAAGGCGTGGATAAAATCAGGATCAATCCGGGAAACATCGGCTCGGCGAAGAAAATAAAAGCGGTGGTTAGCGTCTGTAAAAAGAAAGAAATTCCTATTCGCATAGGAATCAATGGCGGATCGCTGGAAAAAGATATTCTGAAAAAATATAAAAACAAAGTGACAGCCGAGGGAATGGTAGAATCGGCTATGCGCCATATCGGGATTTTAGAAAAATATAATTTCCATAATATTTTGATTTCTCTCAAAGCTTCAGATATCGAAAGAACCGTGGAAGCCTACCGGAGATTGGCTCGAAAAGTAAATTATCCCTTGCATATCGGAGTAACCGAAGCAGGCACGATTTTCCGCGGAACGGTAATGTCTTCAATCGGTTTGGGAATTTTACTCTATGAAGGCATCGGAGCCACTCTCCGAGTGTCTCTTACGGCCGATCCCATTGAGGAAATAAAAGTGGCTTGGGAAATTCTAAAATCTCTGAAACTTCGAAAAAGGGGAGTAACTATAACCAGTTGTCCTACTTGCGGACGGACGCAAATTGATTTGATAGGTCTCGCGAAAAAAGTGGAAGATTCAACGCAGTCCATCGAAAAAGATATTCATATCGCCGTTATGGGCTGTGTGATAAATGGTCCCGGCGAGGCGCGCGAAGCCGATATCGGCGTGGCTGGCGGCAGAAAAATGGGCGCGATTTTTCGGAGGGGGAAAGTAATTAAATCGGTTCCAGAAAGCCAAATTCTCCCGGCGCTTTTAAAAGAAATTAAAAAATTGTAAACTGTCGAAATTCTTGCTATAATTAAACTACAAACTAAATCATCGAAGTGGACAAGAAAACCAAAATATTTTTTATTATCTTTTTTCTGCTAATCGCGGGAGCGGTGGCGGTGACTTATTGGCGCATCATGATTAAAAAGGATTACGTGGTGGAAACGCAAGTGGACTGCGATCCAGAAACGGAAGCCTGTTTTATTTGGGAATGCGATTCTGAATCGACTGTGGAAGGGGAAGCTTGCACAGGCGATCCGGAAACGGATATTTGGTATTATAAAATTGCGCGCCGAAACGCCAGCATGATTCCGCTTTGTGATCCTGAAACGGACGAAAGTTTATCCGCCGATGAAGCGGGTTGCGAACCTTGGACTTGCGAACCAGGCGAAAAAGATTGTTCCGAAACTTTATGTGATGAGATAACCAAAGCCGAGCAAAGCGTGGAATGCAACGATCCGAAAGAATATCTTTTGAATAATCCGCCGGAAGAAGAATACGAAGAATATGAAGAATGCGAAGAAGACGATGAGGAATGTTTAATGGAGGAGGAAGAGACGGTCTGCGAGGAAGGCGATGAGGAATGCGTAGCATCGCAGGAAGAAACGGACAATGCGGGAACCGACAGCGGCGATGCTGAAGAGGCTGATTGATTATTGATTTCAGGCAATGTTTTCAGAATAAATTTATTAAACTCGTATTTATGCACGTACCAATCTTGTACAAATGTTTGTGTTATTGTTGCCTGGTGGTAAAATAAAAATAAAATAAAAAAGCTCTATGTCTTACCGAAGAAAAATAAAATATTTCTTCGTGCCTATTGTTGCTTTATTGTTTTTTGTTAACGGTTCTTACCACGTCTTGGCTCAGGGAAAACTGTTCCATATTCCCGGGACCCTTGAGGGTTCCGGTAAGCATTTTGAGATTACTGACAGCAATTATCTGAATATATCTTTAGACAGTACTGAAGATATTGATCTCGGGTTGGAATCGGCTCCGGAAATGATAATTTTACAATTAAAAGCTTCCAAAACTGCCGATTGCGCCAGGTTTGACATTTCAGGTTTATCTCCCAATACCACCTATCATAAATACGAAGACGACTATCAAAATTACGCGCCATTTGCTACAGATGAAAACGGCGCGTTTTCTTTTAAGCAGGATCTGAGCAAAGATCACATTATTTTTATTCAGCCGAGAAAAAGCACGAAGTTTATCAGAGATGACACGACGGGATACGATTGCGAGGGAAGAAATGGCAATAGCGGAATCGGCAATTGGGACGCGTTTTCCAAAACCTGTACGTTGAATAAAGACGTAAATGAAACTATCCAGATCAGCAATGACGGTATAACTCTGGATGGAAACGGGCACAGTGTGACAGGATCAAATACGGGAAATGGCATTTATGTTACAGGTAGCCATGATGTCGTTAAGAATGTCAATGTTAGCGGCTTTTTATACGGTATCTATCTCCGCAAAAGCGGTTCCGTGATTTCCAACACGGTAACGCACAATTATTACGGGATATATGCGTATGGTTCCAGCGCAAATCTCTCTAGTGTTACCATCTCAAACAATTTTGTTTCTGCCAGCACTATATATGGCATAAGCCTGTTTTACACCAAAAATAATACCGTTTCCAATAATATTGTTGGATCTGAAAATCGGGTCGGGCTTTTTCAAGCATTGTCGGAAGATAGCGATTATGAAAGCAATGATTTTTTCAGCAACCAAATAGGATTAGTTCTTTATGGCAATTACAATACCCTTCGCCAAAACACAATACACGATAACAGCGAATTAAGCTTCTACATAAAAAGCGACGATATGATGACAAATGACATCGGAATTGATAACACGATTGACAATGGACCAATTTATTATGAAAAAAATATTTCGGACAAGATATATGACAATTCAACTGATATGGGAGCATTTTATTGCGCGAACTGCCAAAATATCACGCTTAAAAACATTTCTCTTTCGGAAAAAGCGGCGCAAATGGTTTTCTGGCATACCAGCAATTCTCTTGTGGAAGGATTGAGCTCCGCGGATAAAAGCGTTGCGATTGCGCTTTATTATTCGAGTGATAATACGATCAAAAAAAACACTTTCAATGATATAAAGGTTTACGATTCCAGCAATGGCAATGAGATATATAACAATAATATTATGAGCACGGACACGCCTGCAGAGTCGTACTCTTCTTTTGATAATTTGTTTAATCAAACTTTTCCCACAGGCGGCAATTTTTGGAAGAAAAATGAATCTAAATGCAAGGATTTGAATAACGACAAAATTTGCGATGCTCCCTTCGTATTTGATGGTGGAGAAGATAACTATCCTTGGGTCCGGGAATTTTATTTCAGCGCTCTTTCGGGCAACTCTAATGTGATGTTTTTGCCGGGGATAAAAGCGAGCCGGTTGTATAAAAAAGATTCCAACGGCAACGAGGATCAGCTTTGGGAGCCAAATTATTTTGGAAACGATTTGGAAAATCTGGCTCTGGATGAGAATGGAGAAAGCGTCAATAATGTCTATACGCGCGATGTGATTGATGAAATAGGAACATCATGGCTTGGACTCGGACCGAATATTTACAAGACTTTCAAAGAAAAGCTCGATTCTCTCAAAAATGATGGGACCATCAGTGATTATAACATTTTCGCCTATGACTGGCGGCAGAGCGTAGAAGACATCGTCGAAAACGGGACGCCATATTCGGACGGGGAAATAAAATCGGCTGTCGCAGAGCTGGAAAACCTGGCAGAAAATTCTAAAAGCAAAAAGGTGACCATTGTCGCCCATTCAAACGGCGGTCTTCTGGCTAAAGCTATTATGTTTGAACTTCAAAAATCGGGAAAATCCGATAAGGTGGACAAAATAATTTTCGTCGGCACTCCACAGATGGGCACGCCGAAGGCGATATTGGCGATGCTTTATGGATACGATGAATCAGCGCTTTTTGGAACGCTTATTTCTCAATCGGACGCTCGGAAGTTGGCGGAAAATATGCCTGGCGCTTATGGGCTTTTGCCGTCCGAAAAATATTTTGAGCGGACGGGAAAACCGTTTATTAATTTTTTGTCGGAGAATACTAAATACAAAAATTTTATGAACGCCTATCAGGGGAACATTGATAGTTTCGAGGAATTCCGGAATTTTTTGACCGGCGAAGAGGATGGTCGCGAGAAACCGGATGAAAATGACGTGGAATCGGAAAATATTCTCAATGGGAATCTTTTTGATGAGGCAACTGAAATGCACGAACGTTTGGACGATTGGGCGCCTCCTTCCGATGTTAAAGTGATTGAGATTGCCGGATGGGGGCTGGATACTATAAGCGGGATGGATTATACGGAAAAAGGAGAGATTTGAATGTCATTCTTATTTGGGCTATATCGTGCCATCTTGCGCCGGAACGGGGAAATACGAACCGGTTTATGAGCCAAAATTTACCGTGGACGGAGATAAAGTGGTGACGGCGCCCAGCGCTTTGATGCTTCCGGAGGAGGAGAATGTGGAGAGGTATTGGATGGATTTGTATGGATATAATTATGACCCGATAATCAATAGAAATCAAAATCATGGAAATATTTTTGAAACAGATCCTCTTCAACAATTTCTCTCAAATATCATTAAAAATGCAGGTCAGTCTTCTTTGTTGCCAGATTATATAAAAACATCTCGTCCATATGATTACGCTGATGCAAAACCGCGCATCCGCATGTCCCTTTATTCGCCGCTTGACATTCATCTCTATGACAGCGAAGGTCGTCACACCGGGCCGAAAGTAATTACGGTTGACGGAGAAGAGCGTACAATAATTGAAGAAGGAATTCCCAACAGTTACTATTATCAATTCAGCGATCAAAAATATGTCGGCATTCCGGGCGGAGAAAACATCCATATGGCGATGGATGGGTATGACAGCGGAGCGTATACGCTTAACATGAAAGAAATTAATATTACTGGATCGGAGGAGGAAACAATTTCCCAGACGGCTTTTAAAAATCTCCCGGTTTCTTTTGAAACGCGAGTGTCGCTGGATATTCCGGAATCAGGCCTCAATGATCTGTCCAATCTCGAGGCGGATTTTGACGGCGATGGAGGAAATGATTATGAAATAATTCCGGTTCCCAATGGAGAAGCGACTTTGCCTGACATAATTCCCCCGGAAACTGAAATTGAATTGTCAGGAATACCGGGA
Source organism: uncultured Bdellovibrionales bacterium (assembly GCA_964516165.1). Lineage (GTDB taxonomy): Bacteria > Patescibacteriota > Minisyncoccia > Moranbacterales > UBA2206 > CAZEYB01. Next base: position 1,593 of record CAZEYB010000036.1, on the reverse strand, counting down.
AATAATAATTGGCGCGTCAGCGATGTTTTAGCAACACTTTCCGCCACGGATAATGAGGGCGGTACTGAAGTTGACACGATTTCGTATTCGCTCAATAATGGCGCGTCGTGGCAAAATTATTCCGAACCGGTGAATATTTCCCGGGAAGGGGTGATTGATTTTCAATATTTTTCAACTGATAAGGCTGGTAACAAAGAAGCGGTAAAAACGGAAATTGTAAAAATTGATAAAACCGCTCCGGAAATAAAACTGATATTCAATGAAATTTCCCAGAAACTTGATATTCTCGGCATAGATAACTTGTCATCCAATGTTTCAGTCGCGATGGAAGAACAAACGGTCGAGCAAAAACCCGAAACTAAAATGGGAGTATTTTCTTGGATCTTTAATATAATTAAAAATGAGAAAAAGAAAAAGAATATTGTCGCGACTTTGAGCGATGAGGCGGGGAACAAAACGGAAATTGTTTATGAAAAAAATAAAGACAAGGATCGCCGTATTGATATTTCGCTGAAATCTGTTTCATATGATGGAGCGAAAACTGAATTTTCAGAGTCACTGCTTCAATACAAATGGCTTCTTAACTGGAGAAAGCAAAAGTATCTTCTCTTTGGATCGCACATTAAAACTGGCGAGGAGGTTCTTGAATCCCATTATCTTCCCAAGAGGAATGAGACCTGGATTATGAAAAAGCCGAAAGAACTTGACGATAACGATAACAGCGATGATATAGAGAGACGTCCTGCTCGGGAAAAACTTTTTGGGATGGTGGTGCCGTATATGCAAACGGAACAGGGGAAAATTGAAATAAAATATTAAAAAATTAATAAAAACATTATGAAAAAAACTTACTGGTGGAGGATATTAACAACTTTAATAAGTATTTTGCTTTTGGGTACGGCATATGTTATGAATAATCAATCTATTTTTTATTCAGAGACAATTAGCGGGCATCTGTTTATTTTTAATCTGGCTATTTTAATAATTTCTATTTTTCTATTCTTCATTAACGATAAAGTTTTTATTAAGTGGCTTCGTTTCGCCATAGTTTGGATTATCTTATCAATAATTTTAATCGCGCTTACTCCGGAATATTCCGGCGGTTGGGTACCGATGAATCCTACTAAAGAAATCGTTTCTATTTGGATGGGCTCGCTTTTTGTTATTTTGAGTCTTGTCAAAATTATTTGGGACTTATGGAAAGAAAAAATATCCAAAAAGATTTAACTTGTCCTCAAGCTTAGTTTCGGGAGCTTGTTTAGACTTGGTTTCATTTTGCGGTAAAATAGAGGGGTAGAAAGAGAAAGTTGACATAAAGGAAATCAAGAAGAGGTGGAACGATAAGAAATTGAGAAAATGGGGATGGATCTAATTCTCCGGATATTTGTAAATCATTGAAATTCTTGCTATAATTAAACCGTGGACAAGAAAACCAAAATATTTTTTATTATCTTTTTTCTGCTAATCGCGGGAGCGGTGGCGGCGACTTATTGGCGCATCATGATTAAAAAGGATTATGTGGTGGAAGCGCAGACTGATTGCGAACCTTGGACTTGCGAACCAGGCGAAAAAGATTGTTCCGAAACTTTATGT
>CAZEYB010000035.1:0-6884 GCA_964516165.1 uncultured Bdellovibrionales bacterium | reverse complement strand
ATGAAAACGGTCTGGATTATCCACAGGCCGTTTTTGTAAAATATGGTATAATAAACTCGTTAATTAATAATCTAAAATTATGAAGCAAAAAACAAAAAGCAAAGTCGCGTTAATTTTGTTACTGCTAGTTAGCGCGCTTCTAGTTAGCCCGGTTTATGTCGCCACTGCTGCTAGTACAGCTGCTGGTGGATGGAGTCTTGTTCCTCTAAGTGAATTTAATTTGCCCGAAGGTACTGTTTATAGCATCATCAAAAATTTCCTGGGGTGGATATTGGCGATTGTCGGCTTCATCGCGCTTATCGCTTTTGCCATCGCCGGAATTATGTATCTTACGGCGGCCGGCGACGATGAACGGATGAAAACAGCCAAAAACGCCATGACTTATTCTATTATCGGAGTAATTGTGGCTCTCTCCGGTTTGGTTGTTGTTTGGGCTGCTGACACAATGCTCTGGGGCACGGAGTTATTTTAAAAAACAAAAAATGCGGAAAAAAATTGTTGTTTTATTTTTAATTTCTTTGTTTTTTGGAACTCCGGCTTTTGGTATCGGAACGATTGATTTGCCGACCGGATTCGGATTGCCTGATCCGTCCGGAGGAATCAAAGAAATTCTAACCAATCTGCTTAATTGGCTTTTGGGAATAATCGGCTTCATCGCGCTTATCGCTTTCGCCATTTCGGGCATCCAGTATTTCGTGGCGGCCGGAGACGAGAAAGTAATAACTGCCGCCAAGCGGAATATGATGTATTCCATACTCGGGATAATCGTGGCGCTTTCCGGATTCGTGATTGTCCAAGCGGTGGATCGCGCTTTGAACGCGGCCAACTCTTTATTTTGAATATCAAAAATTGAAAAAGGCGGCTGGCTCAATGAGATGAGTCGCCGCCTTCTTTCCTGTTTATTTTTTCCCCGGGTAAATCTTCCGGGGCCGGTCGGACAGGACGCCGACCAACTTCGTTCCCTGGGGGACGGTGAAATTTATCCCATCTCCCAGGTTTTGGAGTCCTTTGGTTCCTTCTCCGATGAGAAAGAACCGAACTCCGTCCTCTTTGTCCGAGGGCTCCATATGATAGTCTCCCGGAGAGAGATGGATATCTCTCCCCCCGAAAGTCAGGCATCTAGCGAAGCGCGGGTCTTCGTAACGACCCACCTCCGCCACTGCCACGGGGACGAGAATAGGGGTTTTTGGTTTTGAAGAGGAAATCTTTCCTAAGATAGACATTCCCCTTCTAAGCTTTTCCCATTCCTCCTTCTCTTCTTCTGTCAGCTCTCGCTCTTTTGATATTATCTCCAGAGCGTTGATCTTTTTAATTCTTCTTGATCTTTCAGCAACGTTTCTGGTTTTATCGGCGTTGCTCATTGTTTCCCAATCCGGTCGCAATTGAAAGAGCATTTTTGCATCATATCCGGTTAGCCAGAGCGATACCGGAGATAAGAATGTCCAACATATGGCAACAAAAAAAATGATCAGGCTAACCCGATAGGCCACCTTGGCGAAGATAGGCGGTTTTTTAAGAATTGTTGCCGCGATTTTGAATGAGGCTAACGCTAAAATAACTATCAGCCCCATTTTCAATCGCCCCCACATCGGAAAGATTCCAATGATGAGGGACAGAAAGTTGAACCATAAAATCGTCTCTAGTACTGTTTCATTGTATATGTCTAATGCTTGTTCCAGCAGTCCGGCTTCTTCTTTCTTTTTTTCTGTCAGATGGAGTCTGTCGGTTAATTTTTCTAGCTCGTCTATCAGAAAGGCTGCTCCGAGGGGATTCAGCAATATCCAAGGATCGTATGCTCGGTAGAGAATTATTGCTGTGCCTGCTAAGGCGACTATTATACTGGTAAATCTCACACCCAAGCAGTTAGACACAACATTTATCGCTAATATGAGAAGTAATAGTAAGCCGACTTTGGCAATCCTGTCATATATCTCAACGAGTCGGTCGGCTACGTTCCGATCTAGTCTTCTAAGCTCTCTCATTATTTCGTCCATAGTCGTTACCTCCTAATGGTTTTTTTCCAAAAAGATTTCCGGTTCCTCTTGTATGACGGATTCCCTTCCGAGTCTTTTCTTTCTAAGATATTGTTAATGGAAGAAATAGACTCCGCAACTTTTTTGGCTACAGAGTCGATCTTCGGTAAATGCGGACGGATTTTTTCCACGACTTCTTCAAGGCTCATCTGCTCCTGGTGATTTTTCCCAAAGTGTAGAATCCTTTGTTCGAGGACTTGCATTTTGGCGTTATCATCAGGAAAGGTATTGATGTTCAAAAAAATTCCATGCCAAACCTCTTTTGCGTATTGGAACCTTTTGGACTCGTCAGAATTATTAGTGGTTGTGTCCTCGGCGATTAAAAAGATCAGCCCCTTGGCCAGTTTTTCTTTTTGTCGCAATTCTTTAATTTGATCCACCGTTTTTCCGGATAAAGCAGGGTTTAAAAGTTTGTAATGCTTGTTGAGGAAAAGTTGCTTGTTTTCTGCAGAAACACCAACTAGACTGATAAGAGAAGTGATAAATATAAGCTCATCGCTTCTTGTTCTCCCTCCCTTAACGGCTTTGATTAGTTGTTCAGCTGCCTTTTTCTGGAATTCAGGATGCTGTGCTATTTTTCCGATCAGGTCTTTCCCCAGCAAAAAAGCTGGCGTCCCGTAAGTTACTATTCGGTCGATAAATTTACTGGACATGTTTTTATCTCCTTTCAATAAAGTGTATGTAATTTTCAAAGAGCCAAAGGCTCCTTTTGTGGCCTTATCACCGCCCAACGCGATAACGGTGAATATTAGCATAAAACAGGAGGGAAGTCAAATGGGTGGTTAATTATAAGAAGTAAATGTTGCGAGAAAAGGCAAAGACTGGACAAATTCACCAAAATGATATATAATTAGAATATCTAATTCACCAAGAAGCATAATTATATGGGAATAATAAAGAGAAAAATACAGGATTCTATTGAAAAATCCCTTTTTAAAGGGAAAATTGTTATTATTTATGGAGCGAGACAAGTAGGAAAGACAACCCTAGTTAAAGAAATCCAGAAAAAATATCCGGATAATTCCCTTTATCTCAATTGCGATGAACCGGATATCCGGAGGGCTTTAACCGAAAAAACGTCGACAGAAATAAAGGCCTATTTCGGAGATAAAAAACTGGTAATTTTGGACGAAGCGCAGAGAATAAAAAATATCGGGTTGACTCTCAAGCTCGTTGTCGATAATTTTTCCGGCATTCAAATAATCGCTGCTGGCTCATCGTCTTTCGATCTTTCCAATGAAATTTCCGAACCCTTGACCGGGCGGAAATACGAGTTTTATCTTTATCCGTTTTCTTTTTCCGAATTGAAATCCGTTTATTCCGATCTGGAAATGGATCGCCTTTTGGAAAACAGAATGATCTTCGGAATGTATCCGGGGATTATATCCGGCGGCAAAGAAGCGGAAAAAAATTTGAAAAGCTTGGCCAGAAGTTATTTATACAAAGATATTCTGGAATTCCAAAATATCAGGAACAGCGAAGCGATTGAAAAATTGCTCCAAGCTCTGGCGCTGCAAGTCGGTTCGGAAGTTTCCTATAACGAGCTGGCGCAGACCGTCGGGATAGACAAGAATACGATTGCCAGCTACATTCAAATTTTAGAAAAGGCTTTTATTATTTTTCGGCTTAAGCCTTTCAGCCGGAATTTAAGAAATGAACTTAAAAAATTGCGAAAAATATATTTTTTTGACACAGGCATCCGGAACGCCCTGATTAACAATTTCAATCCTTTAAACTTGCGCCAGGACGCGGGAGCGCTGTGGGAAAATTTTTTAATCAGCGAGAGAATCAAGCTTAACAATAATAACGGACTGGAAAAAAATATATATTTTTGGCGAACCCGAGAAGGAAAAGAAATCGATTATATAGAAGAATCCGGAGGAAAAATCAGCGGATTTGAAATAAAACAAAGCAAGAATAAATTTAAAAAGCCGGATATATTTCTAAAAGCCTATTCGGGAAGCGATTTAACCGCAGTGAATAAAAATAATTACCGCGATTTTATTCTTTAACGCGCTAATTGATTGTATTGACAGGAAAAATTGTCAGTGGTAGTATTACTAAGTTGAAAGATCTGAAGTTGAGTTCGCGGAAAGCGAACTCTATTTATTAAAGGAGTAAAAATTAAACCTAAACTAAATTTATGTCCAGAAAAAAGAAAATAAGCGATAGCCGGGATCCGTCCGAACAGACTAATGATTTCGGTGGCGCCATTTCCGCGCTTTGCGAGGAAAAAGGCATTGCCAAAGAAAAAGTGATTGAAACGGTGGAAGCGGCGCTGGCGGCGGCTTATAAAAAAGACTATGGCAAAAAAGGCCAGAACATTCGCGCCGAGTTCAGTGAAAAGACCGGGGACGCCAAATTTTATTTGGTAAAAGAAGTGGTGGACGAAACCATGCGGGAATTTCCCACGGAAGAGGACAGTGAACAAGAGTTAATGAACAGTGAACAGAAAAGAAAAGAGAAGAAAATTAGGAAGAAAGACATAATCAAGCCGGCTTCTGTCTCTGATCCAGCGGGCGATGAAGAAAAACTCCCGCGCTTCAATCCGGAACGGGATTTAATTTTGAAAGAGGCCAAGAAAATCAAAAAGGATATCAAAGTCGGCGATATCATTGAAACGGAGTTGGAACCTAAAAAAGATTATGGCAGAGTGGCGGCGCAGACCGCCAAACAGGTAATCATCCAGCGGATCCGTGAAGCCGAACGCGACGCGATGTATGACGAGTACAAGAGCAAGGAAGGAGATGTGGTTAACGGTATCATTCAGAGAGTGGAAGGCCGCAATATTTTTGTCGATATCGGAAAATCAACCGGCGTGCTTTTTCCCAGCGAGCAGATTGAAAGGGAAAATTACCGCGCGGGCCAGCGAGTGAAGGTTTATGTTTTGAAAGTGGATGCCGGCACCAGAGGGCCGGGCATCACGCTTTCGCGCGCTCATCCGGAAATGCTCCGGAAAATGTTCGAGCTGGAAGTTCCGGAAATTTTTTCCGGAACGGTGGAAATTAAATCCATCGCTCGAGAAGCCGGAGAAAGAACTAAAATCGCGGTTTCTTCGACAGAAGAAGGCGTTGATCCCATCGGATCTTGCGTCGGCCAGAAAGGCACCCGAGTGCAAGCCGTAATCGATGAACTGGGCGGAGAAAAAATCGACATAATTCTTTGGAATGATGATACGGCCAAATTTATTTCATCGGCTTTAAGTCCGGCCAAAGTTCTTAGGGTGGATATCGAGGAAGAAAAAAAAGAAGCGGTCGTCAGCGTTATGGAAGATCAATTGTCGCTGGCGATTGGAAAGAAAGGCCAGAACGTGAGGCTGGCGGCTAAACTTACCGGTTGGAAAATCGATATTATCGGAGTGAAACCGGACGGCGGAGAAGCAAAAGAGAAAGAAGAGGTTCCAGAAGCGGAGGAAAATAAAGAAGCAGAAAAAGCAGAGGAAGCTAATTAATTTCTCTGGCTGTGCCAGATCTGGCAAAGCTAGATAATTTTAAAACTTATGATAACTCTATTCGTTATAGGGGGAGCGGCGCTGGCCATCATTTACGGGTTAGTCCTTATTGAAATGGTGCTGAAACTGCCGAGCGGAAATGAAAAAATGCGCTCTATCGCCCAAGCCATTCAAGAAGGCGCTAAAGCTTATCTCAACCGGCAATATAAAACGGTAGCGGTCGTGGCGGCAATTCTATTTTTTGTTATCGGATTTATTCTTCCGCTTGGTTGGACAACGGCTATCGCTTTTCTTATCGGAGCTTTTCTTTCTGCTCTTACCGGATATATCGGAATGAATGTTTCCGTGCGGGCGAATGTCAGAACAGCTGAAGCAGCTCGTAGCGGTATGCAAAAAGCTCTTACAGTCGCTTTTCGCGGCGGCAGCGTTACTGGTTTTCTAGTTGTAGGCCTGGCGCTTCTTGGAACAGCCGGATTTTATTTTATTACCAAAGATATCCACGCGCTCATCGGTTTTGGATTTGGCGGATCGCTTATTTCTATTTTTGCCCGCCTCGGCGGAGGAATTTTTACTAAAGCGGCCGATGTCGGAGCGGATTTAGTGGGAAAAGTAGAAGCTGGAATCCCCGAAGACGATCCGAGAAATCCGGCGGTGATCGCGGATAATGTCGGAGACAATGTCGGCGATTGCGCCGGAATGGCAGCCGATCTTTTTGAGACCTACGCCGTCACTTCCATCGCCACTATGATTTTGGGCTTTCTGTTGTTCAAGGAATTTCCCAATGCCGTGATTTATCCTTTGGTTCTTGGTTCTATTTCTATCATGGCTTCCATTGCTGGCACATTTTTTATAAAACTGGGAAGCAAAAAAAATATTATGGGAGCGCTTTACAAAGGATTGATCGCGTCTGGAATATTAGCGGCGGCGGCTTTTTATCCGGCTACCCGGATAATCATGGGCGGAAACGAAGAATACAGCGTCCTAAACTTATATCTCGCTTCGCTTATCGGTCTTTTGATAACGGCGGCGATGGTTATCATCACTGAATATTATACTTCCACAAAATACGCTCCAGTGAAGGATATCGCCAAAGCTTCTCGAACCGGGCATGGCACTAATGTAATCGCGGGGTTAGCGGTTTCCATGAAATCCACCGTCTGGCCTGTTTTAGCAATTGTTTCGGCCATGCTGGGGGCTTACGCGCTAGCGGGAATTTACGGTGTGGCGGTTTCCGCGATGGCGATGCTGTCTATGGCGGGAATAATCGTGGCGATTGATTCTTACGGTCCGATTACCGATAATGCCGGAGGCATTGCCGAAATGGCGGAAATGGGGGAAGAGGTAAGAAAGGTGACTGATCCGTTGGACGCGGTGGGCAATACGACTAAAGCGATAACTAA
>CAZEYB010000034.1:2943-7300 GCA_964516165.1 uncultured Bdellovibrionales bacterium | reverse complement strand
CCCTTGCGGGTTTGCAGAGACCTGTGTTTTTGGTAAACAGTCGCTTGATATCTTTCGCTGAGGCCTCGCTTGCGCGAGGCAGTCCATATCCCTAAGTTACGGACGCTTTTTTGCCGAGTTCCTTAACGAAGGTTCACTCGTTCACCTTAGGCTACTCGCCCAGTCTACCTGTGTCGGTTTTAGTACGGTTCTAATATTATTAATCTTAGAAGCTTTTCTCGATACCCTGCTCATTTTTGTTCTCCCGATTTGCACCGAGATTCCAGAAATATCTTAATGTGTTGCTAAACGGATTTGCCTGTTTAGCCATTTCAATATTTCTACCAAAATCCAATAATCGGCAAAAACTACTAGAATATGTCACTCCATCGAATAATATTAAAGTCACGGAATATTAACCGTGTGTCCATCGACTACGCCTTTCGGCCTCGCCTTAGGCCCGACTAACCCTGGGATGATCGACATTGCCCAGGAAACCTTAGACTTTCGGTGTGCGGGGTTCTCGCCCGCATTGCGGTTACTAATTCCAGCATTCTCACTTCCATATCCTCCACCCCGACTCGCGTCGCAAGCTTCAGCGAATATGGAACGCTTCCCTACCCCACAATGCTACGCATTGGAATTTCGAATTTTTAATTTTTAATTTTGAAAAAATGATTTAATTTAAAATGTTTAAAAAATTTAGACATTCAAAATTATTTCAAAATTCAAAATTCTTTTTTCAAAATTCCAGTGCGAAGCACTGTAGCCGCATCTTCGGTACTATGTTTGAGCCCCGTTGAATTTTCGGCGCGAAGTTTCTAGACTAGTGAGCTGTTACGCACTCTTTAAAGGGTGGCTGCTTCTAAGCCAACCTCCTAGATGTATAAGAAACTTCACTTCCTTTACCACTTAACATAGATTTTGGGACCTTAGATGGCGGTCTGGGCTTTTTCCCTTTTGAGATCCGAGCTTAGCCCCGGATTTCTGACTGCTTGGATAGTTTTACCGGAATTCGGAGTTTGGTTGAAAATCCTACGGCGAACCGCGGATTTTCATTCAGTCGCTCTACCTCCGGTAAATAGTGTCCAAACGCTAGCCCTCAAGCTATTTCGGGAAGAACCAGCTATCGCCAAGCTCGATTGGAATTTCTCCTCTATTCACAAGTCATCCCCCAGTGTTGCACGGCTGGTGGGTTCGGGCCTCCTCCCGATTTTACTCGGGATTCACCCTGCTCATAAATAGCTCGCCTGGCTTCGGGTCTAGTCCATGCCATTTCCGCCAATCGGCGGGTCGCCGGTTAAGGCTCGCTTTCACTTCGGCTCCGCCACAAAGTGGCTTAGCCAACGGCATAGAACTAACTCGCTGGATCGTTCTACAAAAAGCACGCAGTCATCCCGCCAAAGGCGGGACTCCTACTCTTCGTTAGCATATGGTTTCAGATACTATTTCATCTCCCTCATCGGGATGCTTTTCACCTTTCCCTCACGGTACTAGTTCGCTATCGATCACCAAAAATATTTAGCCTTGGAGCTATAGTGGCCCCAGATTCAAACGGGATTTCACCGGTCCCGCCCTACTTGAGAATGATAACATCCGGAATAATTTATTTTCGCCTACAAGGCTTTCACTTTCTGTGGCCGCTCTTTCCAGAGACGTTTGGCTAATAAATTATTCAGAACCCCGATTAAACGAGTTTTATCACCTCGCATCCCTCAATTCCACCGAAGTGAAATTAAGTTTTAGGCTGTTTCGCGTTCGCTCGCCACTACTTGCGAAATCACAATTGTTTTCTTTTCCTCCGGCTACTAAGATGTTTCAATTCGCCGGGTCTGCCATATCACCCTATGAATTCAGATGATATTAACAATGCAAAGCATTGGAATTTCGAATTTTTAATTTTGAATTTTGAAATAATGATCTAATTTTAAATATTTAAAAATTAAAATATTCAAAACCGTTTCGAAATTCAAAATTCGTCTTTCAAAATTCCAGTGCTTCGCACTGTTGGGTTGTCCCATTCGGAAATCTCCGGATCAAAGGTCGCTCAGCACCTCCCCGAAGCTTATCGCAGCTAGCTACGTCCTTCATCGCTTTTTGGTGTCAAGGCATCCGCCATATGCATTAGTATTACCGCTCTTACAAACTATCAACTTAAAACTTACGGCTTACAACAAAAAAGTTGTCAGTTGTCGGTTGTCGGTTGTTAGTTATTTTTTAGTTAGCAGTCAGCAATCACTAAAATATTGCCGACTGATTTGCAATTTCATCCCGCCGAGGCGGGATAAACCTACACTCCAACGCCTTATTGCGAAGGCCTTGGAGGGACTATCGCCGACATTTATTTTTTCCGCTCTTTAGCCGAGATAAACGCCGCGATTAAGACCTATTCAATTGTCAAGGTTCATTCTTGCGGAAATAGTTTGACGCGACCCTTTGTCGCCTCCAATTATTTTCGCGAGAATTCGCGGGGAAATCAAAAACCCGCTTGAGGCGGGCATGCTGTTCCATTCCACTTGAAATGGAAAATCAAAAAATCACCCGCTTTTTTCCGCCCATCGGCGGATTAATTTTTCAGCTGACTTTATCATTAATTGATTTAATCTTTAAGCTTCGTACTTTATAATAGCAAACCCGCGAAACGTGTCAAGGACTCGGTTCAGTTTCGGAAACGGGCTGAACCAGCCCCAAATTTTCGGGCGTGTTTTCAATTCCCTGATTGATATTGGAAATCATATTCTGAATTTGTTTTATCATGTCCCCGTTATTTTCTCCCGCCTTAAGCAAATCGATAATTTTGTTATATTCGTTTTTAGCCTCATTCTTTCTGTCGTCTCTTTCATAGAAAAGACCCAGATTGAAATGTCCGTTGATATTTTTGTCGTCAATCGCCAAAGCCGCTTTGTAATATTGCTCGGTTAAATTTTTGTCTCCTTCTTTATTCCTTTGCTGGTGCAGCCGGCCCAATGTCATCAGGTATTCCGAGTTCCTCGGATTAATCTGAAACGCCTTGGAAACATTTTCAATCGCCTGATCCAGCTGATTCAGCGCCTCTTCCGCCAGAGAAAGCTGATAATATCCTTCCGCGTAATTGCTTTTTTCATCCACCGCTTTTCGGAACAGATCCGCGGCCTCGTTCACCAGCGCTTTCTTTTCTTCAATTTCCTTTTTGCCCGCCGTCATATTTATTTTCAACCGGCCTAATTTTATATAGTAAACCGGGTTATGAGGCTCTAATTCCAGCGCCCTTTTATAGTTTTCTTCGGCCAGATTCAGAGAATCGGCGACATAAAACCCCGCGTTTTCATAAATCAAAGCCAGCGTTTCCACGGACGCGACGTTATTTTTGGACATATTTTTTCCTTGGTTGGTCGTGGCGATGGAATAATTAAGATATTCCTGGATTTTATTGATATCCCGCGAGTTCTCGCCTTTCGCGACTTCGTCATTGACCAGCGCCATGTAATACTGGCCGAGCTGGATATAATAATTTGATTCCCAACGGTTAAGATTAATGGCTCGGCCGAGATAATTCAGGGCAGCGTCCGGATTTTGGCTTATATTTTCGGCCGATTTTTTGGCCAAGACATCGGCGGCGTATATTTTTCCCAAAAACACAAAGAGAAAGGCCACTCCCGCGCTTATCGCCATAAAAACAAAAGCCAGGGCCAAGGCGAACTTAGGGGAAGCTTTAAGCGAAAGATTGAAACGATTAGGCTGGCTCCCCGATTCAGCCACGGAGGCCGCCAGCGCCAGAGTGGCGAAGAGAGCGGCCAAAAGCAAAGTCGCTCCGTCCGGCCTGAGGCTTAAAATATCGACGATAAAAATGGCAGCGGCGGAAAAAATTCCCAAGGAACAAAGTTTATTTTTCTCCTTATCTCTATACAACAGATAAAGTCCGGAACCGATGTAAGAAAGAACGATGACTACCAGAAAAAAAGTCCCGACAATTCCGACCGTGGGAACGGCTTCGGCTATGATTCCGCTTCCCTGGAAAAAACGCAAATTATACAAAGCGTTCAGATTGAAATCTTTGGGCCGGTACAGAGAAAAGTCATATCCGTAAGTCGCCGGACCCGAACCGACCAGCAATTTATTTTTCAAACTTTGCGCCGCGATATCAGCCGAGGTCTGATAATTCAAACTCACCTCCACGGGAAGATTGACTCTGACGATAGAAACGGGGCCGATCATGCGAAGAACCATGATGAAAACAAAAACAGCCATGGGCAGCCAGATCCATTCGGCTTTGAGGCGGATAATCTTGGCCAAAATAAAGATGAGGAACAAAGCGACGCCGATGAATAATCCGAGCCAGGGAACATAGTTGTAAAGAGCCAGAATTAAAAATAAATCCAAAGCCAGGGAGATCAGCAAA
>CAZEYB010000034.1:0-2843 GCA_964516165.1 uncultured Bdellovibrionales bacterium | reverse complement strand
CGTTAAAATTGCTGAAAATAAAATAGTAGGCGACGATATAGGCCGTCACGCTCATAAAACCCCGGGAAGGATCGGAAAATCCGCCCCAAAAACTGTGCCAGCGGTCAACGGAAAAAATAACCGAGGCGAGGCAGGCCAGCCAAAATCCGAGAATAGGAATATCCAGCGGAGTTCTGGCGATGTTCATTTCTCCCAGCATCACGCTTTTGGCCGCCCACGTTATCAGCCCAAGAAGCAGCCAAAAATAGAAAAAAAGCTGTTTTTCAAAAATAACCCCTTGGTAAGCCAGATTCGTAAAATACAAAGGCAGGCCGAAAAATAGCATGAAAATGGAAAAATCGATGATAATATCGAATATTTTCACCGCCAGACGCCTGTCTTTTTCATGATAAGGAGGCTCTTCCCGGGGCGGCTCCGGTTTTTGCGGTTCGCGGACCGGACGGACGGTTACATTGCCATAATTTCTTAAATCGACACTGAGAGGATGATCCATAATCTTACTTTTTAATTATCACAATTTTATCATATAACCTACAAAAGAATGTGTCAATCGAGTTTAATTAAGGTTTAATCAAGGACGGTCCTTGACAAACGTAGACGCTAGATTGATCACATTTTTTGAATGATATATAATATTATTATGAATATTGTCAAATGTGATATTTGCAAAAAAACAATAAGTTCTGGAACAAGAAGTGTCAGGATCAGCGGTCTGGCTGTTTTTCAAGTTTTTGAACTTTGTCCTAATTGCGCCAAATAAAAAATATGAGTGAGAAAAATAAAAAAGGAACTGAATATATAACGCCCGCGGAACTAGATAAGCAATTTGATGAAAAACTTGGCGAGCAGGCAAAAGTTATTATTTCCGCAGTCGATACTATTGTAAATAAACGGCTGGCTGAATCCGAATTAAGACTTGGCAGGAAGATTGACGAGATTGATTCAAGACTTGGGGAAAAGATTGATAAAGTCCAGACGCAACTTGACGGTTATGTGAAGAAACAAGAAGATTTTAAGGAAGAGTTCGTGATCGTTAAGGAAGAGGGTAAACAGATGAAACAGGTTTTCAAAGAAAAACTGGGAGTAAAAATAAGCGCTGTTTGATTTTTCATTCGTCTACTTGAGGACCGTCCTCTTTTACTGTATCAACTGTATCAAGGGTGTATCAAGGACGGTCCCTGACAAATCCCAAAGCTCAACTTTGGGATAGACTCACTCTAATAGCGCTTTCTCCATTTCCTTTTTATATTTCATTTCCTTGGCATTTACTTTTGCATATTTAAAATATTCCTGTGAATTGCTGAATTGTCTTAAAATGATTTTCTTTTCGCATAAACCGTCCTTTCTTTTTCCAATATATCCGGGAAAGCTGCACCATTCATAATTTTGGGCTTTAGCTATTTTATGCACTTCACTATTGCAATTTATATAAGCGGAAATATACAATAAATATTCATTGGAGTCGATATGCGAGGATTTAAATCTTCCCTGAAATAACGAACCGCTCCGATCATGTTTTTTATTAAAATATTTAGTATGGCTGGTTCCTAGCTTATGCATAAAATTTTCTATGCCATTATCGGTGTTTTGTCGAACTAATAAATGATAGTGATTGGGATTTAGGCAGTATGCAATTATTTTCACCAAAGGTTTTCTGCTCCCAAAGCTCAACTTTGGGAAATCTGAAAGTTGAGCTTTGGGATTGGCTTTTTTAAAATCCCTCCACTGCTGCATCAGTCCATCATTTTCATCATTAAGCAAGTCCATAGATAATAAAAATCTGGAAAAATCCCTGCGATCTTCAAAAACGCGCCGTTTATCCACGCCTCTATTATATATGTGGTAATATTCTTCATTAATTAATGGTGTAGTACGCATATTTTTTCCCAAAGCTCAACTTTGGGAGAGGTTAATATCGGAAATTGGGTTTGGGCTTGGGGTTGGCCAAATCGTTTTCCCGATAGCGCTTCCAGGCTTTTTCCAAACGGAACATCTTGCCGCGGCTGTCCGCGTAACGGCTGATAATATCTTCAATCAATTCCACATCGACTTTGGAACCATAGAGGCCTTTGATGTGTTCCAGATAAACTATCATCTTGTTGCTGGAAGCCATCGCCTTCTCCAGCAAGCCGACCCCTCCCGCGAAATCAGCGAAACGAATAGAATGAGACTCTCCGATATATAAAGGAATCGACATGGAGCAATTATTTAGATTCTCCCAAAATTCGTATTTGAGTTTGATCAAAACCGGACGGATGTTTTTGGCGATTAAAATGGAACATTCCAAAGTTTTTTGGTAAACCTCCAGATTGCGGAAAGAATACACGGGTTTTTTCGGGGTGAATTGTTTCGCGTAAGCCATATCTTTTTTATTATTTAATAATCGTCAAAACATTATCTTGCGGGACGCTCGCGACCAGGCCCGAACGATAACGAACTTTTCTTTTTCTTTTGCCGCTGATTTTTTTAACCACATGCAAAGGATAAAATTCAAAATAATCTTTTTCGTCGAACCAGCCGCATTTAAAATCAAAAAGCCTCAAGCCGGTTAAGCGCGACATCGCCAAGGCGTACCAGGTCAATTGCTCGATCGGCTTTTCCTTGGCGGCGCGAGGCTTGAAATCCAGCAAATGAATCTGCCCGTTGCGGATCTGAATTAAGTCAATATGTCCCGTCAAAAGTTTGGGGAACTTTTGCGCCTGTTTATCGCCCTTCAGTTCAATTAAGCCGTCGTTCACAATTTTGAATTTCAGGGTATTTTCCATATATTCAACATCCTCTTTCCGGATATAGACCGGGACTTCCGCAGCCACCGTGCAGGAATCGTTCGCCAGCATAAATCT
>CAZEYB010000033.1:0-7875 GCA_964516165.1 uncultured Bdellovibrionales bacterium | reverse complement strand
TTTTTTCTTCCAGCCGGAAAAAGGAAATTCAAATACAGAAGAACGAGCCAGCTGAAGATATCCAAGAAAATAGCGGAGAGGCTGTAGACAACTCGGATAATTCAGCCGAAACCGAACTAAAAGAAGTAGCCAATAAAAATAATAATAACGCTTCTGATCAGGTTCAAAAAGCACCAGAATCAGAATCAAATGATTTTAAAATTTCAGACAAGCTGGTTGATTGGGGTTTTCAAAAAGCTGATAATCGAGCTATTGACGCGATAATAATCCATTCTTCCTATAACGCGGTCGGCGACGACCCTTATAATCTCGATGATATTATTTATAAAGAATATAAACCTTACGGCGTTTCGCCGCACTATATAATCTCGCGCGAAGGAGGAGTTTATCGGTTAGTCGAAGATAAAAATATCGCTTATCACGCGGGCGAATCGAAAACTCCGGACGGCCGGATTAACGTCAATAATTTTTCCATTGGCATAGAAATAGTCAATAAACAATCGGGGAGCCCTTCGGAAACACAATACGAATCCTTGAAAAATCTTTTAAACTTTCTAAAAAGTAAATATGAAATAAAGTATATTCTCGGCCATTCCGACATCGCGCCCGGCCGAAAAAACGACCCTTGGAATTTTGATTGGAGTAAAATAAAATAATAAGCCGTGGAAATTTTAGTTAGAATTCAAAACGGGAAAATAAAAGTATTGCTTCTGGAAAATGGTAAAATTCTGGATTTTTTGAGCCTCCCGGAAGAAATGCGACTTTCGGAAAAATTGCTGCCGGCGATGGATAAATTGCTCAAGAGAAATAAATTGAAGCCGGGCGATGCAAAACAAGCGCGCGTTGATTCCGATCAAGGCGATTCGTCCACTACGACCAGAATCGCCAGGGCGGTGGCTAACGCCTGGAATTACGCTGCGAGGCATTGACAGAATTCCAGCCTTCTATATAATAGTTAACAGGTATAAACACTGACGAAAAAAATTGTTTTGGGGGAAAACTAAAAATAACAAAAAACTCTTAGCGGGTGAATCGAAAACTGCAAGGCGCTTGCGTTATTTTTTGTTTCGTGTATAATGCTTTTATCTATTTTTTTTCTATAGCTTTTCAAAATTCTGAATAATCAAACCGTCCGCCAGCCGGCGGAAAATTAAATACTCTGCATAATCTCATTTAACGCCCGTTCCCTAGAAATTTCACGGAGCAGGTAAAATGAGCGTTGTTTCTATGGTTAAAGTTGAAAAAAAGCTGAAGGTTAGGGAAACCTTTGGCGCGGGGTCTTCTTTATCTAAGCGGAAATTTTGGAAAACCATGTCGATGGTGTCTTTGCCTAATCTGATCGAATTACAGCTGGATTCGTATGACTGGTTTTTGGAAAAAGGCCTGAAAGAACTTTTGGATGAAATCAATCCAATCAAAGATTTTACCGAAAAAGATTTGGAATTGTCTTTCAAGGACTATTATTTGGACGATCCCAAATATGACGAGGTGACGGCGAAGAATAAAAATATTTCCTATGAAGCGCCGCTTCGTTGCAAAGTTCAACTGGTAATAAAAAAAACGGGAGAAATTAAAGAGCAGGAAATATACCTGGGCGATTTTCCTTTAATGACTGATCGAGGCACTTTTATCATAAATGGAGTGGAGAGGGTGGTGGTAAGCCAAATTATAAGAAGCCCGGGAGTGTTTTTTACCATGAGTTACTTCAAGGGTAAAAAGCTTTTTGGCGCTAAAATTATTCCTAATCGCGGAGCTTGGCTGGAATTGGAAACGGATTTTGACGGAGCGATTTTTGTCAAAATCGACCGTAAAAGAAAAGTGGCCATAACCTCGCTTCTTCGCGCCTTCGGCTACTCGGCCGATAAAGAACTAGCGGTTCTTTTTAAGGATGTTGATAACGGAGAAATCAGGTATATTGATAAAACCATTGAAAAAGACGCGGCTAAGAATCAGGGCGAAGGATATAAGGAAGTATATAGAAGGATTCGGCCGGGAGATTTAGCCACGGAGTCTAACGCCAAGCAGGTAATTGACTCGATGTTTTTCAGTTTTGAAAAGTACGATTTCGGCGGAGTGGGAAGATACCGCCTGAACCAAAGATTGGAAATTAATTTTCCCGACGATGAAAAACACCGGATTTTGACTCGGGAAGATTTAAATTTGATTATTAAAGAGATCATCCGGCTGAATAATGATCCTAGATCCATAGCGGACGATATCGATCATTTGGGTAACCGTCGAGTGCGTTCCGTGGGAGAACTGGTGCAGAATAAGTTGCGCGTGGGACTGACTAGGACCGTTCGCAATATCAAAGATCGGATGAGCACTTGCGACATCGCCACAGTTGTTCCGGGACAGTTGGTTAATTCGCGGCCGATCGCCGCCTCCATTAAAGAATTTTTTTCCAGTTCCCAGCTTTCTCAATTTATGGATCAGGTTAATCCTCTCGCGGAGCTGGAACATAAAAGAAGAATTAGCGCTATGGGACCGGGAGGCCTTACGCGCGAGCGGGCCGGTTTTGAAGTGCGCGACGTTCATCCTTCTCACTACGGACGCATCTGTCCGGTGGAAACTCCGGAAGGACCCAATATCGGGTTGGTAGGACACTTGGCCAGTTATACTAAAGTCAACGCTTACGGGTTTTTGGAAACGCCTTATCTTAGAATTTATCATGAAACGGAGAACAAGGCCGATAAATTAATCGGTAAAATTTTAAATGAAAAAATCGAGGATTTTTCCGCCGGTACTCCGATAGATGAATCTGTAGCTAAAAAAATTGTCAGGCTGAAAGATAAAAAAGCCATAAAGATAAAACCCTGGGTCAGCCGGGAAATTGAATATATCAACGCTACCAAAGAAGATCGCAAAAACATCGCGCATGCCGGAATTCAAATAGATGAAGGCGGCAATATTATCAGCGAGGTGGTTGGAGCCAGAGTGCGCGGACAAGCCACGGAAATAGAAGCGGAGAAACTGGATTACATTGATGTTTCCGCTAAGCAGTGTATTTCGATCGCCACAGCTTTAATTCCTTTTTTGGAACATGACGATGCCAACCGAGTACTAATGGGTTCCAATATGCAGCGTCAGGCCGTTTCTTGCATAAAACCGGAAGCTCCGGTTGTCGGAACGGGCATTGAAGACAAAGCCGCCGCCGATTCGGGACAAGTGGTTATCGCTCGCGCCGAAGGAGAAGTAACCGAAGTGGACGGTGATCATATCGCGATAAAAGAAAAAGCGCCTGTCGGCGCCAAAAAACCTTTTTTAAAGCGGGAATATCGGCTTCAAACTTTCGTAAAATCCAATGCTTTTACTTCCATGAACCAGATTCCGCGGGTCAAAAAAGGTCAAATAGTAAAGAGGGGGCAGCTTTTGGCCGACGGAGCTTCCACCGATCACGGGGAATTATCTTTGGGACAAAATGTTCTAGTGGCTTTTGTTCCTTGGGAAGGATCTAATTATGAAGACGCGATTATCATTTCCGAACGCTTGGTGCAAAATGACCGTTACAGCTCAATTCATATTGAAGACTTTTCCATCGATGTTCGCGACACTAAACTTGGTCCGGAAATTATTACTCGCGACATTCCCAATATCGGCGAGGAACGGCTCAAAAACCTGGATGAGACGGGAATTATAAGAATCGGAGCCGAAATATCTTCGGGCGACATCTTGGTAGGCAAAATTTCTCCCAAGGGTGAAGGCGATCTAACTTCGGAAGAAAGACTCCTGCGCGCTATTTTTGGAGAAAAATCCCGCGATGTGAAAGACAGTTCTCTTTATCTCCCTCATGGCGAATACGGGAAAATCGTGGATATAAAAATTTTCTCGCGCGAACAAGGAGATAAACTTTCCACCGGAGTAATCCAACAAATTCAGGTATCGGTGGCCCAGCTTAAAAAAATTTCCGTGGGAGATAAATTGGCCGGCCGCCATGGGAATAAGGGAGTTATTTCCCGAGTGTCTCCCGTGGAAGATATGCCCTATCTTTTGGACGGCACTCCAGTGGATATGATTGTTAATCCTTTGGGCGTGGCCAGCCGAATGAACATTGGGCAGATTTTGGAAACCCATTTGGGCTGGGCGGCTTCAAAACTGGGGTATAAGGCCGCCAGTCCGGCTCTCGAGGGAGTGACGGAAAAGCAAATTAAAACGGAGCTTAGAAAAGCGGGCCTTCCCGAAGACGGCAAGATACAGCTTATTAACGGACGAACGGGAGAATATCTGGACGAAAAATCAACGGTGGGAATTATGTATGTCATGAAACTGCATCATCTGGTGGATGACAAAATTCACATGCGATCCATCGGGCCTTACTCGCTTATTACCCAGCAGCCTCTCGGCGGAAAAGCGCAATTCGGAGGACAAAGATTCGGAGAAATGGAAGTTTGGGCGTTGGAAGGATATGGCGCGGCGTATACGCTTCAAGAAATGCTCACAATAAAATCCGACGATGTTATGGGTCGGTCTAAAGCTTATGAATCGATAATCAAAGGCGAACCGATAAGAAGCCCCAATATTCCGGCGTCTTTTCATGTGTTGGTAAGCGAACTCAAAGGACTGGGGCTTAATGTGGAATTAGTCGGAACGGAAAAAGACAAAATTGAAGAGCCAGGAGAAGATTTAGGCCAAGCGTAATATAATTTTTTATGGAGTCCATCACTAATACTAAAATAAACGATTTCGGAAGCGTGAGACTGAGCATAGCCAGTCCCAATGATATCTTGGAATGGTCTCATGGAGAGGTGACTAAACCGGAAACGATCAATTATCGAACTCAGCGCTATGAGCGGGACGGGCTTTTTGACGAGAAAATTTTTGGTCCTTCCAAAGACTGGGAATGTTACTGCGGAAAATATAAACGGATCCGCTATAAAGGTATCGTTTGCGACAAATGCGGAGTGGAAGTGACCAGGAGCATTGTGCGGCGCGAACGGATGGGCCATATAAAATTGGCTGTGCCGGTTTCTCATATTTGGTTTTTAAGAGGCGTTCCCTCAAAAATAGGCTTAGCTTTGGGAATAAATGTTCAAGATCTGGAGAAAATAATTTATTTTTCCAGTTACGTCATTCTTAACGTGGACGAAGAAGAAAGAAAAAAGACATTGATTCAGATGGAACAGGAAGCTGAAAATAAGCAGAGGGAAATTAATAAGAATTTTCAAAACTCCGGTGAACTGGAAAAAGAAAAATTGGAAGAATTAAAAAATATTTATCGAACTTCGCGAGAGGAACTGAAAAGTCTCCACAAACTTCAGATTATTTCAGAGATCGAATATTTCAGCCTGTCGACTAAATACGCCCAGGTATTCACGGCCGGGATCGGAGCGGAAGCTATCCGAAAAATTTTAGAGCAAACAAATATTGAAAAAGAAATCGAAAAACTAAGGAAGATGTCGGAAAACGATCAGACTCAAGATAGAAAAAAAATTCTCAAGAGAATTAAATTATTTCAAGGGTTTATCAACGCCGGCATGAAACTGGAATGGATGCTGCCGATAGTCATCCCGGTCATTCCGCCGGATCTTCGTCCGATGGTAGCGCTGGACGGAGGGCGATTTGCCACTTCGGATTTGAACGATCTCTACCGCCGGATTATCAACCGCAACAACCGGCTTAAAAAATTAATTGAGATCGGAGCGCCGGAAGTTATCACTCGAAATGAAAAAAGAATGCTTCAAGAGGCGGTAGACGCGCTTTTTGACAACAGCGCCCGGCGCAGCCAAGTATCAGTGGCGGCGTCCACCGGACAAAGAAGGCCGTTAAGATCCTTGGCGGATACGCTCAAAGGAAAACAGGGAAGATTCCGGCAAAATTTGCTCGGCAAAAGAGTGGACTATTCCGGAAGGAGCGTGATTGTTGTCGGACCGAAACTTAAACTTCACCAATGTGGTCTGCCTAAGAAAATGGCTTTGGAACTTTTTAAGCCTTTTATCATCAACAAATTAATTGAAAGAGAGATGGCTTATAACGTAAGAAGCGCCGGCAAAATGGTAGAGGGGGAAACGGAAGAAGCCTACGATATTTTAGATGAGATCATTAGCCATCATTATGTTCTTTTGAACCGCGCTCCCACTCTCCATCGGTTAAGCATCCAGGCTTTTCAACCGGTGCTGATTGAAGGAAAAGCGATTCAAATTCATCCCATGGTCTGCGCCGCTTTCAATGCCGATTTCGATGGCGACCAAATGGCGGTCCACGTGCCGCTGACCGATAAAGCCAGATGGGAAAGCGAGAATCTGATGCTAAGCTCTAAAAATCTTTTGAAGCCGGCCAGCGGCGAACCGATTACCATACCTACCTTGGATATGGTTTTGGGTTGCTATTATATATCGCATATTATTTCCGGCACCAAAGGCGAAGGCAAAATATTTTCCAATTTTGACGAAGCGGTGCTGGCCTATGAATTGGGGCATTTGGATATTCATGCTCGAATCAAAGTAATTCATAAAGGAAAAATGATAGAGACTTCCGTCGGCCGGATAAAACTGAACATGGTTATTCCGGAAGCTATCGGATTTGTGAACGCGGAGATGACTAAAAAGGAACTTAAGGCTTTGGTGGCCAAAGTGCTTCAAGTTTCAGGGCGCAAAGAGACGGCCAATTTCGTCGATCGCATTAAAGATTTGGGTTTTCAATCAGTGACTAAATCCGGAATAAGCTGGGGCATGGATGATTTGATTATTCCTCGGGACAAAAAAGATATAATCAATCAGGCGGAATTGGAAATTGAGACGATTAAAAAACAATATAACGCGGGGTTTCTGACTGAAGAAGAAAGAAGAATCCGGGCGATTGAGATTTGGAACGAAGCTAAAAATAAGATCACTGATTCGGTGCGCCGATCTATGGATAAAGAGGGGCCGGTTTATTCCATGGTTTATTCCAAAGCCCGAGGCAGCGAATCGGTCGTGGTTCAAATGGCCGGGATGAAAGGGCTTATGGCCGGTCCGACGGGAGAAACAATCGAACTGCCTATTAAAAGTTGCTTTAAGGAAGGACTGAATGTTTTGGAATATTTTATTTCTACGCATGGCGCTCGAAAAGGAATGGCTGACACGGCTTTGAGAACAGCCACTGCCGGGTATCTCACCCGTCGCTTAGTGGATGTGGCTCAAGATATTATCGTTCGCGAAGCAGACTGTAAAGATAAAATCGGCGCCTTTATCTATCGGGAAGACTCGGATAGAATCGGACAGAGTTTTGCTAATCGCGTAATCGGAAGGACATCCTTGGAAAATATAGCAGAACCCAAAACCGGCGAGATTATTGTCAAAAAAGGGAATCTTATTACTAAAGAACAAGGCGAACTGATTGAAAAACTCGGCTTTGAAAAAATAAAGGTGAGAAGCGTTGTCACTTGCAAGACAACCCGAGGAGTTTGCCAGAAATGTTATGGCATAGATCTTGGCCGGGGCGCTCTGGTAGAAATCGGCCAGGCGGTGGGAATTGTCGCGGCTCAAGCCATTGGAGAGCCAGGCACCCAGCTTACTATGCGCACTTTCCATATCGGAGGCATAGCCGGCTCGGATATTACGCAAGGACTTCCTCGAGTGGAAGAAATTTTTGAAGCGCGTCCGCCCAAAGGGGAAGCGATCATCTCGGAAGTATCCGGGAAAGTAATTTCAATTGAAAATGCCGACAAGAATGTTATCATAAAAATCGAAGCCGAAGACAAACAAAAAACCGTCAAGGAATATCAGATTCCAGCCGGAAATATGTTTAATGTGGTTGAAGGGGAACTGATTGGAAAAGGATCCCAACTCTCTGAAGGACATGTCGATCTCAAAAAACTTTACAAGACTATGGGTTGGGAAGAAGTTTATCGCTATATTGTCCGGGAAATTCAGGAGGTCTACGCTTCCCAGGGCGAAG
>CAZEYB010000032.1:0-8156 GCA_964516165.1 uncultured Bdellovibrionales bacterium | reverse complement strand
CTCTTTACGCCAGTAGCGTCCACCGCTACGATTGGCAGTCCCATATACATCGCCTCGGTAATTACCATCCCTTGCGTTTCGGATTTGGAAGCATAAACAAAAATATCTCCCGCGGCATAACAGTTCTTGATATCTTTTCTTTCCGCTACGCCCGAAAAAAACACTTTATCGGCTATATTTTCTCCTTTACAAAATTCTCTTAACGGCGGAACCAAATATCCTCCGCCGGAAACTAAAAATTTTGTTTTTTTATTATTTTTTAAAATTCCAGCCACCGACCGAAAAACAAATTCAATATTTTTTTCGCTCGTAAGACGGGAGACTAACAGCAATAAAATTTCATCCTCGGCTATATTATATTTTTTTCTGATTATATTTCTATCCGCGTTAATAAAATATTCCTCATCCACTCCCGTCGCTACCGGAATTATATTTTTATTGGTTACTCCCCATTTCCTAAGAATCGGGATTATTGAATCTGTCGGAGCAATAACAGCGCCAGCTTTGTTGGCGTATTTAACCGCTTTTCTTATTATATAACCAGCCGCAATTTTTTCCGGCACGATACCCGCGAAATGAGCGTATTTATGATACAAAGTGTGCCAGGTAAAAATTAAGGGAATTTTTTTCTTTCGCGCCCATCTGGCCGCCGCCGCGCCGAGCAAATTGGGATGCTGGGAGTGAATAATATCGAGGTTTAATTTTGATAGAATCTTGTTTATCTTAAGCGAATACGGGATAGCCAGGGGAAATTTGATTTTAAATTCAATGTCCAGAGCGGGATAACGGAAAACCTGGGGGTTTTTATCTTCATATCCCTTCCAACGCGGGGCGAAAATAAAAACGCGGTGCCCGCCTTGCGTCGACGAGTCTCCGCGAGTCGAGGCGGGTCCCCGCTTTTCAAATTCTTTCCGGAAACTTTCTATGGAATTGGCTACGCCGTAAGGATTGGGCAGATAATTGTTAGTGAAGATGGCGATATTCATATAGTTTAAACCACCCTGAATTTGTCATTCCTGCGAAAGCAGGAATCCAGTGAACTAACTTAATCCAGCGACTAGATTCCCGCCTACGCGGGAATGACATTGATTTTAATTTTCATTGAGAAAATTCAGTATGTCCTCGAAAATTTTTTCGTTTTTTATGTCGGAAATGAAAGTATGGTAGGCTCGTTTGATATATTTCTTCTTTTTTATTCGCGAGCCGAGTTTATTATAAATCATTTCCAGATTCCCGCGAGCCACTATGTGATCGCTGGAAGACTGCATAACCAAGCTTGGACAGGTAATTTTAGGCAGAATCTTTCGGACGATTCTGAAAAGTTCGACTTCTTCCAACGCGTTTTTAATCGGATAAGATTGGTAAGAGATAAGCCGCGTAATGCTTGTAGACACGCCGAAAGTCGGCGGATAAAATTTCCGGTTGTATTTTTTAAACAGCATAATAAATTTGGCAAAAAGAACCAAAAACTTCTCCAACCGCACCTTATAAGGCATAGCCATAAGCACTAATCCCGCGGTATCCGGCTTATTTTTAGCTAGAATTACGGTTAGATTGGCTCCGGTGGAAGTTCCGCCCGCGTAAACTTTTTCATGATTCTTCTTAAGTTCGTCGTAAGCTTCGGCTATATCCTTAATCCAATCGGTCCATTTCACATTCTCCAGATCTTTTGGAACCGTGCCATGACCGCGAAGCATCGGTCCTGAAACAGTGTAACCGTTTTCGTTCAGATACAATCCCAATCTTCGCATTTCATACGGCGTGCAAGTCCAGCCATGGATTAACAAAACCGCTTTTCCGTTGGTGCCGGGAAAATAAAACGGCTGGTTGACCAAATGCCGTTCTTCTTTATAAAGAAGCGCCGGATCGGTAAATAGAACGCTTTTCAGTTTTTTGAATATATGATTAACCATTTTTAAATTTCCGCGTTATTATTATTTTCCCGCAGCAATTTTTTAGCTTGATAATTTTTATACCAGGTAATCGCGACAAAGGTTATGACAGCCGCTCCAAAAATTATCCAACCGATCCAACTGATATAATCCTTGATTTCCCGCCAGAGGTAGCCGTAGAAATAACCCATTGCCACCAAAAAACTGCTCCAGACAATTCCGCCCAAAAAGGAATACTTTATAAATTTTTTTAAATCCATTTTAACAATCCCCGCGGCGGTAAAAGTGGCCCAACAAAGACCAGTAGTGGATTTGACCGCGAAAATAGTTTTCCCGCCGTGGCGCGTAAAATATTTTTCCATCCGAAAAATAAGACTTTCCGTAATGCCAACATACTTCCCAACTTTTCTCACAAATCCCAAGCCATACTTATAGCCTAGACCATATAAAATTACATCGCCGACAACATCGCCCAAAATAGAAAAAACGAGCACGATAAAAACATTGAAAGCGCCGAGCGACGCTAGAAGCGCCGCAATAATCGTTACCACCGGCCCTTCAATAATCATCAACGGCAACATCATCCAATAGCCGTAATGCTGGAGGAATATAAAAATGTGTTGTCCGGTTTGCTCCATAATGATAATTGTATTACAATTGTATTACATAAGAGGAAAATAACAAGTTTCGTTATAATGTTACTGAATGCTGGATTTATTTATCCAGTTGTGTTAACATTTTTTTGTTATTAAGAGCCGCGTTCGTCTAGTTTGGTCCAGGACGCCAGGTTTTCATCCTGGAAATCATGGGTTCGAATCCCATACGCGGTACTAAAAAATAGCTGTTAGCCATTGTCGCGGTAGCAGATTCTCTGGGCGTGGTGAAAGAGATAAAAGATTAAGGGAGTTGACAGTAAAACCATCAACTCCCTCTCTATTACTTTTTATTCCTTATAAAACTAACCTACTTTCCCTACTCGCTATATCCATTGAAACATAAAACAGGACAAAACAAAAGCGAAAAGAATCTAAGAGGATCATCTATCGAGGTTCAACCTCGATAGGCTCTAAAACCTGTCGTCACTTGCCAAAAAATAAAAAATAGTGTAGATTATTTTCCGTAATCAGTTCTTCCTTTTATTTTGATAAATACTCACAATCTAGAAGAAAGGAGAAAGGAATGGAAGAAAGAAAATTGGAGTTCTCCATCACGCTGGAGGACCTGGACAGTAGCGAGTTTCTTGGGGTGGAGTGGAGTTATCCACCCTTTAAGGAAGTTGGTTTGGCAGAGACGGTACGGCGTTTTATGCCGGCCAATGACGAGGAATACCAGTGTTTACGGGCAAGAGTGTGGTTGCATAACATATCCATATCCCAAATTTAGTTATTGTCATTCCTGCGAAAGCAGGAATCTAGTCTCGCATTTTTTGGCTTGGACACTGGATTCCCGCCTACGCGGGAATGACACGGAAGGGATTATGTTAATTTATTAACAATCCAGAAGGAGGAGGAGAATGTTATAAAAACAGAAGGTTCACCGTGCCGAGGGTGTTTTTACGAACTTGAGAATAAGGAGAAATGCCCGCAGTGCAGAGAATGCCAAGCATCCGGAAAGCTTGGTGATTGGCAGATAAAAAACATCGGTCAACAGTCGAACGGCTTTGACCCTCGAGAGCCGATAGAAGATGGCTCTTATAGGGTGAGACCGAAGGCGGACTTTTTCGCCTTCAACTATTTCTAGCCTCTCTCTTTCTTTCTGCAACTTTTTCAGGGAAGCACAACATTGCTTCCCTGTTTTATTTTAATTTTAAATAAAATTAAAAAGACCCTCAAAGCCGCTGGCTCCGAGGGTCTTTCTTCTTTCACTGTTCAAAAGGGGAAAGATAAAAAATAAATCGAGTCAATAAATACATCACCTCCTTTTTTATGAATATCAACTCCTCATCCAGGGGTTTTACCTCTTTTTCCAGATATTCATCTACCTCCTGCATTTTCTCATATCCGGAAGAAATAATTTCCGAACAGTCAGAGTCTGGACAATTCCGTATGGAAATCGACAAACTTTCCAACTCTTTTCGGCAATCCATAGCCAGCGATTGCTTCCTCGCAATATTTCCTTGGGCCTTCTCGCATAAGCTAGCCAGTAGAGGACTCCCGGCCGCTTTGGCATGAAGGAGAAACTCCGTAAAAATATTTGAAAGCGACCTGTTATCCTCTACATATTGAGATAGAATATTTATGGCTGAATCCAGATCCTTTTTTATATCCTCTTTTCTACCTTCTGAAAACGCATTTGTGTTTATTGAAAAAAATGCTAAGGATAAAATTGCCACCACGCAGATTTTTTTCATTTCCTTTCCTCCCTTTCTTATCGTTGTTGTTAAAGAAACAGAAGTTTCACTTAAGCATATTCTATATATTTTGTCAAAAAAATTCGACAAAATTTTTTTGCCATATCTTTATTATGCCTTATACTTAACACATAAATATATAATACCTAAACAATGATTGTTCTCGGTCTGGAAACTTCTTGCGATGAAACCGCGGCGGCTGTTATTAAGGCCGAAAAAAACCACATTTCCGTATTGTCCAATGTGGTTTCTTCCCAAGTCAAGCTCCATGCTCAATGGGGCGGCGTAGTGCCCAATTTGGCCGCTCGGGAACACCTGAAAAACATTCTTCCTGTTATAGAAGAAAGTTTAATCCGCGCCAAAATCAATTCTCAAAAAATCGATTTAATTTCCGTAACCCAAGGTCCGGGACTGATTCCGGCGCTGCTTATAGGAGTGAGCACGGCCAAAACTCTTTCTTATCTCTGGAAAAAACCGCTTATCGGCATTCATCACATAGAAGGACATATCTACGCTAATTTTATTGATTCACCTCACCCCACCCTCTCCTTGCGAAGGAGAGGGACAAAGGGTGAGGTTAAGAAAATGAGCTTTCCCGTCTTGTGTTTGGTGGTTTCGGGCGGGCATACGCAATTGATTTTCATGAAAAAACATCTGGATTATAAAATAATCGGAGAAACTCTGGACGATGCCGCCGGAGAAGCTTTTGACAAAGTCGCCCGGATTTTGAATTTGGGTTATCCCGGCGGACCAGCGATTTCTGCTCAAGCGGAAATCGCAGAATCAAGAATTATGAATTACGAATCAAGAAACAAAAAAGGAAATAAACCCATAATCCATGATTCAAGATTCATAATTCATCTTCCCCGGCCAATGATAAATTCCAAAAATTTTAATTTTTCTTTTTCTGGTTTAAAAACCGCCGTATTGTATTTAGCGAAAAAAAATAAAAAAAGGATGAAAGATAAAAACTTTACCGCCGCCGTGTGCCGCGAGTTTCAACAAGCCGTGATAGATGTTTTAATCGATAAAACTATCACAGCGGCTCTGAAATATAAACCAAAAACTATATTGCTCGCCGGCGGCGTTAGCGCCAATCAAGAGTTAAGGAAACAGCTCAATAGAGCCATAAAAAACCGATTGCCCTATATTTTATACCGAATGCCCAATATCAAATACTGTTTAGATAATGCTTCCATGATCGCGGTCGCCGGATTTTATCGCCGGGAGAAACTTAATGATAACTGGAAAAATATGGAAGCTTTCGCTAATTTAAAATTAAAAAAATGCTCCGATTGAAAATGTTCGCCGTTGGAATACTGGCCGGACTGGGCGCTTTAGTGCTGGAATTTATAATTTCAATAATTTATCCCGGATTTGATTCAGGCATCCAGGCTATAAGTTTCCCGCTTATTATTTCCGCCGTCATAGAAGAATCTCTTAAATTCGGAATGATTCGAAAAATTTTTGACCGCTTCAAGATTAGCTTTTTTCTAAATTCAATCCTGATTGGACTGGGTTTCGCCGCCGCCGAATTTTTTTTCAATGTCCTCCGGCATTCTTCCGAATTAGGATTGTTTCATTTTTCCTATCTTGGTTTATTTTTAATCCATTCCGCGACCGCCGCGATTTTCGGATATTATTTTTTGAAACACGGAGATTCAATTTTAAGCGGCTTTTTCATTCTCTCTTTGGCCGCTATCTTGCATTTTTCTTTCAACACCGCGGTAATACTCGGGTTGAATTACGGGATTATTTATCTTACTTTATCCATATTGATTATAATCCTGGTTCATTTAGCCAGAAAAAGTTATCCGTTTTAAAGCTCTTGCCAAATTAAAACGATTGAAGTATAATAAAGTCATTCAATCATAACTAAATTAAGTTACTTACTACTATGAAAGTCAAAAGATCTTTTTTCGAAAAACTGACAGGCGCCAGAAAAATGGATAATGATACCGAATTTGAAAGACCTCGAGTCATTGAACCCAAACAAGATATTTATTCGGAAAACCAAAACGAAATAATTGTCAATCCTTCTCAGCCACCGCGCGAAGATCTTCGTCTTTCGCGTCAAGATGACAGCGAAGGACAGTTGACTATTGATGTTTATCAAACTGACAACGACATTGTCATTAAATCGACTATCGCCGGAGTAAAGCCGGAGGATTTGGATGTTAGCATTAATAACGATATGATAACCATTCGCGGTGAAAGGAAACAGGACGAACAAGTATCGGAAGAAAATTACTATTACCAGGAATGCTACTGGGGCAGTTTTTCCCGATCAGTTATTCTTCCCGTGGATGTTTTGGGCGACAAAGTCGAAGCTTCCATGAAAAATGGAATTCTTACCATCAGAATGCCCAAAGCCAACAATAAACAAGCCAAAAAAATTCAGGTGCGCGGATTCTAAAAGAACGGCTTAGCTAAGATTCAGACGGGCGCGGGACAGAATTCCGCGTCTTTTATTTTTGATTTCATTCTGTTATTATTTATCCATGAAACTGCTCGAGTATTCTATATTTTTATTGTTACTATTTTTATTCTGGATTCCTCCGGTGGTCATTCGGGCTGAAAGCGTGGCTCTCGGCAATTTCTCTGAATCGGATTTTTTAAACCAGCTTCCTCCTAAAATCGTTACCGACATAAACGGATCGGATTACGATCTGTCGCGATTAGAAATTTCCGGCTGGTTAAAAGAAAAAACTGATTTAATCCATGATCCCGAATACTCCTCTGAAATTGAAACTATTAATTTTTGTTCTTATAAAAAATCTCTGCTATGCCGGCTGACTTTTCCTTATAAAAATGAAGGTCATATTCAAAAAAAATCACTTTTGACCGCCAGTGATGACTCAATTAAAAAATTTTTAAAAGATTTATCCCGGCTGGCCAACAGGGATCCGGAAAACGCCAAGCTGACGATGGAAAACGGGAAAATTTCCATTTTTTCGCTTAGCCGGGCGGGAACTAAATTAGACGAAGAGAGAAGCTTGGAAACCGTAAAATATTATCTGGCTAAAAGAAATTTTTCCGACACTCTCAACTTGCCTTTCAGCGAAATAAAGCCAGAAATTACTACGGAAAATATCGATAATATGGGCATTACCAGCCTGATTGGAGAAGGACGATCAAATTTTAGAGGTTCGCCTAAAAATCGAATTTATAATATTAATGTGGCCTCTGACCGGTTCAACGGAATATTGATTAAGCCAAAAGAAGAATTCTCTTTCGTTAAAGTTTTGGGTGAAGTAGACACCGATCACGGATATTTGCCAGAACTGGTAATAAAGAAAGATAAGACCGAGCCGGAATTCGGCGGTGGCATTTGCCAAGTATCCACGACGGCTTTTCGCGCCGCCATCAATTCGGGATTGGAAATAACCGCCCGAAGAAACCATGCCTATCCGGTAAGTTACTACAACCCTCAAGGAATGGATGCCACCGTTTATATCCCCCGCCCCGATCTTAGATTTATCAACAACACTCCCGGCTACATTTTGATTCAAACCAAAATTTCCGGCACGGAACTCGTCTTTGATTTTTATGGCACCGACGACGGGAGAAAAATAAATATAATCGGACCCAAAGTGCTGGAAAAAAACCCGGACGGATCAATGAAAACTGTTTTCACCCAGCAAGTTTTTGATAAAGACGGCCGTATGACTATAGAAGATATCTTCAATAGCGCTTACGATTCTCCCGACAAATATCCCCATCCCACGGATGATACCTTAACTAAAAAACCGAAAGACTGGTCGGAAAAAGAATGGGAAATTTATCAGAAAGCGCATTGACTCGGCGCCTTTCTTTTGATACTATCTTATAGTTAATTTGAAAATATTGCGCTGTTAGCCCCGACGTAAAGTCGGGGTCCCGACCGAAGCGTCGGGACTCAGCAAAAAATAATA
>CAZEYB010000031.1:0-8333 GCA_964516165.1 uncultured Bdellovibrionales bacterium | reverse complement strand
TCCAAGATAACCCTATCTTGGAAAAACCGCCATATGTATGTGGACATTACCTTTTGCTATTGACAAAAAGCCTAAAACCTGATATACTCAAACACCGTACTTATAAATCAAGTTGATTTTCAGAACTCTGTGCATGAGTCCCAAAGCAAAAACCATCCTCCTTAGTTTTTTGCTGGTAGATAAATGTATTTTCCGGCGATATTTCGCAAGAATATACTGCCTCATGCGCGGAATTCTAAATGGCAACTTCAAATTATTTTTATTATTTCCTGAAGAAAACCGCTGGATATTTTTTCGATTTCCAGTCTTTCTTTATCGGAAAATTTTTGCAGGACGAAATCTTCCGGACTGATTTTAAAGTTTAGATCAGTGTTTTTAATGCCTATTCTAAGGCGCGTGAATTTTTGCGTACCGAGCGCGTCAATAATATTTTGCACGCCGTTATGTCCGGCCGAACGGGAATCCCGGGCAATTTTGTATTTTCCTAGGGGAATATCAATATCATCGTGAATTACCATAATATCTTTAGGCGCGAGTTTCCAAAAAGCCAAAGCTTTTCTTGCCGATTCTCCGGAAAGGTTCATGAAAGTTTCGGGTTTTATAAGCGTTATTTCCTTATCTTCAATTTTCCCTTTGGAAATCTGAGCGTTGATTTTTTTATTGAATTTGAAATCAGGCAATTTCCAGCGCTCTTTAATTTTATCTAAAATGAAAAAACCGGCGTTGTGGCGGGTGCTTTCATATTTTTTTCCCGGGTTTCCCAATCCAAGAATAAGCAACATAGGCTGATTATTTATTGATAAATTCCGAATATTCATTGGTATCGCTGGAATTTTTGTATTCCTCAAAACTGTCCTTTTCCATATTATACCTGGCAATCAAATCTTTTCCAATCACGATGACTAAATCGGCTTTTATATTAGCTATGATTTTTTTATAATCCGGGCTTAAGCTGTAAGAAGCTTGCGCGGGTAGCTTAGAAGCGAGTTCGTCCAGCGTGAATGGAAACAGTCCGCCGGTCAAATCATAGACGGTGCTTTTTTCCTCGATATTTTTGTTCGGATCGTTCATTATTGCCACGTTTTTATAATCGAAATTGTCTTTCAGGAGATTTTTGATTCTTTGGACAATTCCGGCATTGGCGCTTTTGTCTATGATTAACACCGAGGCGTTTTCTTTGGAGATAGCTTCTTTCCTTCTTTTGATTTCATTGAGATTAAAAATATTTTGGGCGAGTTCTTGAGTCTCGTTCCAGTTGCCGATTCTCGGAATAAGGACGAAGGAACGGACGTCTCCATAAAAAATATGCGAAACAATAAGCAAGCTGTCTTTGTCCCAGGCGTCAATCACGGCGTTGTTGATGTTGTTGGTATCCAGTTTTTTGACCAGCTCGATAAAATCGCCGAACTCCTCGGCTTTTATGTCCGTCTTGACATTATCTCCCAAGGCGTCAAAGAGCTTGCTAAGAGCCATAACATTAAGAAATGTGCCGGTGGAAAAAACTTTGTTTTTAGCGGCTTTGAGAACCTGCTGCTGGCGCCTGGCTCTTCCAAAATCTCCTTCCGGGTCGTTATGCCTCATTCTGGCGTATTTTAGGGTAGTTTCGCCGTTAAGGCGCTGAAAACCTTTTTTTAGTTCAAATGTCGTATAACTGTAGTTATGTCCGGGGTAGCGGGGATCGTAAATGTCGCGTTCATTCATGATGTTTATTCCTCCCACGGAATCAATAATTTCCTGGAATCCGTCGAAATTAATAACGGCCCAGTAGTCAATGTTTAAAGCCGTTATGTTTTCAATAATCTTTTTCAGGGGTTCCAAAGCTTTCTGAGGATTGTCGTCATTTTTGAGCAAACCCAATTGATAAACGGTGTTTATTTTTGTCTGGATTCCGGTTTCAGGAACTTCAACATAAAGATCCCGGGGAATTGATAACAGCGCCACTTGGTTGGTTTTTAAATTTAAGCTGGCGATCATAATCGTGTCGGTCAGATTTTTGCCTGACTTCCCCGGTCCGGCAATGCCCAGAAGAAGAATATTTATTCTTTGTCTTTCAACCCCTTTCAAACTGATTTGATTGGAAGTTAAACTTCTGAAAGTGTCTAAAAAAGAAACCGGATAATCCTGGTTGGCGTTTATCTTATTCCCCATTTGAGTTATTTTCCAGACAAAAAAAGATCCATAGGCGGCGCCGATCAAAAGAAAAACCAGTAAAGTCCAAAGAATTAATTTCACGAAAATTTTTTTTGCGGTCATCGATTCAATCATAGCCGTTTAATTTTAAGCAGTCAAACTTTGGCTTGAAATGGCTAAAATTACCCCTTGCCAAAGCCACAAAATACTGATAATATGGATTAATGAAAGTTTAATCATATTCATGATTGGCCAATTTTCCGAAAACCCGATAACTGCCCAAAAACCCCCGGAGAAATTCTTTTACGGAGTAGGCGGTTTTATTTTAGAAATAATTAAGATCATCGCCCTGGCTTTTATTATTATCGTTCCCGTACGCGTTTTTTTATTCCAGCCTTTTTTCGTTCAAGGAGCCTCCATGGAACCTAATTTTGAAGACGGACAATATCTGATTATAAATGAACTCGGTTATAAGGAGACTAGTATCGGGTGGGGCTCTCACGATTTTTTTACGGTTAATCCGTTCAGAAAAATCAGCCGGCAGATGACGGTGGTTTTCCGCTATCCTCTGGATTCAGACAAGTATTTTATCAAAAGAATTATCGGCTTGCCCGGAGAAAAGATTCGGATTTTAAATGGCGATGTCTTTATCTTCAATAGCCAGTCTCCCGACGGTTTTATTTTGGACGAGAGCGCTTATCTTTTGGCCAGTCTTAAAACTCGGGGCGATCTCGCGGTAACCTTGAAGGATGACGAGTATTTTGTAATGGGCGATAATCGGATGTTCAGCTCGGATTCCCGGTCGTGGGGACCGGTGAGCAAAAAAGATATAATCGGAGAAGTTTTGTTTCGGGCTTGGCCGATAGATAAAATAACGGTGTTTTGAAGAAATATTTATGGCTAGGATTAAAAAAATTGCCAGGAAGAATTTTAAAAAGATTAAGATTCAAAAAATCGCCGAGGAAGCGCTGATTTTGCGTACTCTTCGAGGCATGAAAGATATTTTGCCGGAGGATCAGCCTTACTGGGAACAAATAAGAAGGATTACCGAACGCTTGGCCCGCGACTGGGGATTTCTCCGCTTGGACACGCCGATTGTGGAATACGCCAATCTTTTTGAAAGGAGCATCGGCCGGAAAACTGATATCGTGGAAAAAGAAATGTACACTTTTGTCACGAAGGGAGATGACAAGGTAGCTCTCCGTCCCGAACTTACCGCCGGAAACTGTCGAAGTTTCATTCAAAACGGAATGCATCTTATGCCCAAACCGGTAAAATTATTTTCCACTGGTCCGGTTTATCGCTACGATCGTCCCCAAGAGGGAAGATTCCGCGAGCATTACCAAGTTAATTATGACGCCTTTGGCGAAATTGATCCGATATTGGATGTCCAGATGATTCAGATAGCCAGCCGCTTGATCCAGGCTCTCGGAATAAAAATGTTTCAGATCCAAGTCAATTCCATCGGCTGCCCGGTTTGCCGAAAAGATTATAAAGAACTTTTAGCGAGTTACCTGGAGTCGAAAAAAGCCAAGCTATGCCAAGATTGCAGAAGAAGGTTGTCTGCCAATCCGGTGCGCGTTTTGGATTGCAAGGAAGATAAATGTTCTCAAGTGGCGGCTTCCGCTCCTCAATCCATCGATTATTTATGCGAGGATTGCCGGAATCACTTTAAGATGTTTTTGGAATATCTGGACGAACTGGACTTGCCATACATTATAAATCCGCATCTGGTGAGAGGCCTTGATTATTACACCAAGACCGTATTTGAAATTTGGTCTGGCGCGGAAAATGGAAAAAGGCTGTCTTTAGGCGGAGGCGGTCGCTATGACCGGCTGATAAAAATGATGGGAGGCGAAGATACGCCGGCGATCGGCTTTGCCGTAGGCATGGAAAGGCTGGTGGCGGAAATGAAAAGGGTCCAGGCTAAACCGTATCGGGCTCCCAAACCGAGAATTTTCTTAGCGCAGCTGGGAAATCTGGCCAAAAAGAAAAGTTTGAGATTGTTTTCCGAGCTGGAAAAAAATGGAATACTGGTGGCGGAAAGCTTCGGGCGGGGAAGCTTGAAATCCCAGCTTAAAGTCGCCGGAAGATTAGGCGTGGAACTGACTTTGATTTTAGGCCAAAAAGAAACGCTGGACGGGACGGTAATAGTGAAAAATATGCTTACGGGAGTTCAAGAAACGGTGAGCGCGAATAAATTAGTGGATTTAATCAAGAAGAAACTTAAGGCGGATAACGTGGTGGTATATCATAATCATAACTCGCAGGTGTGATCATATGGATTGTATTTTCTGCAAAATTATCAAGAAAGAAATTCCATCCGTTATTGTTTACGAAGATGACGATGTTTTAGCTTTCAAAGACGCGCGTCCGATAGCGCCAGTGCACATTCTTATTATTCCCAAAAAACACATGGGAAGCGTAAATGATTTAATTGATAAAGACGTGAAACTGGCTGGAAAGATGATCCTTGCGGCTAAGAAAATCGCTGAAGATTTTAACATTTCGGTAAAAGGATATAAACTATTATTTCGAGTCGGCGAATGGGGAGGCCAGGAAGTGCCCCATATTCATCTCCATCTTATCGGAGGGGCGAAACTGGTTGAAAATATTCGTCCGATGGCGAAGTAATTATTTTTAGAGGGGAGGTTTTTATGATAGAAGTAAAAAAGAAGGATCGGGAATCATCGGAAAGTTTAATCCGCCGGTTTAGCCGTCGAGTCCAGCAGAGCGGTGTTTTATTTCAGGCTAGAAAATCCCGGTTCAGGATGGAAGATAAAACCCGCCGCGAGAAAAGGGAAGGAGCGATGTATAAAGAAAAAGTGAAAAAAATAGTTTCGAAGCTTAAAAAAATGGGCAAGTTCAACGAAGAAAATTTTAGAAACGTTAAAAAGAAATTAATTAAATAACGATATGGCTCTTAAACAAAAAATAATCAGCGATCTTAAATCGGCGATGAAGGAAGGCGATACGATAAAACGCGACACGCTTCGGATGCTTGATTCAATGATAAAAAATACGGAAATCGATAAATTAAAGAAAGAATCCGGACTTGGCGATGAAGAAATTTTATCGGTGATTTCCCGCGCCATTAAGCAGAGAAAAGACAGCGTCGCTCAATATGAAGCGGGCAAAAGGGAAGATTTGGCGGAAAAAGAAAAAAAAGAAATAGAAATTCTTATGGCTTATATGCCCAAGCAACTGGGCGAGGAAGAGATAAAAACGGCCGTTAAAGAAATAATCTCCGAAATTCCGGAAGCTTCCGCCAAAGATATGGGAAAAATTATGGGTCTGGCCATGGGGAAATTAAAAGGAAAAGCGGACGGGCAGATGGTGAGAAAGATCGTGGGGGAAGCATTGAAATAGCGAAAATAGCAAACAATCCCGTTTAGGCGGGATTTTTTGACTATTAAGCGGATTTTGGATAGGATAAAGACATGAAACAAGCCAAAGAAAATATTGCCAAGTTAGTCGAAAAATATAATCGACTAAAGGCGCAAAATAAGATTAAAACTTATAACGAAGCTCAAACTCGGAAGGACTTTATTGATCCTCTTTTTGAGTATTTAGGATGGGATATAAGAAATACCAGGTCTGATAGCGAGGTTGTTACAGAGGAAAATATTTTAGGAGATAGAGCAGACATGGCGTTTAGAATTAACGGTATTACTAAATTTTTTCTTGAGGCAAAGCCGCTAAGGGCAGATTTAGATATAGAAAAATATGCCAGGCAATCTATTAATTATTCATGGAACAAGGCAGTTAATTGGGCAGTATTAACTGATTTTGAAAGCATTAAGGTATTTTATTCTCAAGGCGAATCGAGAAATATTAGAGATAAAATGGTTTTTGAATTATCTTGCGACCAGTATATTTCTGATTTCGATATTTTAAAACTTCTTTCTAAAGAGAGCTTTGCCATAAATGCTTTAGATAAATTTGCCGAAAAAATTGGAAAAAAATCAAAAAGTCTTACTGTTAATGAGAAATTATTTAGCGATCTCA
Organism: uncultured Bdellovibrionales bacterium; assembly: GCA_964516165.1. Lineage (GTDB taxonomy): Bacteria > Patescibacteriota > Minisyncoccia > Moranbacterales > UBA2206 > CAZEYB01. The sequence continues at coordinate 2,195 of CAZEYB010000031.1, read as the reverse complement.
GAAAAGCCAGGGAAATACTAACCGAAGCGTTTGGCGGTTGGAGCGAAAATTGGAAGAAAGGTTTTGATAAAGTTTTGTTAGATGAAGGCGTGCAAAGAATTTTAGATCGGTTGATTTTTATTAGAGTATTAGAAGACAGGAATTTAGAAGAACCAATCCTTCGCCCATTATCCAGAGCTTGGGAAGATTGGAAAATTGATCGAAGTGGCAATAAACAGTTGTTTCATCTTTTAATTAACAAATTTCGTGAATTGGATGATACATACAACTCAAATCTTTTCATAAAGCATGCTTGTGAAGATTGGGAGGAATACAGCGAAGCAGTAAAAAAAGTCATTGATATATTATATGGCAATGATATATATGAATATAATTTTAAGTATATTTCAGCCGATATTTTGGGCGGAGTATATGAGAGCTATCTTGGCTATATCGCTCAAAATCCAATTAAGGTGGAAATAAAAAGCGGAAAGCTATTGCAAGTAGATAGTAAAGAGGAGATTAAAATAAAATCTCGCCAGAAAAGAAAAGAACACGGAATTTATTATACTCCTAAATTTATTGTTGATTACATTGTTCAAAACACGCTGGGCGAAAAATTGAAGGAAGCCAAGGGAATGCACGATCTGAAGCAGATAAAAATTTTGGATCCGGCTTGCGGGTCAGGTTCATTTTTAACTAAAGCGCTGGAGGTTTTTTATGATAAATATAAAGACTTTAGCTATAGAGGAGATAGCCAGTCAGCAAAAAGCGAAATTTTAATGAATAATATTCATGGGGTCGATTTGGATCCGCAAGCAGTAGAACTGGCCAAGCTCAATCTTTTAATCGATACTTTGAACAAAAAGGCCAAACTACCCAATCTAACTCAAAATATTCATAATGGCAATTCTTTGATTTCAGGAACTGACGAAGAATTGAAAAAATATTTTGGCAGAAATTTCCACGACAAAAAACCTTTTAATTGGAAAGAAGAATTCCCCGAAATCTTTAAACAAGGCGGGTTCGATGTAATCATCGGTAATCCTCCGTATATATCATTTTATTCCAGGGAATCGTCTCTGGATGCATATAAAGATGATATAAAATGGCTAGCTGATAAGTATGAATTTACTCAAAAATATAATGATAGACGCTTAAATACAGTAATGTTTTTCGTCGAAAAAGCGTTGAAGCTTTTAAAACCAGGCGGTTATTTAGGATTTATTGTAGATGCAAATTTTTCTGAAAAACCTTTCAGGGCTATCAGAAAATTAATAGACGACATGGGAGTGGGTATAAAAATGTCTGAGAAAATCAATGAATTCGGAGACGTTAATAGTGATCAAATAATCGTAATTTTACGTAATGATGGGAAAACTGATCCCATTGGCATTATTAAATATGACAATACAAACAAGACATTTTTATTTACTGATGAAAAGATAAAAAGGAATTTATTTAGAGAAGATACTATTAATTTAAAGACAAAAGGCAAAATTTCTTTTAACGATATAAAAACAAAATTATCCGATATCGCTGAAATTTCAACCGGAATTCAAATAGGAATAGGAGGAACAAGAATGTATCAGGGGAAAAATATTGAAGAACTTTTTTATAGTGATAAAAAAGAAGGTGAAAATTTTTATGAAAACATCTCTCTTAAATCAAATGATTTTTATAGATATTCGCCATTAAAAATCAAAAACTTTGTTAATTTAAATGAAGAATTAGCTTATAAAATTAATAATTCTGTTAAAAAATGTAATATAGCAGTTCAGAAAGCAAGAGAATATAAAAATGTACCAAAAATATTCATTCGACAATCTGCCAGTATTCTAACTGCGTCTCTGGGAAATCCAGAGCAAATGTCGGAATATTCTGCATTCATGCTGAAAGTAGATGATTTAAAAACGCTAAAATACATTCTTGCTGTTATAAACTCAAAACTGCTAACCGCATATGCTTTGCAAGAAAATATAATTTTGACTGGGAATAAAAAACAACCTCAAATAAGGCTAGCTGGGCTTAAAAATTTACCTATTCCAACTCCAAAAAAACACCATAAAGATGAGCTTGTAAATTTGACTGATAAAATACTCAATCTTAATAGGCAGATACAAATAATTCCTGAAAATTCCGATAAATGGAATTCAATTAAAAAAGAAATAGAAAAAACTGACAAAGAAATTAATCAGAAAGTTTATGAATTGTAT
>CAZEYB010000030.1:0-8452 GCA_964516165.1 uncultured Bdellovibrionales bacterium | reverse complement strand
TTTTTATCGTTCGGGACATATTCCATCCGTCCGGGAATGCCGGCGATTTTTTCCAAGGCTGTTCTGGCCGTAGCTAAATCAATCTTTTCCGAAATCGCCACACTTATGGCGCCTAGCGCGTTTTCCACATTAAAAAGCCCGGGTAACTGAAGACGGAATTCTGTGCCCTTAACTTTAAAATTGGAGTAATTCATATCGAGGTTTAAATCTTCGGCTTTTATTATTTCGAATTCTCCCGAATCAAAATTGGAAACAAAAATGTCATGGCAAGTAGTAAAACCGAATCTGACTTTTACGCCAGCATCCAAGTAATATTTGGCATTTATCATGTCTAGATTTATCACGGCTATTTGGGTATTTTGGAATAACTTTAGCTTAGCGACTCTATATTCTTCCATATTGCGATGATAATCCAAGTGTTCCCGCGTTACATTAGTTATTGCCGCGATTTTATATTTAATCCCCCAGACCCGATTTTGATCCAGCGAATGGGAGGAAGTTTCCAGAATCGCATATTGACATTTGGCATCGGCCGCTTGTCTAAGAAATTTCTGCACTTGGAAACTGGAAAGTGTGGTAAATTTGGTTTCATTCACCCATTTTTTTTCGCCGATTTTAAAGTTGATAGTGGAAGCCGCGGCCACTTTATACCCGGCTTCTTCAAAAATAGCGGTTATCATATGAACAGTGGTGGTTTTGCCGTTAGTGCCAGTGACGCCGATAACAATTAAATTTTTTGAAGGAAAACTAAAGATAAAATTAGCCAAGATCGCTTGGCCAAGATGATAAATGTTTCTAATGAATTGGGGAATGATTTTTTTCATTCGCGATATTCTTTATTTTTTGGAGTATCCGGTATAAACGATATCTCCACTCATTCACAACTATATCATAACTTCCCGGAAATTCCATCGGTTTTGTATTGGGTGAAAAACCGGTTTTAAACCGCGTTATTCCCGCCCAGTCGCTTACCTCATCCTTAATTCTTCTTCTTATAAAGGAGAAGAAAACATAATGCCCCCTCTTCTTAATAAGGAGAGGGCTGGGGTGAGGTTGGGTTTTTACCCCTCCGAAATCATATTTTTCGCATCCTGCCGCTTTCGCGTCTTTTATCGCCTGCCACTGCAGAATATGCGGCGCCATAACATTGCGATATTCATCGTCTGACGCTCCGTGAAGATAAGTGGCGGTCTTCCCGTAAAAAATCATTATATTGGCCGCGATTATCTTATTTTCATACTCCGCCACATACAATTTCAAATTTTCCGCCGGGATAGTTTCAAGCATTTTTTTATAATAACTTCCCGGATGGAAAGTGATTTTATTCCGGCAAGCCGTGGTATGCGCTAATCTTAAAAACTTGTCTACATATTGTCCGCTTACTTCTTGCTTCTTTATTCTTACTTCTTTCTTCTTTGCCAATTTTATATTATACCTCGTTTTGCTTTTCATCTCCGCCAAAAGTTGCTCTTCCGGTTTGGTTATATCCATCACGAAAATTTCTCCGGGCTGCATATCGTGCGGGGCTTTGACAATTTTATATTCCAGACCATTTCTTATCGCGTTTAAATTTTTTTCTCTCGCCGGATCAAATCTAATCCAACCAGCGTTATTTTCTTTTGCCAGATTTACTATTTTTTCCATATATTGTTCACTGTTCACTGACTCTTGATTGTTGATTACCGGTCCGCGCGGTATATAAAAATACTTTCCAACTATCGGGAGTTTATGCTCGATTATATTCGCCCAAAAACTATCCAAAGAAACATTAAAAGTTTTTCTCCCAACCGCTTCCTGAAATTTCCGCCATTCGAGAGACTGCAAAAACCCCCCGTCGGGGGAATTGGATTGAATGAAACTTTCTAAGTTATTTTCCATGAGCGAGATACGAGAATCGAACTCGCGTCTCCTGCTTGGGAAGCAGATATACTACCACTGTACTAATCTCGCGTAAAAAAAATTCCAGAGAATTGAAAAATATTTTCGAATCTCTCTTCGTTTAACAACTCACTTCTTTCCTAAGCTTTTCAGCGCCGCCCGCACTCTCGCCCCCACATCTTTTATATCTTTTGAAACAGACTTCAGCGCGTCCCGGGCTTCGGAATTGGTATAGCCCATCATTATTAGAGCTTCAATCGCATCCGCGTCCATCATTGTTTCCTCCTTGTCTCCAGTCGAGATATCGGCTACTTTATTCCTAAGTTCAAGGATTACACGCTCGGCTGTTTTCTTGCCGATGCCGGAAACTTTGGTGAGAATGGAAGGATCCTCGTTAAGAATAGCGGTTTTAATAGTTTTGGGAGTAGCGATGGAAAGAATGCCCATGCCAGCTTTGGGTCCGATGCCGGAAATGGAAATTAATAGCTCAAACATTTCCAGTTCTTCAAGATTCAGAAACCCGTAAAGCGCCAGCGCGTCTTCCCGAACATAAGTATAGATATACAATTCCGCCTCGGTTTTTCCGGCCACTTTTCCAAAAGCGTAAACGCTTAAAAACACTTTATAGCCAACATTATTCACGTTAACCACCGCGTAATTATCTTTTAAGTATTCAATTTTTCCCCTAAGATGAGCAATCATAAGTATTTCAAATATATTGTATCATTTAGCGCAACTCTTGCCAAAAATCAAGCTCTGTGCTAAAAATGATAAAGTCTTAACAATCGAAGCAAAATATGCCCATCAAGAAAGCAGCTAAAAAATACATGCGGGTAACCGCGCGCAAGACCGAGAAAAACCGGAAAATCAAAGGCCAATTTCGAAGCGCCATAAAAGCCACGCGCGAAGCGGTAGCTAAAGGTGAAATTGAGAAAGCCAAAGATTTTTGGAAAAAATCCCAAAAATCTCTCGACAAAGCCGCTCAAAAGAAAATTATTCATAAAAATACCGCCGCGAGAATGAAGTCTCGATTGAACAAACTTATTAAGTCAGCAACAAAAAAATAAGCCTTACAAGATAAAAACATCCCTGTCGCAAGGGGTGTTTTAAAATTTTAAATTTAGACTTTAGCCTTTTCTTAAAGTTCCGCCACAAATTTGTCCAGCGCCAGTTTAATTTCAATCCGGCCGGTTTTTATCTTGGTATCCAGCTGGCTAAGCTTCTGATAAATTAACTTAAGTTTTTCCAAGCTGAAATTCCTTATTTGAGACAGGTTTTTTCGGATAACAAAAGGATGCATCTTGGTAATTTTAGCTATCTCGTATTCCGAGAAAGCGCCATTTTCCTTAAGATCGGCCACTTTGAGAAGATTTCTGAATTGATAAGCGAACATGTTCATAAGATAAAATGGATCGTCTCCTTTTTCCAAATGCTCGTGAATAAGTTTCAGAGCTTCTTTTTTTTGGTTGCCGCCTAAAGCATCTACCATGGCGAAGATATTTCCGGCAAATCTGGCATTTACCAGTTCTTCCACGTTTTGTTCGCTTATCATTTCCCCATCGGAATAATCTACGAGTTTTCGCGTCTCGGAAAACAGCAGAAAATTATTTTCCTGGCAATAAACAATAAGTTTTTCCAAAGCCAGTTTTGAAATTTTCGCCCGGGGATCGATTTCTTGCATTGTCTTCATGACCCATTGCGACAGTTTTATCCCGGTCAATTTTCCAAAAGCTTGTTTTTTGGAATTTTTCTCCAAAAATTTGAATAACGCGTTGCTTTTTTTTGGCTGATTATTTTCCCAGAAAACCGCCACCGTATTCTTATCACCAGCCAGATTGTCTAAATTATTTTTAAGACAATCCAAGATTTCTTTTTGTTCCCGGTCCGGCAAAATTAAAATTGCATTTTTAACTATCATCAACCTCTTAGGCGCCAGAAGATTGGGCATGCTCAAGACACGGCTGATTTTTTGGGCCATATCGCTCTCTTCTTCGGAGTCGAAAACAGACAGTCCGGAACCGGACTTGTCGCTGGCAAGATATTTTGCTTTGATTTCTGATAATTTTTGATGCGATCTGAACGAGTCATCGCCATACAAAAAGATAATCATGAATTTCGTCTTTCTTCTTTATTCTTTATTCTTGCTTCTTACACTGCCGGCGTCCAGCGCAGGTTTTGCCCCGGTTCCAGCACTTCCACCCAGATTTGCCCCGGAACGAACTTTATTTCCTGCCCGGACTCATCGTAAAAAAACAATTTGCTTTCCAATTTTGATTTATCCTTTTTCCAAGCGCCGGAATATTCTTGCCCGTTCATATAATACCGGGCTGGACCGGAATCGGAAGTGTCATACCAAGGATCGCCAATCTGGACGTTATTATATTGCCCTTCAATTTGTTCTGAAGCGGCAATCATCACGACAACATTTTTAGGCGCGAGGCGCTGGCCATTATTGCGATCGGTATCGGTTTCATTTCCCCAGATTCTTTTATATGAATTGGACTCTTTATCATAATCGTATTCGGCCGCGAACGGTCCGGCAAAGGCGACGCGCAGATGCCCGCCATTTCCACGCTGGTCGATTGGCGCCTCGTCTTGATGAAGATAACCAGAAAAATTATTTGTCAGGCGATAGCCGAAATCCTGGGCGCCTTTTAGAAGTTCGGAAAATTTAGCATAACCGGTGTCCACTCCTCGCATCGTTCCGGTGGCTTCTTTCCTATAGCAATATTGTCCGGCTGATTTCCCTCCGTCATTATTGCAATTCATATTGTCAATCACGCCTTCATTGAGTTTTTCTTTGGCAAAATGCGAGCCGCCCCAATGGACAAAAATCGCATCCAGTCCTTTAGCTAAAGCGATATAATCATGGCGGGAACTTCTCATTGATCCCACATCGTCTGGATTGCCGCAAATATAAACGCCCATAAGCCTCGTTATTGAAGCTGTTATGCAAGGCATTTCAATAACCATATCCGCGTCGGAAAATCCGGCCGCCGGACGAGCCGTTACATCAGCCGGCTGCATTATGGCAAAAGGGCGGCGATTCCAATTATCGCAGGACAGTCCTGAAATAGGGCTAACTGGCCCGGTATTAACCGGTCCGGCATTCTCTGTTGATGGATCACCGCTAAGATTAATCTGTTTTACTTTTCCCCCAGGCTTAGTAAAAAAATAAGCTCCGGCGCCAACTAAGACTATGGCAATAATCGCCACTAACACCTTTTTTGAGCGACTCATAAAAAAATATTCGCTAATTATCAATTTTATTTTTGGCAACCTGGGCAATAAAAAACGCTTCTCTGCCCAAGTTTTAAACGCTTTATTATTGTACCACACTTTTGGCATTTTTGTTTTTCCCGATGGTAAACCAAAATCACTTTTTGATAATTCCCCGGGGCGCCGGCGGTGTCGCGGTAATCGCTGTCGGAAGTTCCTCGGTATTTAATAGCCTTTTTAAGAATTTTTTTGATGGAAACATAAAGTTTCTCGCGTTCGTTTCCGGTTATTTTTACAACGCGCTTTGTTGGCCTGATTTTCGCGTCAAATAGAATTTCACTCCGATAAATATTGCCGATGCCAGAAATCAAGTTTTGTTCCATAAGCAGAATTCCAATCGGTCTTCGGGAATAATTTTTTAAAATCTCACTGAATTTTTTAAAAGTAAACTCAACGCTCATAGCATCCGCGCCTAAGGTTTTAATATCTTTATAGCTGACCACTTCTTTTGTATTCAATAAGACAATTTTCCCAAATTTGCGAAGATCCGAAAATTCCAGTGTTTTATTTTTTCCCAAATAGAATTTGTGATGAATATATTGATTGACTCTATCCTCAAAAAAATCTTCTTTCTTCTTACTTCCTACTTCTTTCTTCTTTACTAAAAGATGCCCTGTCATTTTTAAGTGAATATATATTGTTTTCTCGCCGGTTAAATCAATAAAAATATTTTTGCCGATTCTGCGCGCGCCCAAAATTTTCCGGTTTTGAATTTTTTTTGAAAATTCATCCGCCGATGAGGCGGGATTTTTTTCATTTGTATTCTTTATTGCTTTTGGCCAATCACTCCAAAAATCAGTGATAGCATCACCGATAATTTTTTCGTTCAAATCATTTATAATAGTTTGCACTTCGGGCAGTTCCGGCATAATTATATCTCCCCCCAATTGTCTCCCGTTTTCACATTCACAGACAGGGGCACTTTGAGTTTATAAACGTTTTGCATTATTTCTTTGATCCTTTCGGCCGCTTTTTGAGCGATATCTTCTTTCACTTCCCAAATAATTTCGTCATGGATTTGAAGTATCATCCGGACATCCGGATTATTTTCAAATTCTTCATAAACTTTTATCATGGCCAGTTTTACGATATCGGCGGATGTTCCCTGAATCGGCATATTGATAGCCATCCGTTCCGCGGCGTTGGCAACTTGAAAATTGGGCGAATTAATTTCAGGAATATAGCGCCGGCGCCCCATCTCCGTTTCAACATAACCGTTTTTTTTGGCGAATTCCTTGGTGGCTTTAATGTAATCAGCCACTCCGGTAAATTTTTTCATATACTCGTTGATAAATTTCTTGGCTTCTTCTCTTTCAATATTGGCCGCCTGCGAAAATCCGAAGACGCTCATTCCGTAAATCACGCCGAAATTCAAAGCCTTGGCGTTTGACCTTAATTTTTGCGTTACTTTGCTTAGAGGAATTTTATTAATTTCAGCGGCTGTGGCGCGATGAATATCTTCCCCTTCCTGAAAAAGTTTTATCATCTTAACGTCTCCGCTCGCATGAGCCACCACCCGGAGGTCAATTTGGGAATAATCGGCGCTGACTAATCGCCATCCCTTTTCTGCTTCAAAGGCTACGCGGAGCAGCTGGCCTAAATCCGTCCGGATAGGAATGTTTTGAAGATTTGGATTGGATGAGCTTAACCGGCCGGTGGCCGTCACCGCTTGGTTAAAATTGGTATGAATTCTGGAATTTTTATCTACGAGAAGAGGCAGAGTGTCTAAATAAGTGGTTTTCAGTTTGAAAATCTCGCGGTATTCTTCAATTTTAGCGATAATCTTATGTTGGTTTTTTAATTTTTCTAGTTCGCTTGAGGCCGTGGAATATCCGGTTTTGCCTTTTTTAATGTCTCCGGACGGAAGCTTCAATTTTTCAAATAAAATTTCCGCCAGTTGCCTGGAGGAATTTATATTAAATTCGGTTCCGGCCAATTTATAAACACTTTCTTCTAAATTCTTAATTCTTCCCTCTATTTTTTTTGAGATGCCTCGCATAATGACGGCATTGAGCTTCACGCCCCGAATTTCCATGTCGGCCAGAATTTTAACCAAAGGCATTTCAATATTCCAAAAGATTTTTTCCAGATTCCTTTCGCTTTTTTGTTCCAGGCTTATCCTTCTGATTTTTTCTTCATATATTTTTTTGAGTTTCAGCGCGTAATCGGCTTCCCGGCATATTTTCTCGGATAACATCTGCGGCGGTTCCATTTCCAAGCCTAATTGCCCTTTCTCTTTACCGGAAATTACCTCCTCGCCCAATTCAGAAAGCACTAGCCTGGAAAATTCTATTCTTTCTCCCGGATTCAAAACATAAGCCGCGATCATAATATCGCGTAATTTTCCCTCGAGCTTTATCCCGCATTGGCCTAGCGCTTTTATATCTTTTTTTAAATCATACCCGACTTTTTTTATCGTCTCATCTTCCAAAACAGATTTAATATTTGAGATTTGTCCGGCTTCGCCGGAGAAAACGACATATCCGGCGCGCCCGGCCTTCCAGGAAAAAGCGATTCCAAGAATCTTCTCCTCTCCTTTTGAAGAAGAGGGTTGGGGTAGGGTTCTGATGGCAAACGCGATTTCCTTCTGCTGTCTGAGCATGCCAAAAAATTCTTCCGCCTTATCCTCGGAAATACATTCATATTTAAAGTCTTTGACTGTGGATTTTCTTTCATTTGTATTATTTGTAGATTCGGATTTCATTCGTAGATTCGAATCGGCTTGAGGGATTCTTTTTATTAAACTGTAAAAATTTAATTCACTAAAAAGAGCGACCAATCTATTTCGGTCAAAACTCTGGGTTTCGGCCTGATTCAAATTAAGTTCTAAAGGAACATCTTGCCGGATAGTAGCCAGTTTTTTGCTTTGAAAAGCCTGCATTTTGTCCCTTTCTAATTTTTCTTTAACGGCTCCTTTGATTTCTCCGAGGTGTTTATAAAGATTTTCGATAGTTTGGTATTTCAGAAGAAGTTCGGCGGCAGTTTTTTCTCCAATGCCTTTCACTCCGGGAATATTATCCGACGGATCTCCGCGGAGTCCTTTGAAATCATTAAGTTGATTGGGCGCGAGCCCGTAGCGTTCCCTGATTTTTTCTTCGTTATACATAACCGAGTCGGTTATTCCCCGCCGCATCGTATAAACTTGGGTTTTTGGGCTTACCAGCTGGAGAGTATCCAGATCGCCGGTTACGATTATATTCTCCAGTCCGCCAGCCGGCGGATTTTTTTCCGCTTGAGCTGCCAGCGTGCCAATTACATCATCCGCTTCAAATCCTTGCTTTTCATAAATGGGAAT
>CAZEYB010000029.1:0-8528 GCA_964516165.1 uncultured Bdellovibrionales bacterium | reverse complement strand
ATACAGGGCTTTTTGCGAAGCGAGACCCGCCGAAGGCGGGGCGAGCGAGCAATCATCTCGTCCTGAAAAATCGTTAAGTTTTGATTGGTCGGGATGCCGAGAGTCGAACTCGGGCTAAATGCTCCCAAAGCACTCGTGCTGCCACTACACCACATCCCGTTAATTATTTATTCTTAAAATAAAACTCCAATTTATCCTTTAAGATTTCTCTTCCGTACCCTGTTTTAAAAAACTTTTCCGCTTTTTGAGCATCTTTCTTATTTAAATACGCCTCATAAAAAATCAGCTTAAATTTTCCTTGTTTGCTTGTATATTTTCCGCCCCTGCCATCATTATGCTCTTTAAATCTTCTCTTCAAGCCATCCGTGCTACCTACATATAATCTTCTACTTTTTAAACTTTCCAAAATATATGCATACCACATAAAATTTTGTTTATCCAAACCACTTGTACCCGCCTCTTCGGCGGGTCGCCGCCTTGGCGACCGAGGTCGCCGCCTCTTCGGCGGGTCGCCGCCTTGGCGACCGAGGTCGCCGATGAGGCAACTGCCGGTATACGACACTCCGTATTAAAAATTCGCGGTTTGCTTAAATACTATCGGCAAAATCGCGGTTAGTCAATTTAAAATAACAAAATCCCTTTTCTTCAATGGGATTTTGTTCCTATCTTTTATATTAAAGATTTATTTTATCGCTTCTTTTAAGACTTTCCCCGCTGTAAATTTAGGAATAGTCATAGCGGAAATAGTTATTCTTTCTTTGGTTTGAGGATTGATGCCGATTCTCGCCGCTCTTTTTGAAGCTCTAAAAGTACCAAACCCGGTAAGGGTTACTTTCTCTCCGTTCTTTAGAGCCTTGGTTATTAAATCAGTCATGGTATCAACTACCATTTCTATATCCTTTTTGGAAAGTTCCGTCTTTTCTGAAATGCCCGATACTAAAGCGTCTTTGTTCATATGGCTGGCCATAATGTCACCTTCCTTTCTAGTTTAGGCTAAATTAAATTTCTAAGTTATATTGTAATTTTTCGTTTCAAATAAAGCAAATATAGTTATCCACAAGAACAACTGACAACCTAAAACTTAAAACTCATAACCGAGAAACAATAATTCAATCTTTTGTTGTTAGTTGACTGTTATTAGTTGTCAGTTTATCTCGCGTACTCCGTCACCCTTACTTCTCTAATCACATTTACTTTTATTTCACCCGGATACTTCAGTTCCTTTTCAATCTTATCGGCGATGAAACGGGAAAGTTTTATCGCTCCCAGATCATCGATTTTATCCGGTTTTACAAACACCCTGATTTCTCTTCCCGCTTGGATAGCGTAACTTTTTTCCACTTCGGGAAATGAATTAGCCACGGCTTCCAAATCTCCCAATCTTTTCAGATAATTTTCCAACGTATCTTTTCGGGCCCCCGGACGGGAAGCCGAGATAGCGTCGGCGGCGGAAATAATCATTGACTCCGGCGTTTCAAAAGGATAATCCTCATGATGCGACTTCATAGCATCAATTATCTCCCTGCCGATTCGGAATTTTTCTAAAATTTTTATCCCGATTTCAACATGCGTGCCTTGAACTTCATGATCCACGGCCTTTCCGATATCATGGAGCAATCCGGCTTTTTTAGCCAGCATCACATTCGCTCCCAATTCCGCGGCCAGCGCCCCGGAGAGATGAGCCACTTCCAAAGAATGCAGGAGAGCGTTTTGGCCGAAACTGGTTCGATAGCGGAGCCTTCCCAAAATATGGATAAGTTTAGGGTCGAGGCCGACCACTCCCACATCATAAGCCGCCGCTTCGCCGGCTTCCCGAATTTTATTGTTAACTTCGCTCTTGGCAAATTCCACCGCTTCTTCAATTTTAGTCGGATGGATTCGTCCGTCAGTGATGAGTTTTTCCAAAGCAATTTTAGCTATTTCGCGGCGAATCGGATCAAAACCGGAAATAATGATGGCTTCCGGAGTATCGTCCACGATGATTTCAATGCCGGTCAGACGTTCCAGCGCTTTTATATTCCGGCCTTCTCTCCCGATAATCCGGCCCTTTATTTCATCCGAAGGAATACTCACCATACTGGTGGTAACATCGGCCGCGTGAGAACCGGCGTATTTCTGAATAGCTTGAGTCATTATGTCCTTGGCTTTTTTTTCCAGCCCTTCTCTTCCTTGAACCTCCATTTCTTTCATTCTCTTGGCCAAATAGTCGCGATTTTCTTCTTCAGTCAGCTGAAGCAATATCTTTTTAGCCTGTTCTTTTCCCAGACCGGCGATTTTTTCCAGCCGTTTCAATTCCTGCTTTTTAGTTTCGTCCACTTCTTTTCTAACGCGCCTTATTTCTTCCGCTTTCTTTTCAAGAATGACCCTTCCCCGTTCTATTTCTTCCATTTTCCTATCCAAAGTAATCTCTCTTTTTTCCAATCTTTCCTCCAAACGCATGATCTGATTTTCGCGATCCTGCTCTTTTTGCTTGGCTTCTTCCAATATATTTACCGCCTTGTCCTTAGCTGAAATTATGATTTCCTGCGATTTTTTTTCTGATTCATGAACCAAGTTGGAAGCTTTGCCTTCAGCGGTATGAAGCTGTTTTTTAGCGATGGTCTGACGCGCCAAGTAACCTAAAATCGAACCCAAAATCAAGGTTAAAACACCAACAATAATAATTGTCAAGCTGATTTCCATAATATTTTTTTCTATTCAATTGATAAATCATGAAAGTGTATTTTTAATCAAAAAAGCGCCGAAGAGTTTATCAATTAGCCTCGATTTAAATAAATTAATAAAACTTTATACATAGTGTATACTACTTCAACCATCCTTTTTTGTCAAAGAAAGGATAAAATGTTATCATTTATTCGGACATGCCATTTAAATTAACCGTCTCCTTATGGAAAACTCGATTTCAAAAAATCGGCCTAAGCCGATAGTGCTAATTGTTTTAGATGGTTGGGGATTGGGGAAAAAAAATGAAGGCAACGCTATTTTTAAAGCCAGCCTTCCCAATATCAAAAAACTGGATGAATATTATCCGCGTTTGGCGCTTCAGGCTTCCGGCATTTCCGTGGGCCTTTTCTGGGGAGAGCCGGGCAATTCGGAAGTGGGTCACATGACGCTCGGCCTCGGCAAAGTGATTTATCAAAATATGCCCCGTATTACCATGTCCATTCGAGACGGCCAGTTTTTTAAGAACGCGGTTCTTTTGAAAGCCGTGGCGAGCGCTAAATTAAGCAACGGCGCTGTTCATCTTATGGGTCTTATCGGGAAAGGAACGGTCCATTCCAGCGTGGATCATTTATATGCGCTGCTCGAATTTTTGCGGGATCAAAAAATGGAAAAAGTTTTCATCCATGCTTTTACCGACGGACGGGATTCGGCTCCCGTTTCCGGGATTGAATCAATCAGAGAATTGCTTCAAAGGATGAAAAAATATCGAATTGGAAAAATCGCTTCTATTTCGGGAAGATATTACGCCATGGATCGGAATAATAACTGGGACCGCGTGAAAAAAGCTTACGACGCTATGGTAAACGGAGTGGGAAATAAAATTGAAGATCTGGAAAAATATTTTGAAGAATCTTACAAAAAAGAAATTTTTGACGAATATATCGAACCGGCCGTTGTCGTAAACCAAGGCATTCCGACAGGACAGATCAGAGATGGCGATTCCATTATATTTTTCAATTATCGGGAAGACCGCGCCAGACAGCTTACGAAGTCATTCGTCATTCCCAGCTTTTCCAAGTTTCCGGCGCGAAACTTCAAAAATCTGTTTTTCGCGACTATGACCCAGTATGAAAAGAGCCTTCCGGTGGAAATTGTTTTCCCGCCAATTCAAATCAAAGAGTCCCTGGGAAAAATTTTAAGCGAGTTGAATTTAAACCAGCTTAGAATCGCCGAAACCGAGAAATTCGCCCATGTTACTTACTTTTTCAACGGCGGAAAAGAAGAACCTTTTAGAAATGAAGACCGTATCATCGTTCCATCCAAAGATGTTTCCAGTTTTGACGAAGCTCCCGAAATGAGCGCTCGAGAAATCACCCAAAAAGTGATTGAAAACATCGAAAGAGAAAAGTACGATTTCATTTTGGTCAATTTCGCCAACACTGATATCGTCGGCCATACTGGCGTTGAAAAAGCGGCCATAAAAGCCGCTGAAACAGTGGATAAATGCCTGGAAAAAATTATTAAAGCCGTGCTAATAAAAAACGGCCGCTTGTTGATAACGGCCGACCATGGCAACGCGGAAGAAATGACTAATGTCCACACGGGAGAAAAAAACACGGAACACTCAACCAATCCCGTTCCCCTCTGGTACATCAGCGCTAACAATCACTCGGAAAAACCTCGTCCGGAAACTCCCGTGATCGTTTCAGGACTCTTAAGCGACGTCGCTCCGACAATTCTTGATATTTTAGGAATAGAAAAGCCCCGAGATATGACCGGACAAAGTTTGCTGTCCATGTTAAAATGACTGCCTTTTCATTTCAATTTTCAATTACCCAAAATCCGTAAAGACCGTTCTTAGGAACGGCAAAACGGATTTTTAAATTGGGGCAAAGAACGGCATATTGATCCCTAAGCCATCGGTCGCTCTCAAAAAAAATTATTCGGATATTTTCTTCGCAATTGACGCTGAAAGATTTCGAAATAGGCTTGAAAAAAAGATATTCTTTGATTTTCGGATAAGCGATATACTCCGTCGTTTTAAAACTGGATTCTTTATGATCGCCGCTTATCGCCGTCTGGGAAGTCAATATTAAATAATTATTCTTTTCCACCGGCAGTTCCCGAATTAATTGACCGAAATCATATAATTTTTTTTCGTACCCTCCTAATGTTCTCAGATCTTTTGCCCAAGCCCCGAAATAAACATAGCTTTGGATCAGACCGCTTATTGCCATTAAGACAATTGTTCCGAAAATTAAAAGACTCAAGTTTTTGACCCGCCATCCGCTCATTTTATTTTCCTTAAATAATTGTTTTCTTTTTCCGCGACGATCCAGCAGATATTCGAGAGGCAGTATCGCCATTATAAAGACGCCAGGAATTGTTCCGATAATCCGAAGAGTATGCGGGATTCCTTCAATGCTCAAAACGCCGGGAATGAACATTATCCAAAAAGTGCTTTGGGCTAAAACTGAAACGTAAAACCATTCGGAAGGCTGTCTTTTCAAAAGAGTGCCGATAATTTCTTTAAAACTTATGATAAATCCCAAGAAAAAAAACAATTGCCAAACCGGCGGCAAAAGAGGCTGGCTATTATAATTATATCTGGGATTATTATCGCCGTGAATAAAAAAAGCTCCCATATGGTCAACAAAACTTTTTTTAAAGGACACGGTCCATGGAGTAGCCGGATCATCGAAAATGGAAACTGTTTCGCTCCTTCCGATCATATCTTTTTTGTGAGAGGTGAAATAAATGAGTATCGGAGCGGCCGCTATGAGCGATACCAGAAAAAAGATTAACGCGCTTTTCCAATAGTTTCTTAAAAATTCTTTCCGCGTCAAAAGATAGGCTATCGCCAAAATTATCACGGCTAGCGGAAATATTCTGAAAGCGATATAAGTGTAGAAACCGAGACCAAGCAAAATCGCCGAAATGATAAAGTAAAAATTCTTGTGACGGACGGCCTCAAGTCCTTTAAGAAAGAAATAAAAAATCCAAATTTCGAGCAAAGGAACCATAATTCCGCGATAAGCCGTTCGGGAAAAATCCAGATGCCAGAAAGAAAAAGCCAGCATAAAAGTTCCGGCCAAAACAGCCAGCGGAGAAAATTTAAGCTGTTTCAAAAGAAAAAATAAACCGATCAGGGTAAGCGCTCCCCAAGAAGCGTTAGCCAGCCGGAGGCTGAAATTGGAAATTCCAAACAGTTGAATGAAGAAAGCGATGACGTTTATATGCAGTCCTTCCCGGCCGAAATTTTCCGCATAAAACATGCGGTAATGGCCGGATTCATCAGCGCCAATAGCATTCAAGCCGTTAAAAGCTTCGTCGTAATGTATCCCCGGCGGAATAGTGTCCAAATGCCAAAAACGGATAAAAATTCCGTTTGATATTACAATGAGCGATAATATATAAAAGGCGATTTTTGTCTTTTTCACACTGCTTCTACTTTTTTATAATTTTGTCAACAATGCCATAATTTCTCGCTTCTTCAGCGCTCATGAAATAATCTCTCTCCGCGTCCTTCTCCACTTTATCGAGCGGCTGACCCGCGTGCTTGGCCATTATTTCATTGAGACGTTTTTTTATGTTGAGAATATGCCGAGCGTGAATATCAATATCAGTCGCCTGTCCCTGGGCTCCTCCCATCACTTGATGGATCAGCACTTCTCCGTTGGGCAAAATCATTCTTTTCCCTTTTTTTCCGGCCGCCAGAAGCAAAGCCGACGCTGAAGCCGCCATTCCAACGCAGATTGTCGATACATCCGGCTGAATATATTGCATCGTGTCATATATGGCCAGAGCCGAAGTAACCTGGCCCCCCGGAGAATTAATATAAAGTTTAATGTCTTCTTTGGAATTTTGCGAAGCTAAAAACAAAAGTTGCGCGATAACGCTGTTAGCCGTCATATCGTCAATCGGTCCGCCTAAAAAAATTATCCGATCCTTTAAAAGCCTCGAATAAATATCGTAAGCTCTTTCGCCATAACTGGTTTTCTCAATCACAGTAGGAATTAAATACTGGTTTCTCATAATATTTTTTAATGAATTAAAGTTTTTCCAGATACTTGAACACTTTTTCATTTTCCACTATATTCTTGCAGTAATTATACAATTTCCCCATATCGATATTTTTCTCCGCATCCTTGACATTTTTGTAATATTCAAGCGTTTTGTTCATCTCTTCTTCCGTTTCCTTGGATGTTGCTTCCAATTTTTGGTTTTGGGCTATCTCTTTCAAAGATAACGCGGAGATTATTCTTTTTCTCGCCTGCGGCTCCCAGTCTTTTTCCAATTCCTCCCTGCTTTTTTTGATTTTTTCCAGATACTGGTCCAGTTTCATGGATAAAGGCTCCAATCGCGATTCCAGTTCCAATATCATTCTTGAAATTTCTTCCCTCACAAGCACATCGGGCAGTTCCGCTTCGCTATTTTTTATTATTTCTTCAATATAACCGACTCTTTTCTCATTTTCTAGTTTATGCTTATTTTCGTGTTCCAAGCCTTCTCTTATATTTTTTTTAAGCGCTTCCAGATCGGAAAAGTCGCCAAGCGACTTAGCGAAAGCGTCATTGATTTCCGGCATTTGTCTTTCTTGTACCAATTTTATTTCCACCCGGAAAACGGCTGGTTTTCCAGCCAGATCTTTTTCGTGATAATTTTCCGGGAAAGTGAGCGCGAATTCTTTTTTATCCCCTTCTTTCATTCCGATTATCTGTTCTTCAAACCCCGGAATAAACATACCCTTTCCGATAATCAGCGGATGATTCCGGCTGCTTCCATTTTCAATCGGCAATCCGGACATTAAGACATCAAAGTTTATCACCACGCCATCATTAGTTCTCGCCTCTCTTCTCACCGTCACAAGTTTTATTCGGCCGGCCGCCAATTTTTCCAATTCCAGTTCCAACTCCGTTTCGTCCGCCGCGCTGGATTTTCCCTCGAAATCTTTATTGATTTTTTTTATGCCTTTCACATAACCGGACCCGACTTTGACTTCCGGCATGACAGAAACCGTCGCTTTATATTTTAATTCCCGGCCTTCTTCAATTCCAGCCAACTCCACTTTCGGTCTTCCGATAACTTCCAGTTTCTCGCTTTTGGAAAGTTTCATAAGATATTCCGCGTAACTTTTTTTAACCGCTTTCTCCGCCGCGTTATTTAAAATAACCGCCCTTCCCACTTTTTGTTCCACTAGGTTCCTCGGGGCTTTTCCCGGGCGGAATCCGGAAATTTTAATTTCTTGCGAAGCCTCGCTGACCGCCATATCCAAATACTTTTTCCAATCGTTCCATGAAACAATAATTTCAAATTCGATTTGAGATTTAGGCAATTTTTTTATCATGCTATTAAATTATTTTGGAACCTACGCGTAAGTCCTATATTTCTATACTAACAGACCGACAATTAATAAAGCCACGATATTCAGAATTTTTATCATCGGGTTGATCGCCGGCCCGGCGGTATCTTTATACGGATCGCCGACCGTGTCGCCAGTTACCGCCGCCTGATGAGCAAAAGATCCCTTACCGCCAAAATTTCCGCTTTCAATATATTTTTTGGCGTTGTCCCACGCGCCGCCGCCGCTCGTCATAGAAATGGCCACGAAAATTCCCGTAATAATCGATCCCACCAGCAGTCCCCCCAGAGCTTGAATTCCCAAAATAAAACCAACTAAAATCGGCGAGACAACCGGTATTAAGGCGGGAAAAATCATCTCTTTTATGGCCGCGCGAGTCACTATATCCACCGTGCTCCCGTAATCCGGTTTTTCCGTGCCGTTCATGATGCCGGGCCTATTTTTAAACTGGGCGCGCACTTCGCTCACTACCGCGCCGGCCGCCTTGCCGACCGCCTGCATG
>CAZEYB010000028.1:0-8900 GCA_964516165.1 uncultured Bdellovibrionales bacterium | reverse complement strand
ACTCCTCGCGAGGTTTTAAATTTAAAAAGGTTTTTTCAATTGTTTTTGTTAGTAACTCCATAAGATAATCTTAGTATATCATTTTTGAGACGATTGGTAAAATTTTAATGTGGCGCGCCCCGCTTTGCGGGGCACGAAATTCGGCGGCGGCGAAAAAGCGGGGGCGGGCAGGCGGATTTCGTTCAGCGTTCGGAGCCATTGTGAGATTGCCACCTTTTTTGGTGGTTTTTTGCTTTTTCGGAACCAAAAATAGCGGAGTGAAAATAATTAATGCGTTAAACGTATTATATATGGTACCATTGTGATTATGGATAAGCGAAAAGCGGCTACGGATGCTGATTTAATTGAATTATCAAAAGAAGATCCTGAATCCTTCGGGATTTTGATAGAACGGTATCAAGGACCGCTTTTTCACTATATCCGCAGAATTTCCCAACTTCCCAAAGATGATATCGACGACTTGCTCCAGGAAGTGTTTA
This sequence comes from uncultured Bdellovibrionales bacterium, assembly GCA_964516165.1. Taxonomy (GTDB): domain Bacteria; phylum Patescibacteriota; class Minisyncoccia; order Moranbacterales; family UBA2206; genus CAZEYB01. Next base: position 8,421 of record CAZEYB010000028.1, on the reverse strand, counting down.
TCAAAATTTATCAAAAACTAAATGAATATAGCGAGACTTTGAAATTTTCCAGCTGGGCATATCGTATCGCCCATAATCACGTTGTTGACTATTTCCGAAAGACAAGCGCGCGTCCTCAAACAAACGCGATGGAAGATTACGAATGGGAAAAAATGATTAAGTCCAGTGTCCATATTGAAAAAGATATTATGGATAAGGATTGCGTGAAAAAAGTAAAAAAATGCATCCAAGATATGCCTCTGATGTATAAAGAAATTTTAATATTGCGGTTTATTGAAGAAAAAGAATATGAAGAAATTATGGATATTTTGAAAAAACCTAAAAGTTCTGTCGCGACATTAATCAGACGAGGAAGGAAATTATTGGTTAAAAAAATGAAAGAACAAAATATTAATTGTTTTTAACTACATGAAAAATTTAATTCAAGACACAATTGAAAAAATAGAGAAACAGCATATTGCTCCCGAACCGGGGTGGAAATATTTGATGAAAAAATACGGCTTGTGGCTACTTTTTGCAACCGTCTTAATTCTAGCAGCACTTTCTTTCTCTATTATTTTTGATAATGCCAAAAATTTAGATTGGGATTTGTATCGTTTTACGCATCAAGGCCGATTTTCGTATTTTCTTTCAATCCTTCCGTATTTTTGGATAATTCCGATTGCTATCTTTTTAGCGGCCGCCTTTTTTGAAATTCGCAAAACCGAAACCGGCTATCGCTACAGCTGGCCTAAAATATTGTTAATAACCGCGGGAGGTATCGCAGTTTTTGGATCATTCGCACTGTTTTTTGGTTTTGGCGGGAGGCTTAATTCTAAATTAACGGAAAAAATTCCTTTTTACAGGCAGCATATGCTGGTTACAAAGGAATCGCAGTGGATGCGGCCGGCAAAAGGTTTTTTGGCCGGAACTATCATCTTAGCCGCAAAAAATAAATTAGAAATTAAAGATTTGAATGATAAAAGGTGGGATATCAGCCTTGATGAGAAAACATTAATCAAGCCATCGGCCAATATTTCTCAGAATAAAATGATTAAAATAATCGGAGAAAAAAAAGACGGAGGTAATTTTAAGGCTCAAGAGATTCGTCCCTGGGCAGGCAGGGGTATGGGAAATGGACGAATGATAAATGGCAAATGAAAACTTTTTTAAAAGCATCCGTTTATATATTATGCTAGCAATAAATAATTAATAAATTAGAAAAAAATATGTTAAAAAAAGGCATTGTATTGGGAGTTCTCGGCCTGGCAATCGCGGGAGCGGCTGCCTATTCGACGGGAGTATTGGCTTATCGGGGAGATACCAGCAAGACTGGTCCAAATTACACCCCTGAAAGGCACGCGCAAATGGAAAAAGCTTTTGAAAACAATAACTACTCATCTTGGAAAAATCTAATGAACGGGAAAGGACGCGTTACGGAAGTTATTAACGAGGGAAATTTTAAGCGCTTTTCCGAAATGCATAAACTGATGGAAGAAGGCAAGACTGATGAGGCCAATAAGATTCGCCAAGAACTCGGATTGGGCCAGGGAAATGGAAAAGGCAACGGTAACGGACAAGGGCAGAGAGGCCAAAACAAGAATGGAAACTTTGTTGATGAAAATAAGGATGGAGTTTGCGATAGAATGCAATAAAGACCGGATTAAAGGGATTGCCTCGGCAATCCCTTTAAAAACATCCTGAATATCGTGGTATAATAAAAGTATGAAAAAAATATTTACCATAACGGTATTGATAGCCGGTCTAACTGTTTTTTATGGTTGCGGAGGTAAAAAAGAAACCAGTAGCCAAACTAAAACAGGCGCCGGAAATAAAAACAATTCTAATGGCAAAATTCCTGTTGACGGAAAATTTGGTTTTTTAAGGGATGCTTTTAATATGGACCTGGAAAAAATTGAGGAAACAGGAGCAACTTGGTTTCGTCCGAATTTTGGTTATTTTGTCTGGGGGGTTATGCAAAAAACCGAAAACGCTCCTTTGGATTTTTCAGGCACCGATGAAGTGGTCAGTCAGGCGCAAAAAAGAAGCCTGAATATTTCTATTACTATTTTCCCTTTTGCCGACTGGGATCAGAAAACCAACGGAGATAAATGTAAAGTTTCCGCTAACGATGAAATGCTGCCTAGAAGCAAAGGTGATTTTACAACACCGGGCTTGCCTTATTACCGCTGTAATCCCAATGATTGGCCAGCTTACGAGAAATGGCTGACGGCCTTGGTAGAGAGATATGACGGTGACGGTAAAGATGATATGAAGGGACTGCTGTTTCCTGTTTTGCATTACGAGATTGGCAACGAGCCGGATCTGACCAAAGATCCCAAAAGCGAAGGAGGGATGGTCTTTTATCTCGGCACACCTGAAAACTACGCGGAACTCTTGCAGAAATCCTACCCGGCCATTAAATCAGCCAGTAACGATGCCCAGGTGCTGATTGCGGCTCCAGCCGGGATGCAGAGTGAATTTGTAAAATATTGGGAAAAAGTTTTAGCCACTCCTAAAATTACCGATTCCTTTGACATTGCCAATATCCATTGTCTGTCTGGTCCCAATCAAGATAAGAATGATCCGGCCGCGCTCAGCGCTGGGGACATGAATGTCACCGCTTACAAAAATCTGTTGGCCAATTATAAAATTACCAAACCGATCTGGGTAACTGAAGCAGAAAATGTCCAAGGAAACAATGTCAAAGAGAATGTGAATAGGCTTAAAAGCAGCGTCATCAAAGCTTTGCAAAACGGCGCGGAAAAAATATTCTTTACTGGCGCGTCTTTCGCCAATGACCCGATGCGCTATACCTCGGAAATCCTAATCGGTGAAAAAAGTTACTACACTGATATTATTTCGGCAGTCAAATAAGCAATATTCAATTAAAATAAAGTAACCTAAACCTATGAAATGAAAAATGGAAATACCGGGAAAATTCGAAAATATCAGGAAATTTTATTTGCGCGAAGCCAGCAAAGCGCTTTTAGAGAAGACCCTGAATGACATTTTTATTTGACAAACACGGGTAAATGCTCTATTATTATTGCAAGCTCCAATAAGCATGCAGTTAAAGATTGGTCGAACTTTTTTGCAGCATTATATGGTACGCGTTAATTTATAATTTATTACTCATCGTAATGGAACAAGGAACGATCAAAAAGCTGGTGTCCGAACGTGGATTCGGCTTTATTTCTCGCGAGGGAAATGACAAGGATCTATTCTTTCATTCAAAAGAACTTCAAGGCGTAACCTTTGAAGAATTGAAAGAAGGAGACAAGGTTCAGTTCGAAGTAAGCGAAAGTCCGAAAGGACCAAACGCCGTCAAAGTATCAAAGATCTAAATACTATCCGGTAAAGAGTGTCGCGCGGACGGAACAACAAAAACAAGGTCTGTTTAAGACCTTGTTTTTGTATTACAGAAAAATCAATGATTTTTAGCGATTCGCTCTCTTGGCGGCATCAGCCACCAGGGAAGCGTCTTTAACCACTTTTCGTTTGGCGGCAATCGCCAGATTGCTTATTGACTTCCAGTGTTTCTTAAGATCTTGAGCTAACGTTTCAATCTCCGGCAGACTGGCCTTTTTTCCTTTTTTGTATTCTTCGGTCACTGTGTCAATAATCTCCCGATAGACCGGCTCCGTTATTTCACGCGCCACTTCAAGTTTCTCCACGACATCTCCTTTCATTTTGATGGCCCACGCCTTTGTTTGTTGTCGATGCTTCTTGCCTTTCGGTCCAAAAAAGAAGTAGGCCGTCGCCGCGACACTGGCTAAACTCGCGCCAAGCACAGCCAGTTTCAGCGCTTTCGAATTGCTTGTTTTCTTTTTCATAAAGTTTATTAAAAAAATAATTAAATTATTTTTTCATCGCCTTCTATCGTTTTTCTATGTTTTTTTCTGCGCGCTAGAGGAAAGAACAACCGGAAAATAAAGTTGCCCTCAAGCCTTTCTTTAAGATCGGCAACATATTCCTCTGACTCCTTGAAATGCTCCTGTAACTTCTTTAAAATCAGATAGAGACTTCGGCTTGCTTTAATAAAATAAAACAGGACAACAGAGGCTAATATCGTCAGCACTACTAAAGCGACAGAAAAAATAAAAAAGAAAATGTCCGCTTTCATTACTGTCTCCATACGCGCATTATACTACATCGCCGCTTTTCCGCATAGGGACCGCGGAAAAATCCAAAAAACACAGCGATTAATAGTCTCTTAATTTTTTAATAGTCCGGTGATCGCGAATTTTTTCCAGCGCTTTAGCTTCGATCTGGCGGATTCTTTCCCGGGTAACGCCAAACTCCTGTCCCACTTCTTCCAAAGTGTGCATCACTCCGTCTTCCAGACCAAAGCGGATTTTCAATATTTTCTGCTCGCGGGGAGTAAGATCCTTTAAAATTTCCGAGACATGCTCTTTGAGCATTTTTCTGGAAGCTATCTGGTTCGGCATGACTGTTTCCGTGTCCTCGATAAAATCTCCCAAAACTGAATCATCATCGGAATCCCCCACGGAAGTTTCCAGAGATACGGTTTCCTGGGAAATTTTCATGATGTGTCTGATCTTATCCACATCCAGCCCCATTTCCACCGCCATTTCTTCCGGCAAAGGCTCCCGTCCTAAATCCTGAACCAGTCTCCTGTTTATTTGAGTGTACTTATTGATAGTTTCCACCATATGGACCGGGATGCGAATAGTTCGGGATTGGTCGGCCAAAGCCCGTGTTACCGCTTGTCTTATCCACCAAGTGGCGTAAGTGGAAAATTTATAGCCTTTTCTATAATCAAATTTTTCCACGGCTCGGAAAAGTCCGATATTGCCTTCTTGGATCAAATCCAAAAGGCTTAAATTGCGCGATCTTCCCACATACTTTTTAGCGATGCTCACTACAAGGCGCAAGTTAGCCTCGGTCAATTTCTGCTTGGCCATGAGATCTCCCTTTTCAATCTTTTTGGCCAGAGAGATTTCCTCTTCGGTGGTTAAAAGATCCACCCGCCCGATTTCTCTAAGATACATTTGAACCAAATCCGATGAAACATCATCGCTTACAATAATGTCCAGACTGTCTTTTTTCCCTTTTCTTTTGCTTTTTTTCTGCTTTTCCAGCTGCTCGGAAATCTTATCCGTTTCCATCTTGAGTATTTCGTCGGAACTGATAACTTTAATGCTTTGCTTTTCTAATTTCTCATAAAGTTCTTCCAGTTGGGCAATTTCTCTTTCTGCGTCGGGAATCACATGAAGAATTTCATCCTCGGTTATAAATCCCCTTTGTTTTCCACGATAAACAAGTTCGGAAATAACATCGTTATTCGCGGTTTCCGTCTTGTCCGCGGAATATTTTTTCCGTCTTATTTTTTTCTTCCTTTGATTTTTTTTCGCCTCTCGCTTTGCCAGCCGCCACTTTTTCCCGTCTTTTTTCTTGTTTCTGAATTTCTTCCTGTCTATCCGTTTTTTCTTTTTTATCAAGCCTTTTCTTTTCTTTTTCTTATCCGGATGTCTTTTCTGAATCTTTCCTTTCTTGGTTTTTTTTGCTTTCGCCATATTTTTTAACTTGAGTTCCGCGGGAGAATTTCTAAATATCCCCCTTGATAAGTTCCGTCAATTCCTTGGAAATTTTATTGAATTCTTGCCTTAAAAAAATCACATTAGGTTCATCTTTTTTGGTTTCGGCCATTTTAAGGTCGGAGGCTAAACGCGTTAATTTTTCTTTTTTAATTTCCTTTTTTATCTCTTTAAGGCAGGCTCTGAAATCTTTTAGCGGATCGTCAAGAATGACCTCGACTAAATTATTATTCAAATCCAGCTGATATTTTTTCTGAAAAAAAAGCTGCTCCGCTTTAGTTTTTAATTCCTGATCATCGCCTAATTTACCGACTAAAGCGTCAAAGCTGTAATTTAACTCTTTCCCTTTTTTCATCATCCGATTCAAGAGCTTGTCTTTGATTAAGCCATCCTCGCCGGAGATTTCTTTCTCCGCCGCCCGCCAAACCTCGCCGGAAACGAGAATGAGCCCGATAAGTTCACCTAAAAGTATTTCCAATTTAGATAGTCCGCTTATAGAACTGGTCTCCTCATTTAAGCTATCTTTTTTCCCCTTTTCTATTCTGCCTCTAAGACTAATCTTTTTGAGCATATCCGTCAATGCCGTTTCGGAGATTTCCAGCTTTTCGGCCAATTTTTTTATCCAATGATTTTTTTCCACTGAATTTTCAACGCTGGAGATGATGTCTAAAAGCTCTTCAGTTATTTTCTTTTTGCCTTCCACCTTATTTCCATCGAATCGGGAAAAAGTCTTTTCGAAAAAATGCTCCATCGCTTCCAAAGAATTTTTAATCGCTTGGATTAAATTCTTCGGATTTTCCCGGGCGATATCGGCTGCGTCTTTCCCTTTGGGAAGATCGACTACTTTCACCGACATATTGCTCGCCAGACATAATTTCACGCTTTTTTTGGTAGCGATATCTCCGGCGTTGTCCATATCAAAAAACATCTTAACATTGGGCGTGTATCTTTTTATTATTTTGACCTGATCTTCGGTAAGCGCTGTCCCGGAAACCGCCACTGTATTTCTAATCCCGGCTTGATGAGCGGCGATAACGTCCATATTGCCTTCCACCAGCATTATCCAATTTTTTTGTTTTATATCGTTTCTGGCTTTATCGACGCCGTAAAGAATCCGGCTTTTATGGTAAACTTCGGTTTCGGGAGTATTGACGTATTTAGCTTGCGACTCATCTCCTCCGGGAGCCACGCGCGCCGAATATCCCACGATTTTTCTTGAGTAATCAGCAATGGGAAAAATAATTCGGTCGCGGAAACGATCATAGTAGTTATCAGAAGACGCTGTTCTCTGTCCGCTGTTTGTTGTTTTTTGAACAAGAAGGCCGGTTTTGGCAATTTCTTCTATTTTATATCCTCGCTTAGTCAAAAAAATCAGTACGTTTCGCCAGCCGCGCGGAGCATAGCCCAGCCGAAATTCTTTTATAGTCTGATCGCGAAGCCCGCGTTCTCTCAGATATTTTAAAATTTTAACTTTTCCATCCCCTTTCCAAAGCTGGACTTCGTAAAATTTAGTAGCCAACTCCAAAATTTCCAGAGTCCGGTTTTTTTTCTCGGTTTCTTTGGAGTTATAAGATTTAAGCTGAATGCCGGCTTTTTCCGCCAGCAGTCTAAGCGCTTCCCGAAATTCCAAACCTTCCATTTCCATGACAAAGCCGAAAATGTCTCCGCCTTTCCCGCAGCCGAAGCAATGCCAAATCTGCTTTTCTTCGCTCACCATGAAAGATGGCGTTTTTTCATTATGAAAAGGGCAGACCGCTCTGAAATTAGCCCCTGCCTTGTCCAAGCGGATATATTCTCCCAGAACATCCACTATGTTCAAACGGTTTTTTATTTCTTCAACGTCGGAATCCATATATCCCAATCGTACTATATTACAAAAAAATAGGCAAAATCTTGCAAAAAAGAGCTTTTTATAGCATACTAGCCCAATGGAAAAAATTTCTAAAAATTTAACTGACGCTAAGAAAATACTTCTTGAAGGAAAGGTAGCCGTTATTCCCACCGACACGATTTACGGCCTTTCGTCCCAAGCGCTTTCGGAAACCGCGGTGGAAAAAATTTATCAAATTAAACAAAGAAAGACGAGCAAACCGATGATTATTTTAATAGCAGACATTGAAGATTTAGCCTTGTTCGGAATTGAAACAGACGAGAAAGTTAAAAAGATTCTAGAAAAAGTCTGGCCGGGAAAAGTGAGCGCCATTCTGCCTTGCTCAAGCGCTAAATTTCATTATCTCCACCGAGGCGCTAATACTTTGGCTTTCCGCCTGCCGGCAAGAGCTGATTTAAGAGAATTGATCAAAGCTACTGGCCCGCTTATTTCCACCAGCGCCAATCTGGAAAGAAGTTTTCCGGCTTCAACCATAGAAGAAGTCAAAAAATATTTTGGCGGCCAAGTGAATATTTACATCGACGGTGGCCGGCTTAATTCTCTGCCTTCCACCCTCGTCTGGTTTAAAAACGGCGAGCCGGTGGTTTTAAGGCAGGGAGAAGTGAAGATAGAAGCGTAGCTCTTTTATTTCAAAATATATAACTCGAATCCTCCATCTTTATGAATCAACTCGCCATATTTGTTTATGAAAACCCTGAAATTATTCCGAGATTGGCAAGTAATGAATTTCGTATCACCCGCAGAGCAAAGTGGATATGTATCAGAGCTAAAAATAATATAAGAGACTCCCAGTTTTTTCATATTTTCATAAGCCTTTCCTTGCCGTGATAAACACGCGAAAAGATACCCATAAAAATCAGGAATAAAATTTTTATATGAATCATTGATAAAATATCCCTGAGTATCGGTAAACCCATATATAAGTGCATTGGAATTATTTCCGGATAAAATATTAGTATTTATAAAATTGGATATTTGGTATAAATTATA
>CAZEYB010000027.1:0-9304 GCA_964516165.1 uncultured Bdellovibrionales bacterium | reverse complement strand
TCCCGTAAATAATTCCGATGAATCGATTTATTTACTTAGCCCTGATGAAAAAATTGTCTCGGAAGTTTCTTTTTCTGAATCAGCCGAAGAAGATATGGCATACGCTTTCGACGGTTTGTCCTGGCGATGGACTTCAAAACCAACTCCGGGAAAGGAAAATTTATTTGATAATATTTTATCCGGTAAAATTAAAACGGACGAAAATATATACGCCGGCATGTACGCTAATTTTGAAGTTGATGCCGATAAAAACGTCCAGAAATTCATTTGGGATTTCGGCGATGGACACAAAAGTTATCTAGAAACTACTCGCCATAAATATGAAAAAACCGGAACATATCAGGCCAGTTTGAAAATTACCGGCAATGGCGAAGATAAAATTTATGATTTCACCGTTAAAGTAAAAAAATATCAAGCGCCGAAAATCAGAATTAAAAGCATTTCGCCCAATCCCAAAGGAAACGACACTGACAATGAGTGGATTGAAATTCAAAATAAATCCAAGAAAAAAATTAATCTTAAAAACTGGAGCATCGCTACCGGATGGGAAAATTTATACAATCATCCGATCCGGAAAAATTTTGAAATTAAAGCCGGAAAAACCAAAAAACTGACGCGCGATATTTGCGCTTTTACTTTAAATAACACTAAAACTAAAATCGAACTCCGCGATCCGGCCGGAAAATCCGTCCAAAAAATCAAATACGACCGATCGAAAAATAAACTGGAGGAGGACGAGATTTATGAAAAAGAAGATACGAACTGGGAATGGTCAAAAACACAGGCTAACGTGAAAGGAAATAATCCGGCGGAGAATCCGCCCCTTCCCTCGGAAAATGAAAAAGCTCCAGCGCCGGAAGAAATTATAAAGCCCGTTTCCGATGAAGAAATCCTGGCCAGCCTGGGAAAAAGTTCTTCTGATTCTTATTGGCGAAATAAAGAAATTAACCGCGTTCGACTCCTTGGCTATAATTCCAAAATAAAAATGCCTGATTCTTGGGGAAAAGAAAGCCGTGTATTGGGGACGAAAAAAATTAAAGAGGCGGGAAATTTTTACGCTTTTACCGAGTCTCGCGAAGAAAAACATTGGGCCGTAAAATTAGGAGAGACTTTTTGGAATAAAATGAATTACGGCATCAACATGCTGTTTTGGAAATTTATATAAAAACTATTTATTCATCCGGCAGTTCCTTGAAAATAATCGCGTTAAATGCTAGACTGCGGATAGAAAAAACCTTTTTAAATCTATGTCCGGACATTCGCACTGGGCGGGAATTAAACATAAAAAAGGACTTCAGGACGCCAAACGCGCCCAGATTTTTACCAAACTCGCCAAACCCATCGCTATAGCGGCGCGCGACGGCGGAGGAAATCCGGACGCTAATTTCAAACTGCGTTTGGCGATTGAAAAGGCGCGCGAGTTCAATATGCCGAATGCCAATATCGAACGGGCGATTAAGCGCGGAACGGGAGAACTTAAGGATGGAACCATTGAAGAAATTATTTATGAAGCCTTCGGTCCGGGCGGAATAATGATGATCGTTAAAACTCTTACGGACAATAAAAACCGAACCGTCGGAGAAATCAAAACAATCCTTTCCAAATTCGGCGTAAAATTGAGCGGGCTCGGAAGCGTAATGTGGAATTTCGAACTTAAGGATGGCGAATACCAGCCGAAGAATACAATGAAAATTGACGCTGAAACCAAGTCTCAATACGAAAAATTAATTGGAGCGTTAGAAGAACAAGATGATGTGGAAGAAATATACGATAACCTCTAACTTACGAGTGCTTGGCATTGATCCGGGCACAGCCATAACCGGATGGGCGGTTCTGAATGAAAGCGACAATAGAATCAAAACTTTGGCTTATGGCCACATTGAAACCTCTAAAAATAAATCCGAAGAAGAAAGGCTTGGAGAAATAGCCGGAGATATTGAAAAAATTATCAGGAAATATCATCCTAAAGAAGCCGCCGTAGAAAAAATTTTCTATTTTAAAAACCAAAAGACGGTTATTCCCGTGGCCGAGGCGCGAGGCGCCGTTCTTTTGACTCTCCAGCAGAATAAAATTAAAATAGCCGGTTACACGCCGCTTCAAGTAAAACAAGCGCTTACCGGTTACGGGCGGGCGGAAAAGAAACAAGTTCAGCTTATGGCCAAAAACATACTAAAACTAAACCGCCTGCCTAAACCGGATGACACAGCCGACGCCATAGCCGTAGCCATCTGCCATATAAACAGCCGAAAAATAAATAATATTCAGTGAACAGAGAACAGCGCGCGAGAAATATGCCCGACTAGTTTATTTCTTAATCGCTGATCGCTGATTCCTGACCGCCATTCTATGAATCTCATATCCACCAGTCCTGTTATAGACTTTTTTATGAATGAAGGCTTGCCGTTTGACACCATCATTCTGATTCTTATGCTCCCTATAATTGCCACCTTTATCGCTTTTCTCCGCCAAATTGTCGGGATAAAAGCTTTCGGCATTTATACGCCGCTTATCATTACCTTCGCTTTTCTAGCCACCAACGGACTGAAATACGGCATAGCAATTTTCGCCGCCGTGATTCTGGCCGGCATGCTCATGCGCTTTATTCTTAAGCCTTTTAGACTTCTCTATCTTCCGCGAGTGGCGATAATGCTTACAATGGTCGCTCTTTTCGTTCTCGGAGTTCTAGTTTTGGGCGGAGAATTAAAAAGAACCGGATTGACTTCCGTTTCTATATTCCCCATCCTTATTATGATAACAATCGTGGAAAAATTCGTCGCTGTTCAAATCGAAAAAGGGAATCGGACAGCAATAATTCTGGCTGTTGAAACTCTTTTTATTTCCATTCTTGGTTTTTTTATCGCCAGTTCCGGATTTCTCATCGGATTAATCGCCTCTTATCCTTGGCTTATCTTCCTAACAATTCCCATTAATATCTTTCTCGGGAAATGGACCGGATTGCGTTTCACGGAATATTTTCGCTTCGGAAAGATCATAAAAAATCTCTAGTCATGCTTGAATTTTTCAAAAAAAGCCGGCAGCTTTTGGGAATGAACTCCAGAAATCTGGAATATATTCGGCCATTTAATCTTGCCCGAGCCAAAAAAATAGCGGATAACAAACTGCTAAGTAAAAAGATACTGGAAAAAAACGGACTGGCCGCTCCCAAACTTCTGGCTAAAATCTCAACGCTTGAGGAATTGGAAAAGTTTGACTGGCAGACGCTTCCGGAAAGCTTCGCCCTGAAGCCTAATCGAGGATTCGGTGGAGAGGGCATTTTGATAATTTATGGAAAAAGGAAAGAGCAACCCGCTTCGACTCGCGGAAACGACTGCTCGTCGACGCGAGGCGGGAACGACATTTGGATAAAAGCGGATCGATCAACTATTACCCTCTCCGACTTAAAAACCCATGTTCAAAATATCTTGGATGGTTTTTATTCGCTTTCCGGAACGCCCGATATCGCTTTTTTCGAAGAAAGACTTCAGCTTTTGAAACTGTTCAAGCCTTACACTTATAAAGGAATACCGGATATCAGACTGATTATTTTTAATAGAGTCCCGGTTATGGCCATGCTCCGTCTTCCAACTGAAGAGTCGGGGGGCAAGGCTAATCTTCAGCAGGGAGCTATTGGCGTTGGCCTAGATTTGGCCTTTGGCACGACTACCACGGCTGTCCTAGGAAAGAAAAGAATGATTGAATATATTCCCCACACCCGATTGCTTCTGTCTGGCATTAAAATTCCTTATTGGGACGATATTTTAGAACTAGCCGTCAAAGCCCAAGAAATTTCCGGCTTGGGCTTCTTAGGCGCCGACATCGCTATTGATAAGATCCGGGGGCCGGTAATCGTGGAACTTAACGCCCGCCCCGGTCTCTCTATCCAAATCGCCAATCTGGCCGGGCTTAAATACAGGCTGAAAAAAATTTCCGATCTTAAAATAAAAACGGCGGCCCGCGGAATAAGGGTGGGGAAAGATTTATTCGGCGGGGAAATTGAAGAAGAACTGGAAGGTATATCCGGGAGAAAAGTCATCGGAACGGTAGAAAAAGTGAAGCTCATCGGAAAAGACGGGAAAGAAGCAGAAGTAGAAGCCAAAATCGATACGGGGGCTTATTCCAGTTCCATCGATATTGAATTAGCAAAAAAAATAGGATTTGAAGATCTACTTAGTTTCTTTAATTCTATTGAAAAACCCGTCAATTTTTCTAGAGATCAGGCTAAGACAATCGAAGAAGACCTAAGAAAAAAATATATTGGTCAGCACCCCGATCTTTCTGATATCGCAATAATTTATTCGGCTCATGGAGTTTCAATCCGTCCTAAAGTTAAAGTTGATTTTATTCTGAATGGAACTTCAATATCTGCTCAAGTTAACATTGTCGACAGATTGGAATTAAAAATGGATATGATTATTGGCAAAAAAAATCTCGGAAAATTTTTAATTGATGTAAATAAAATATAGAATGTATGAAAAAGGTAATGATTCTTTTTGGAAAAGGCGATTGGAAAAAGAATAAACCTTTCCCAAGTGCTAAGTACCAATATTCTTACGAATGTTTCTACACGCTTTGCCAAGGCAAGGGCATCCAAATGTATAGAGCTTCATATGAGTGGTACGACTATGAAAAAGCTATCTTTAAATACGCATGGACTTATGAAAATAATATTTGGAAAAGAGCCGAAAATATACAGCCAGACTTAATTTATGATAAGACAAAAGCCGGCGTCGAGGCATACTACAAAAAAGAACTCATCTCTAAAAACTATCAATTCGTAAACAATTTGCGTTTTACTAGAATTTTGGATGATAAGCTGGTTACTAGTCTGATTTTTCAAAAATGGAGCAAAAAAAGCTGGATCGTTAACAATCAGAAGAGATTTAAAAATATTCTACCCAAAATCAATACACGAAAAATTGTAATAAAACCGATATCTGATAGCGGAGGCAGAGACGTACAAATTGTTAATAAAAAAGACGCCCTAGAACAAATAACCTTCAGCAATGATTATCTCGTTCAGGAATTCATTGATTCTTCATCGGGAGTTCCTGGAGTAAGCGAACATATGCATGATTTGAGATTGGTTTTTATAAATGAAAAACTTTCTTATTCATATATTCGGGAACCAAAAGAAGGAACTTATCTGGCCAATTTATCCCAGGGAGGCTCTCTTTCAATTGTGCCAAAAGACAAAATACCACCGGCATGCGATCCAATCATTCGATACGCCAATAAAGTTTTTGAAACATTCAACCCAAGGATTTATTCAATAGATTTTATGTTTGGTGAGAATAAAAGGCCATGGATAGTAGAGCTAAACTCAATGCCGGGACTATATTTTACTCCTGAAGAAAAACCTTGCATGTTAGAAATGTATGAAGAACTTATCGAAGTGTTTAAGAAACAACTTGATATTAATACGATAAAACAATAAAAAATTATATGAATCGGAAACAAGAGATAAAAGAGCTTAAGCACGGAGGAATGAAATCACTCATAAAAAAAGCCATTGAGCTGGGAATAAAAATAAATTTTCTCTCCTATGAACGCCCGTTGATTAAATTAGAACATAAAGGAAAAACAATTTTTATCAGAAAAGGAACAATTCCTCTAGAAAGGAGGATGGGCGACATGACAAAAAATAAAAATCTAACCAAGGCCATTCTTAGAGAAGTCGGAATAAAAACCCCGAGGGGGATTGTCGCCACTTCATTTAGCGAAGCGGTATTGTTAGCTAAAAAAAACGATCTCTCTTACCCTTTTATTGTAAAACCAATAGATGGATCCTTAGCAACAGGCGTTACTTGGGATATACATTCCAAAAATGAAATTAAAAAAGCTGTTAGCGCTCTCAAAAAAAATAAAAGTTTCCAAGGATCAAAAAAATTCTTATTAGAGGAAATGTTTATAGGAGATGAATTCAGAATATTGGTTTTTGGTAAAAAAGTTGTTTCCTGTGTAAAAAAAATACCCGCAAGTATAATCGGAGATGGAAAATCAACTATTAAAAAATTGATAGAAGCCTTTAATAAAACGAGAATGAGAGGATTTGAAATAAAAATAGATGCAATCGTTAAAAATACATTTAAGAAAAATAAATTGACTCTTGATTCAATTCTCCCTAAAAACTTTTATCTTAAACTAAGGCATAACTTAAACATGTCGGATGGTGGAAGATGCGTGGAATATACATCAAAAATGAGCCATCATTTTAAAAAAATATGCGAAAAAACTATAGAAACTCTCGGATTAACCTATGGAGGGATTGATTTTATGACCAAAGATATAACTGATAAAAATAGCAGCTATGTTATTCTGGAAGTAAATCCTAATCCTTATTACAATATGCATGAAAAACCATTAATTGAAGGAGAAGGAATTGATGTTTCTTCAAAGATTTTAAAAAGCCTGTTTACTTGAACAAAGTTTCATCTTATAGTAAACTATAGGCCACTTTAAGAACTGACATAATTTATGCGCGTTTTTTCACCCAAAAACTCTTACAATTATAATTTCCGACCGCGATTTAAATTCAACTGGAAACTTCTAAGAAAAATCAGCCTGTTTTTGATTATCGCTATTTTTCTCGCCGCCGTCGGCGTTTTTGCCTGGTTTGCCAAGGATCTGCCCAGCCCCGGCAAACTAAACAGCCGGGTAGTGGTTCAGTCCACTAAAATTTACGACCGCACCGGGCAACATATTCTCTATGAGATTCACGGCGAAGAAAAGCGCACGCAAATTCCTTACTCCGAAATGCCGGAGAGCATCCGCTACGCCACCATCACACTGGAAGATCAAACCTTTTATAATCACCATGGCATTGAAATTAAAGGCATATTCCGCGCCGCCTTAAAAGATATTATCAACCTGGGCACGGCTCAAGGCGGATCAACTATCACCCAACAACTTATAAAACGCTCTGTCCTCACTTCAGAAAAAACTTTAACGCGAAAAATCAAAGAAGTTATTTTAGCCGTTGAACTGGAACAAAAATTTGATAAGGATCAGATTTTAGAAATGTATTTGAACGAAATCCCTTACGGATCCAACGCTTACGGATTAGAAGCGGCGGCTCAAACTTACTTCGGAAAACATGCCAAAGAATTAACGCTTGACGAATCCGCTCTTTTAGCTTCGCTTCCTCAAGCCCCCTCTTATTATTCGCCTTATGGGAACCATGCCGACGGCTTGAAAGCGCGCCAGCAATACGCGCTGGATCAGATGGCTAAATTAGGTTATATCACTAAAGATCAGGCGGAAGAGGCCAAGCAAATTGATATTTTATCAAAAATAAAACCCTTCGCCGAAAACATATCGGCTCCTCATTTTGTTATGTTTATCAAAGAATACCTGGAAAAAAAATACGGCGAACAAGCGGTGGAACAAGGCGGTCTTAAAGTTCATACCACGCTTGATTGGGACAAACAGCAAATAGCCGAACAAGCGGTAAAAGAAGGGACAAACAAAAATGTCGCCCAGTATGGAGCGGAAAATGCCGCTTTAATCGCTATGGATTCCAAAACTGGACAAATTCTGGCAATGGTCGGATCCAAAGATTATTTTGATAAAACTATTGACGGACAAGTCAATGTGACTATCAGTCCGCGGCAACCAGGATCTTCTTTCAAGCCTTACGTGTATCTTACCGCTTTTGAAAAAGGCTATACGCCGGAGACCAATATATGGGACGTGGACACTAACTTTTCGACAGACGACGGAAAAACTTACGATCCGAAAAATTACGATGGAAAAAACAGAGGGCTGCTCCAAATGAAAAACGCTCTAGGAATGTCGCTCAACGTGCCGGCTGTCAAAACCTTGTATCTGGCTGGCGTGAAAGATTCTACCGATACGGCCCACAAGATGGGCATTACCACTCTTAATCAGCCTGATCGCTATGGATTATCCCTAGTGCTGGGCGGCGGAGAAGTAACTCTCTTAGATCATGTCAATGCTTTTTCCACTTTTGCCACCGGCGGGATTCACCATGACAAAACTGCCATTCTTAAAGTCGAGGATGGTTCGGGAAACATCTTGGAACAGTATAAATCCGATTCGAGACAAAGAGTCGCGGAAGAAAAATATGTGGCTATGATTGATTACATTCTTTCCACTAATTCGCTGCGCGCTCCGGTGTTTGGCGAAAATAACCCCTTGCGCTTTGACAACCGGCCGGTAGCCGCTAAAACCGGAACTACCAACGAATGGCGCGACGGCTGGACAGTCGGCTACACTCCGTCTCTGGCCGCTGGCGTGTGGGCCGGCAATAATGATAATTCGCCTATGACGCAAGGCGCTGACGGCTCTTATGTCGCCGCTCCCATTTGGCGAGCTTTTATGGACAAAGCTCTTCAGAATTATGACATCGAGCAGTTTCCCAAATACGATCAGACGAATACCGGCAAGGATGTCCTGGACGGCAAACTGGAAATGAAACAGGAATTAAAAGTCTGCCGGATTCCCGGATCGAAAAATGATTATTGCCTGGCTAACGACAATTGCCCGGAATCCGAACAGGACAAAAAGGAATTTTCCGATTCTCATAGCATTCTTTATTATGTCAATAAAGACGATCCGCAAGGAGATTCTCCTAAAAATCCGGAAGATGATCCCCAGTTTAAAAATTGGGAAAAGGCCGTTAAAGATTGGCTCAAAAATAACAAAGATTATTCTTCCGACGCGGCCCCGACCGAAGAATGCGAAGCTTCGGACTTTAAAAAATTCAGGCCGTCTGTCAGCATAAAATCCCCCTCCGACACGATCACCTCTTCTCCTTTTACCATAAACATAGAATCCGACGCGCCTTTCGGAGTCAAAAAAATCACTCTTTCGGTTGACGGAGACGAGATTGAATCTACTTCCGATGATTCCTTGAGTTACGAATATTCCGTTCCTGACGACAAAAAAAATTCAAGCCTCAACATAGAAACTAGCATAACCGACGACAACGGAAACACGGCTTCCGACAGTATTGATATCCATACTAATATCCTTTAGGCTGGGTTTAAAATGATACGTTTTTTATTTTATCTTTATTTCTCTAATAATTTTCTCCCCTAATTCTTTATTTATTTTTTGGATAACTCGGACTCGATTGGTAAAGAGTTCGCTGGACCAAGCGGAATTCTCGCTTTTGACGAAAATTACGCCGTTCCTGTAATAATCCGGCTGGAATTTCCCCGCGCCCAAATTGCCAAATTCGTCCTTGATTACTTTTCCAAACACAAAAAAAATATCTTTGTCGGTCAAGGCTGGTTTTAAACGTTTTTTTCTTTTGGAAAGAAGACTGGAAAGAGATTTCATA
>CAZEYB010000026.1:7820-9428 GCA_964516165.1 uncultured Bdellovibrionales bacterium | reverse complement strand
AAAATCTTATTTTGCATTTCTTATTTAAAAAAAAGAGTGAGTCTATCTGTCGGCAGGCAGGTGGAGTCCCGAAGGGACGGGATTGCGAAGCAATTCGAGCGAGCGATTTTGCACAACGTATCGGTGTCATCTGAAGTTTTTGGTTCTCTTCATTATTATAATTAATAAAGAAAAGAGAAACAAAAATTTGGGTGGAAGAAAATCTTATACCTTATTAAATTAATAATGAAATTTTCTGTAACCAGATACACCGTGTTGTGTGCCCCGCAGGGCAAGCGATAACGCAGAGTTTGATAAAATAATTTCAATTTCTCGTGGCTTGACATTGAACGCTTTATTTGCTAATATCGTGAATTAAATAAATTTGAATAAACCACTAACCATAAATAGGAGGGGATATGAAAAGGGTTCTCGTGTTAGAAGATAGGGATATTGATTTCTGGAAGATTGAACAAGCGTTTGCTGGGAAAGTCGAAATTTTGCGGGCTAGCAACCAATGGGAATTTAAAAAGCTCTTTGAAGAAAACCCAGGCCTTGGTTTAGTCATGATGGACTATTTTAGTCCTGGTGACACACCGAATACACTTCCTTTACTTCAAAAAATCAAGGAAAGCGCCCCTGAAATGCCGATTATTTCATCGTCTATGATGTATTATCGTCGCAAGAAAATGATGGATGCCGGCGCCACACATGAAGGCGAAAAGGAAAAGGCAGTCGATATCGCATTGAATCTTCTGGGTTTATAGTTTCAGATGTTTGCGTTGGAAAAAATATCGAAATATATATTGATGGCAGCTATCTTTATGGTAGCTGTTTTCTTTATAGTTTTTATTTTTCTTTTAAAATTCCAGCATTCAACCCCGAATGATTTTGAAAATAATGATTTTAAAAATATTGATACCGATGGACAAGCGAGCTCTTTTGGATTGCCGATGCGTCTTAAAATTCCAGTGATTAATGTTGATTCCGCCATAGAATTTGTGGGCACAGCTCCTGATGGAAACATGGATACACCAAAAAATCCTGCTGATGTAGCGTGGTATAAACTTGGATCACGACCAGGAGAGAATGGCAGCGCTGTTATTACCGGACATTATGGAACGTGGAAAAACGGACAAAGATCAGTTTTTGATAATTTACACAAATTAAATCAAGGCGATAAAGTATACATTGAGGATGACAGCGGAAAAATTATTTCTTTCGTGACGCGTGAAAGCCGTCGCTATGATCCGAGCGCGGATGCCAAAGAGGTGTTTAACTCAAATGATGAGAAAGCGCATCTTAATCTTATTACCTGTGAAGGAATTTGGAATAAAAATTCTAAAAGTTATTCTCAACGGCTAGTGGTATTTACGGATAAAGAAGAGAATTAATTTTGCTACCCCGCGCAGACATAAAGAGAGACTTTAATTAGCCTCTTTTTTGGTTACAATTTTTTAAATAAGATATTTGTAATATCGAGCGCATTGACAGTAATATATAATGGGTATATATTCATAATATAGACTCAGTTAAGAAACTAAAATAGAAAGGCAGGTGATAAATATGCCAAGACAAGATAAAACAGGACCGATGGGAATGGGGCCTGGAACTGGCAGAGGAATGGGT
>CAZEYB010000026.1:0-7720 GCA_964516165.1 uncultured Bdellovibrionales bacterium | reverse complement strand
ACAAGATAAAACAGGACCGATGGGAATGGGGCCTGGAACTGGCAGAGGAATGGGTCCTTGCGAGAAAGGATTTGGTTCCGGTTTGGGAATGGGCAGAGGTTATGGCCGGGCGATGTGCGGTTGGTTTTGGAGAAAGTATCAAGCGATGCCTAAAGATGAAAGAAAAGAGTTGCTGAAATCAGAAATTGAAGATTTAAAACAAGAAACGCGAATGGTAGAGGAAGAACTGAAAGGGCTGGAAAAAAAGTAATTTCCATCGGAAACAGTCTTTCTCCTTCTTCAGCTAGCAAAGAGGGAGAAGATTGTTTTTGATGGTATAATAGAGTAAATTAAGGAAATTTTATGACAAGACCAAGAATGTGCCGGAGATTAAGATTTAAGCCAAAAGCACACTATTTTAAGCCTCAAGGGATTCCGATGCATCAGTTGGAAGAAGTGATTTTAACCAAGGAAGAAATGGAAGCGGTAAAGCTCAATGATTTTGACGGCTTGGAGCAAACTGAAGCTTCGGAAAAGATGAACACCTCCCAAAGCACTTTCCAACGGATTTTGTCTTCCGCCAGAGTTAAAATTGCCGAGGCGATTGTCAAAGGCAAAGCGTTAAGAATTGAAGAATAAAAAATTGTATCCAAAGCCAATCGGCTCTATAATAAATAAGTAATCATTAATAAAAAATCAATATGAAAGGATTTAACGCCAACATCGAAAAAGAGACTTTGGAAAATGGAAATTTTCGCAAGGTACTCTACACCGGTAAAAACAGCCAGTTAGTTCTTATGAGTCTCAAGCCCAAGGAAGAAATTGGAATGGAAGCGCATGCTGAAAATGATCAATTTTTCCGTTTTGAAAAAGGGGAGGGCAAATGCGTTATTGACGGCAATGAATATGATTTAAAAGATGGCGTGGCGATTGTTGTTCCGGCTGGCGCCCAGCATAATATCATTAACATTTCCGAAACTGAAGACTTAAAAATGTATACGATTTATTCTCCCGCTCATCATAAAGACGGAATTGTCAGATTCACTAAAGAAGAAGCCGAAGCTAACAACGCGGAGTTTGACGGTCAAACTACTGAATGAAAATGATTTTCCTTGAAACTTAAATTTCTAATAATGGAAAACAGCGAAAGTTACTGCTCAAAAACAATTCAGGAAGTCATGACGGAACTCGGAACGAGCAAGCAAGGGTTGGGAAAAAACAAAGCTAAAGCTCGTCTTTTAAAATACGGAGAAAATCGTTTACCGGAAGCCAAAGTGGATAATCTGGCTATTATATTTCTCCGCCAATTCCAAAGCCCGCTTATTTTTATCCTGCTCATAGTGACAGTCGTAGTTTTTTCAATGGGGAAAAAAATTGACGGATTAGTGATTCTATTCGTCATTTTTTTTAATTCCATAGTCGGGACTATCCAGGAAGGCAAAGCGCAAAATGTTTTTCTAGCGCTGAAAAAATTTGTTAAAACTAAAGCTTCCGTTATCCGTGAAAAAGAGGAAATTTCTATTTCAGGCGAGGAAGTGACTGTAGGCGATATCCTAGTTTTACGCGAAGGGGAAAAAATTCCAACAGACGCGCGCCTGATTCAAGCTGATTCATTCCAGGTGGACGAATCGGCGCTTACGGGGGAATCTAATCCGAAATTTAAAACGGCGGCTTCTTTAAGAGAAAAAAATGTCGCGCTTTGCGATCGATCAAATATGATTTTCAAGGGGACAAACGTTGTTTCCGGCTATGGTCGAGCGGTAGTTACAGCTGTCGGAAGAGATACGGTCATTGGGGGAATTTCAGAGAAAATGGTCCGAATTATGGAAGACTTGCCGCTAAAAGACAGTTTTCGGCGGTTTTCTAATTTCATAGTTTTCGCGGTGATTGGAATCAGTCTTGGAATACTGGGAATCGGTATGCTTTACGGACATACTTTTCAAAATATATTTTTGGTGATTATCGCGATGATTGTTTCGATTATTCCGGAAGGACTGCCAATTGTAGTAACATTGGTTTTAGCCACCGGCATGTGGCGAATGGGTAAGTTTAATGTGCTGGTTAAAAAACTTCAGGCAGTGGAGGCGCTGGGACAGATTAGTGTTATCGCGGTGGATAAAACCGGCACGGTAACTAAAAACGAATTGGAGGTAAAAGAGGTTTACGCCGGCGGCAATTTATTTTCCATCGGCGGGGTCGGCTACGAGCCGAAAGGAAAAATTAAATTAAAAAACGAAATAATCGAGTCGCTCAATCATCCGGAACTGCTTTTGGTCGGAAAAATCAGCGCTTTATGCAGTAATGCCAATCTGTCTTTCCTTAGAAATTTGGGGAAATGGAAAATCTCGGGCGATCCAACGGAGGCAGCCTCTTTGGTGTTAGCCGAAAAAATAGGATTTCACAGAAACGATCTGGAAAAAGAACTGCCTAAAATTGACGAAAAGCCGTTTAATCACGATCTTAAATACCATGCTACTCTCCACGATACCGGCAACGGAAGACTGCTATCTGTCTCGGGAGCGCCGGAAAAAATATTGGAAATTTCCCAAAAATTTTGGAGTCAAGGAATAGCCGCGGAGCTTTCCGAAGAAAAAAAGAAAGAGCTGGAAAAAGTTTTTCTGAAAATGTCCGAAAGGGGATTTAGGGTGATAGCTTTGGGAATGAAAGAAATCCAAAATCGGGAGAATATCCAGAAAAAAATAACCGCGCTTACTTTCGTGGGTTTTTTAGGCATAGAAGACGTACCCAGGACGGAAGTCAAAGCGGCTATCAGCCGGGTTAAATCAGCTGGCATAAGACTGGTTATGATAACCGGAGACCATGAAGTTACCGCCAAGTCTATAGCCGAAGAGATCGGCATTTTTAAGACCGGAGACAGGATTTTGAATGGAGCGGAAATAGAAAAAATGAGCGAAGAAGAACTGGCGGATAATTTGAAAAAAACCAGTGTTTTTGCCCGGGTGTCCCCGATTCATAAATTAAAAATAATCAAAGCTTACAAATCAAGAGGGGAAATAATCGCCATGACCGGAGACGGCATTAACGACGCGCTGTCTCTTACTTCGGCCGATGTCGGAGTGGCGATGGGAAAAATTGGCACCGAAGTAGCTAAAGAAGCTTCTGATATCATTCTTTTGGATGATAATTTCGGAAGCATCGTGACTGGCATGGAAGAAGGAAGAAATATTTACAAGACGATTAAAAAAGTCATTCTTTATCTGTTTTCTACCAGCCTGGGAGAGGTTCTGGCTATTACTGGAGCGATATTTTTAGGCTTTCCTATCCCTATTCTGGCGGCGCAGATTCTCTGGCTTAATCTGGTGACAGATGGATTTTTAGATATGGCGCTGGCAATGGAGCCGAAGGAGCCGGGGTTGCTTGGAAAAAAAATCCAAAAAAGAGAAAGAAATTTGGTGGACAAACTGATGGTCAGAAGAATGCTGATAATGGCTGTTCCTATGGCAGTCGGAACTCTATTTCTTTTCAGCCGGTACTACCAACACGATTTAACCAAAGCCTGGACAATTTCGCTCACGACTCTGGCGGTTTTTCAATGGTTTAACGCCTGGAATTGTCGCTCGGAAGAAAAATCCATATTCAGTCTCAATTTTTTTTCCAATAAATTTTTATTAGGCGCTACCGGCATAGTTATTATACTTCAATTTCTGGCTCTGTATAATCCGTTTTTTCAGGCAGTTCTTAGGACGGTTCCTTTGGGACCTAAAGAATGGCTGATTATCATAGCGGCGTCATTTTCAATAATTATTTTTGAGGAAACCCGAAAATTAATTTATCGCTGGCGGAAATCCCTGATATGGAAACAACCGACAAACAATTAGTCGAAGAATTTTTGAATGGAAACGATTTGGCTTTTGAACGACTGCTGAAAAAACATCTGAAGCCTCTTTATAATTTTTTATACCAGTTGACTGGCGACAGCTTGGTAGCTGAAGATCTCACGCAAATTACTTTTGTAAAAAGCTGGAAAAATCTGCGGCGGTATGATAATTCCAAGAATTTCAAAGTTTGGATTTTTGCCATTGCTAAAAATACAGCTTATGATTGGTTCAAAAAAAAGAAAACCATTCCGTTTTCCAGTTTTATTGATGGAGAAGGAAATAATAAACTGGAAAATATATCTGACAAAAATATTCTGCCGGACGAGATATTGAACCGAAAAAATATAGCTGAGGAGTTGGAAAATAAGCTTCAAGAGCTGCCAGAACATTATCGCCTGGTTTTAACCTTGCATTACAAGGAAGGTTTTTCTTTGTCCGAAATTTCCGAAATTCTTAAAATCTCCTGCAATACCGCTAAAAGCCAGCATCTAAGAGGGCTTATGAAACTAAAAAAGCTGTTAGAAAAATAATGCATCCTTTTTAAATTCTTAATCGTATTAAATAATATGAATACAAAACTAAGCCAAATTTTCAAGGAAATAAGCCAAATTGAACTGCGGGATTCGCTAGCGGATTTGATATTGGAAAAGATAGATCTTGAAAAAACTAGGCAGATGAGGCGAAAATTAGCTTTTTCGTATGCGGGACTGGCCAGTTCTTTGGCGGCGGGTGTTTGGGCAATTGTTGGACTTGGAAGCGCTATTCTCAGATCCGAATTTTGGAGCATTTTGTCGCTTATCTTTTCGGACGCGCGAATCGTGGTCGGAAGCTGGAAAACATATCTATACTCACTGATGGAAACCTTGCCGGTTGCGGATATTATAATTGTTCTTGCGCCAGTGTTTGGGCTCCTGATGTTTTTCAATTGGCTGGCTTCGCTCAAGCGTGACAAGATTGTCTATAGAAACATCAATTTTCACGCTTTGCAACATTGATTTTTAAAATAAAAAAATATGAATACGCAAGAATTGGTTAAATCTAAAAAATTTAAAATCGCTGTTTTCATCGTCGGAGCCGTTCTGGTTATTCTAGCCAGTTTTTCCGCCGGCATTGCTGTCGGTATCCATAAAGTCAGATTTTCTTTTAAGTTCGGGGAAAATTACGAGCGAAACTTTGTGGGACCGCGTCCGGGAATAGACAAACCGCGAGGTCCGATGGAAATGATGAAAGAAGGTTTCAGGAATTTTGAAGGTCGTGATTTTAGAAACGCTCATGGTTTAGCTGGAACAATAATTTCAATAGTGGATAATAATATAGTCGTTAAAGATCGGGATAACAAAGAAAATACCGTGGCGGTGTCCGGCAAGACTATCATAAAATCCGGACGCGATGATATTAAAATCGGCGATTTAAAAAATGATGAGCAAATCGTGGTGATGGGAAAACCGGGAGATAACGGAGTGATTAATGCCGATTTGATTCGCGTGTTTAATAATAATAACGGAAATTAATTTTTTATTTTATTATGGTAAAAGCGTTTAAAAAACACAGGTATATTTATGTGGCCGCGATTATTTTGCTGATAGCCGGGGGATACTATTGGTATAATAAATCAAAATCTAGCACGGTCGCGGTGCGATACAAAACAACTGCTGCGGAAAAAGGAATATTGACCACTTCTATTTCTGGAAGTGGCAATGTAGTGGTGGACAACAGCGCCAATATCGATCCGACTATTACCGGAACAGTCGCCAATCTTTCAGTATCAGTCGGAGACAAGGTGGAAAAAGGACAGTTTCTTTTTGAAATAAAAAATGACGATTTAAGCCCGAATGTCACTAAAGCTTATTCTTCATATTTACAATCCCTTGGCTCTCTTAAAACAGTCAAAGCAAGCAAGACGGAAGCGAAAAATAATTATGAAGACGCGAATTCTAAGGATAAGGCTATGTATAAAAAGAAACTTGAGGCGGCGGAAATTTCCGTGACAGTTGCGGAAGAAAATATCAGATACGCTCTGAACAATTATAACAATGAAAAAAAGAATTATGCCGATAGGAAAGTTACGGCGCCCATTGCCGGAAAAGTTAACGCGATCAATATAAAAAATGGAGACGATTTAAGCAAGCTTTCTTCAGGCAGTTCGCGGCAAGTGCCCATCATAATCGGAGATTTAGAAACGCTTAAAGCCCAAATAGCCGTAAATGAAGTAGATATTGTCAATGTAAACATCGGACAAAAAGTCACGCTCACCTTCAGCGCCATTGATGGTTTATCGGTTACTGGAAAGATTGAAAAAATGGACTCGCTCGGAACACTCACTTCCGGGGTTGTTTCTTATAATGTAACCATAGGCTTTGATTCGCTTGATTCGAGACTCAAGCCGGGAATGAGCGTCTCAGCGGCAATTATCACCGGAGTGAAGCAGGATGTCATTCTGGTTCCTAACAGCGCGGTAAAAACGCAAAACGGAAGTTTTTATGTCCAAGTGTTTGTCAGGCAGGCGCCGGAAAATCGAGCGGTAAAAGTTGGACTTTCCAATGATACCCAAACGGAAATTATCAGCGGCATTAATGTCGGAGACAATGTTGTGACGCAAACGATCGCTTCGGGAACGGCTGCCGCGTCATCTTCAACATCTAACAGTAGCCTAAGAATTCCTGGATTGGGCGGCGGAGGACGTCCGAATTAAAATAAATTCTCAATAACCAATGAAATGATTGAATGTGAAAATCTTACAAAAGTTTATGTTAATGGAACTGTGGAAACTGTAGCATTAAACAACGTTTCTTTTAGAGTTGAAAAAGGCGAGTTTGTTTCAATAATCGGACCATCCGGGTCGGGAAAGTCCACTCTAATGCATATTTTGGGAGCTTTGGATGTGCCGACGAGCGGAGAATATTTTTTGGATGGGCATAAAATTTCCAAACTGAATGACGATGAACTTTCAGATATTCGGAGAAACAAGATCGGTTTTGTTTTCCAATCTTTTAATCTGCTTCCCAGAACCACCGTGCTTAGAAATGTTATGTTGCCACTGCTTTATTCGGGACTTACTCAAGAACAGCGGGAAAATCGGGCGCGGGAATGTCTAAAATATTCCGGCATGGAAGAAAACAAATTTATGAATCTCTCCAACCAACTGTCGGGCGGACAAATGCAGCGAGTAGCCATCGCCAGAGCGCTGATAAACAATCCATCTATAATCTTGGCGGACGAACCGACCGGCAATCTGGACACGAAAATCAGCCATGTCGTGATGGAAGCTCTGCGGGAATTGAATAAAAAGGGGCATACGATAATTTTAATTACCCATGAAATGGATGTCGCCGATTATGCCAATCGGATAATTCATATTAGGGATGGAGCGATTGAAAAAGACGAAAAAAATATTCCTAATGACCATAAAATTTAAAAAAATTACCCATGTTTTTCGATTTATTAAAAGAAACCTTCTGGTCTTTGGCTGCTAATAAAGTTCGTTCAGGACTGACTATTTTAGGCATCGTTATCGGCATTGCTTCCGTGATCGCTTTAGTAGCGATTGGACAGGGAGCGCAAAATTCAATCGCCAAAAATATTGAGGCCATCGGTTCCAATTTGATTTTGATCAGTCCCGGTTCCCAGCGGGTAGATGGAATAAATCAAGGAGGGGGCAGCGCCCAATCACTCACGATTGAAGATGCCGATGCCATTAAAAAAGAAGTCTCTGATATAAAAGCAGTGGCGCCATCAATTACCAAACGTTATCAAATAACCGCCAAGGGCAAAATAATACCAATACTCAAGTAATCGGGACAACGGGAGATTATTTGACAGTGCGTAATGTTACCATTGACAGTGGAACATTTTTTAATGACCAACAGCTGAAAAGTTCTGCCAAGGTAGCCATACTCGGTCCG
>CAZEYB010000025.1:0-9655 GCA_964516165.1 uncultured Bdellovibrionales bacterium | reverse complement strand
CGCATCCCGCCGTTATAAAGAGCGGCGGCGGGATGATATAAAGCGTAAAAAACTTGTTTTCCAGTTTCCGGCATTTCGCGCCGAAGCGCTTTGCCGTGAATCCGGGAAATTTTTTGGCCGGGCAGGAATCTTTCTAGACTGTGTTTTCCCAACGTAACAACGAGTTTCGGCTGGATTATTTTTAGCTGTTCCGAAAGCCATGGCCGGCAAGCGGCCGCTTCTTCCGGCAAGGGATCGCGGTTTCCCGGCGGACGGCATTTTACCACGTTAGCGATATAAATTTCTTCGCGCTTAAAACCGATAATTTCAAGCATCTGGTCTAAAAATTTTCCGGCCGCGCCGACAAAAGGACGTCCCGATTCATCTTCTTTTTGTCCTGGTCCTTCGCCGATGAATATAATTTTGGCTTCGGCTGAACCTTCACCCGGGACGACATTTTTACAGCCAGGGCGCAAAATGCATTTCGAACAAGCGGCCATTTTTTCGTTTAATTTTTTCAGTTGTTCTTGCTTGGATTCCATATTGCATATACCTCACCCTAGCCCTCTCCTTGTAAAGGAGAGGGAAATTGATTTCTTTCGTTTCCTTCTCCTTAATAAGGAGAAGGAGTAAGGATGAGGTTTATTTTAAATCGTGCACGCGTATCAAACTGAATTTATTATTTTCCGTATCCCATACAGTGAAAGTCGGCGGATAAATTTCTCCGGCGACGTTGCCGGGATTGATCAGCGCGCAACCGTTTATTTTTTCCATCCAGGGCTTGTGCGTGTGTCCGTAAAAAACAAAATCATATTTTTCAGTTTCGCAAAGCTTTTTGGCAACGTTCGGAAAATGAACAAAGGCGATATTTTTATCTTCTATTTCAATTTCTCCGAAAGGATTATAAATTCCAGTGTGTCTATATTTTTTTATGTCTAAGTAATCTCTAAGCTGGCCGTTATCCATATTGCCGAAAGTATAATAAATTTTTCCGGCAAAGTTATCATTTAAAAAATCCAGTGTTTCGGCGCTAGCCAAATCTCCGCAGCAGACAATAGTTTCAATGCTGTTTTCTCGGCAGTAATTTAAAACCTTTTCAAGATTGACGGTGTTATTATGGACATCGGAAATAATAGCAATAAGCATGCGGAGAGTATTATATGGGATACAAAAAATTAAACTTTATCCCGGAGTTCTTTCAAAATTTTAATGTCTTCTTTGACTTTATCATGTTCCGTCTCGAGTATCATATCGATATTATTTTCTTTGACGAAAGCGACAATTTTCCGAAAAGCTTCTGGGCCGATTTTGCCCTGACCGATGTGTTCGTGCCTGTCCGCGTTTGATCCGCACTCCGTTTTGCTGTCGTTAGCGTGAACTAATTTAATGTATTGAAGTCGAACTTCGGCAGTGATTCTCTTTAAGGTTTTATCAAAATCGCGCCAGTCATAACCGGACGCGAAACTATGCTGGGTGTCCAGGCAAATTCCGGCGATTGAATCATTTCCCGCTTTTTCAATTATTTCCCCTAGTTCTCCAAGATCGTCTCCGATAATTTCTCCCGCGCCGGCGCTGTTTTCCAGCAATAATTTAGTGGAACCGATGTAACCTTCCAAACTTTTTTTCAACATTTCAACGACTTTTTCGATGGATTCTTTCTGCCCTAACTCTTTGGCTGTTCCTATGTGGGTCATGACATATTTCGCGCCTAAAAGATTGCCTCTTTCCAATTCATCTCGCACGACGCTGACGGAGCCATAGCGAATCCTATTATTAGCTGACGCGAGATTTATATAGTAAGGAGTGTGAATATAAACTTCTTTAATTTTAAATTTTAAATTTAAAATTTTAAATTTCTCGCAAATTTCTTTTGTGAGAGTCGGCGCTTTGCCGCCTTGGGGTGAACGGGTAAAAATCTGGATAGCTTCACAGCCCAAATCATGCCCGTTTTGGGGAGCATTTTGGATTCCGCCGGCGATTGATACGTGACAACCGATGTTCATATTCGTATATTATCGGAAGAGAGAATAACTGCTAAACAATCTCCCATCCATTTTTTGTCTCAACTATGGTGCCTCTAATTTCAAAACCGCTGGCCAGTTTATGTCCGCCGCCGCCGAACTGAGCGGCGATTCCGGAGACATCCACTCCTTTATATTCTTCGCTTCGAAGACTGCCTTTTATTACGCCGGGATCCCTTTCTGAAAGAATGAGGGAGAATTTGGTTCCGGGAACGGTGTTTAATATGCCGGCTACTTGAGCGATATCTTCTGTTCCGGCGCCGCAATCATCCAGTTCTTTTTTTGTCAAAACCGAGACAATCATCCCGTTAGCTTGGTTAATTTTGGCTTTTTCAAAAGCCTTGCCCCAAAGCTTAAGCGTGGAGATATTTTTATTGGTAAAAGCCTTTTCCACGATTTTAGAAAGTTTAGCGCCCTTTCGCATAAGTCGCGAAGCGATTTCCATAACGCGGGGAGTGGTGTTGGCGTGCTGGAACATGCCGGTATCCGATAAAATTCCCCAAAGCAGATAAGTTGCCATTGAAGAAGTGATTTCAGTATTATTGATTTCAAAAAAATCATAAACAATTTCACAGGCCGATGAATAAGCCGGGTCAATGATATTGATATCTCCGCGAAGGGTGATATCCGGGTGATGATCAATGAGGGCGATTAGCTGTTCTTTATTGATTGCCTTTCTTATTTTATGGAATCCTCTCTCCACGCTGTCCGAAGCGATTATAAGTTTGTATTTTTTTAAATCCAAACGGGCGGGGAATTCGAAGTAATCGGGAGAAAGAGATTTGAGATAATCGGGATAAGGATCGAAGCAGGCGATATCGGCATTTCCTCCCAGGCTTTTGACGTATTCTCTTAAAGCCAGAACTGAACCGATGCTATCTCCATCCGGACGAGTATGGGCAAAAAGAAGAACGGCATCGGAATTTTTAATGACATAGTTTAAAGTATTAAATTCTTGGGAAAAATTGATCACTAATTTTTTTTAGCTTCCTTTAAAATTTTTTCTATGATGTCCGCTTTGGATTCAGTCGTATCCAGGCGGAATTCGACTCTTGGCAGCGGTCTCATGGCCAATCTTTTATTAATCTCGCCCTGGATCTTATAAATTTCTTTTTTGAGAGACTCTAAGGCATAATTCGTGTTTTCTTCCGGGTAGACGCTAACAAATATCCGAGCATAACGCAGATCGGGGGTAGTGTCAACTTTAACCACGGTCAAAAAAACACCCTCTTTGAAAGAGAGTTCTTTGAGAATAATATCGCTCGCATGTCGCTTGATAAGCTTGTTGATTTTGGAAATTCTTTCAGCCATCAGATTTTTTGATTTTATAAACTTCTTTTTTTCGTTTCTTTCTTGTAGCTGATTAAAATATCATCGGTTTTGATTTTAGTTTCTCCCATAAAAGTTATGCCGCATTCTTTTCCTGAAACGCATTCATCCACATTGATTTTATTTTCCTGGAGGTTTTCCAATTTTCCCTTACCGATAATTTTGTCGTTTCTTATAATTTCAATCAATGATTTATTCATAAGTTTCCCTAAAATTATTTTGCCTCCTACGATCATATCGCCTTTTCCGGTCCTGAAAATAGCCAGTACCTTTAATTTTCCAAAGTCGGTCCTTTCGATAATAGGCGGCAACATTTCGGTCAGTTTATTTTTTATATCTTCGACTAATTCGTAAATAATCTTATAATTTTTGATTTCTATTTTAGCGGATTCGGCCATTCTTTTAGCGACTGGGGTGATTTCCACATTGAAGCCGTAAATAATGGCTTGAGAGCTTCCCGCCAGCCGGACATCCGATTCGGTGATATTGCCTACTCCGGTTCCGATATAATCAATAGCCGCTTCATCGGATTTGATTTCTCCTAAAATCTGCTGAATAGCTTCTAGCGATCCTTGAACATCCGATTTTAAAATTATATTGAGTTTTTTAATTTTCTCGTCAGTGATGGTTTTTATTATTTGCTGGCTGCTTTTAATTTCCTGGCCCAAGTCAGCCCTTATCTTTCCCTCTCGTAATTTTGTCTTGACGCCGGATTTTTCACCGACCGATTGCAGAATATCGTTAGAATTGGGCGCGCCGTGGAGCCCGATAACGCTTACTGGCGTTCCCGGCGAGGCTTCGGCAATTCTTTTTCCCTTAAAATCTTCGATCCTTCTTACTCTCCCGCAAGCAGATCCGGCCATAATATCCTGGCCTTCTTTAAGCGTGCCGGTTTTTATAAGAACAACGGCTACCGGTCCTTTTTGCGGGTCAAGATAAGATTCCAAAACGATGCCTAACGGGTCGCGGCTGGGATTAGCCTTAAAGTCTTCCATTTCGGCTAAAAGAAGAATGTTATTTAGAAGATCGTCAATTCCGATATTTTGCTTCGCGCTGATTTTGGAAACTAAAACTTGGCCGCCCCATTCTTCAAGCAGGATGCCATTATCGGCCAGCTCTTGTTTTACTTTCTGGATATTGATTTCCGGCTTATCAATTTTATTGATGGCGATCACGGTGGGAATTTTTTTAGCCAAAAGATATTCAATAACTTCCTTGGTTTGGGGGCGAACTCCATCGTCTGCCGCCACCACGAGAACCGCGATGTCCGCGAGACTGGCTCCGCGTTCGCGCATGGCGCTAAAAGCTTCATGCCCAGGAGTGTCCACGAAAGTAATGAGTTGCCCTTTCTTCTTTACTTGATAGGCCTGGATGTGCTGGGTTATGCCTCCGGATTCATAACCGGCGATGTTAGTTTTTCGTATCGTATCCAAAAGAGTGGTTTTTCCATGATCAACATGGCCGAGTATGGTTACTATGGGCGGGCGCCCTTTTAAATTTTCTCCCGACTCTTTTTCTTTGCGAAGAAGCTCGTTTAACTTTTCTAAAGTCATTTCTTTTTCTCCTTCCAGCTTTTCTTCCGCCACGTCGCGGCCCAGATCTTGAGCGATGATAGAAGCCGTTTCAAAATCAATTTTTTCGTTTATAGTGGCCAAAATCCCATTCTTCATAAGTTCGGTTATTACGGTATTGATCGGCACGTTCAAAGTTTCGCTGAATTTTTTGACAGTTATAGAAGAAGGGAGGCTGATTTTTTTAGGTTGAACTTCGGACATAAATATCAAAAATTTACTTTTTCGTTTCCGTTTTCATGGCTATTTCGATAGCTTCTTTTTCTTCTTCGGTAAGCGGGTATTTCTCCGATTGTCCGGCAACGATTGATTTGGAATAGATTCTAGCTCCTTCCCGGGTGAAAAGCGAGCTCAAGGTGAGGCCGTTATTTTTTCCATTAAGGAAGGCGATGGAAAAACTCTGATTTCCGCCGATGTCCTTAAAGGGGTTAAATCTTACTATGGCTGTTTTATGCAGTCCCCGAAGAGCCAGAGCGTTTATTTGATTGGAAATATTGTATAACTCTTGGATATCTTTATCTAAAACCTTAATCGTTCTGGTTTGATTCAAAAGCAACTCTTCCAAATTTTTAATTTTAGTTCCCGCGAATAATTCTTTATTATTCTGTTTGAGTCTTGAGAGTTGCATCTGGATGGTGGCGTTCCAAATTGATAAAACTATTAAGGAAAATGCCAATGTTGCCAAAATGATAACCCCGTGGTTTTCCAAAAAATATTGAAAATTCAGCATATTTTTCGCTAAGAAACTTTTAACTGCTTATTCCAAAGTAGCATTTAAACGGGCTTATGTAAACCCCCACATCAATTTTCGATATAATTATGTTATAATAAACAATGAGAAAGCGTCTCTCTAATTTAACTTAATAAAATAAAAACTATGGGTTTTTTCAAGAAGAACATTTTTAACGCCAAGCAAATGAAATTCAATAATTTTAAATATAATCCGGCAATAAAAAAATTACTTGGGGACAAAGAAGTTTCTAGGATTTTAGACACACGGGCGGAAAGAAAAGAATTCTATGATTATTTAAAGACCAGATCTAAAGATGACGGATGCAGTTTAAACGATATTAGGACAACGCTCGGAGATTTTAGAAGCGGTCGGGGAAAAACGATTAGCGGGAAAGAAGCTCATCTGCTGGCCGGAGCGTTTAAAAAAAAGGGGATCATTCCTAATCAAGGTTCATTTACTAAAAGCTATATTTTTAAGCCGGAAGAAAAGAAAATTGCCGGTCAGGCTGATTTATCCAAAAAAATTGAGCGAAAAACGCCGGATCGATCCGCAGTTGATAAACCGCAGAGTCAGAACCTTGGCGGAAGAGGTGGGATTTGAACCCACGATCCCGCTAAGCGGGATACGGCTTTTCGAGAGCCGCGCCTTCAACCACTCGGCCACTCTTCCGTGTTGTTCGCTCCGCGAACTTAAAAAACTGCTGGCCTTCGTGTTTCCGGGGTTTCTTTTGAAACCCGTCGAATACTCATTCGCATTCGACCCACTCGGCCACTCTTCCGTGTTTATTAATCTACCGCAATTTGCGGCTTTTGCCAATTTGTTGTAAAATATAAGCATAAAATTATGGCAGAGGTAATTTCTTACTCGGTAAAATTTCTCAATCCGGATAAAATAATCAATGAACTGGAAATTTATCCGGGTATGACAATCGCTCACTTTGGATCAAGCGTTGGATATTTTACTTTCCCGCTCGCTCAAAAAGTCGGAGAATGCGGATCCGTTTACGCGTTGGATGTTTCAGAGGCTAAAATCGACGCGGTGAAAAGCCGGGCCAAAATGATGAATCTTTCCAATATTGCGGTCAGAAGAGTCAATTTAGAAGAAAAAGAAGGTTCAAAAATAGCCGGTGGCAGCGTTGACTGGGTTATTATCGCCAATATGCTTTATCAGAACGAACACAAGAGCCGGATTATCGAAGAAGCCAAAAGAATTTTGAAAAAAGAAGGGCGGATTCTTTTAATTGAATGGGCTAGTCTTGATAGTTCTATCGGTCCGGAAATCCGTTCAAGAATCTCAAAGGAGGAATTGATTAAAATTATCCGCCGGCACAAACTGGGAATTTCAAAAGAAATAAATGCCGGTGATTTTCATTTCGGATTAATCTTGGTAAAATAATAAAGTTTAAAAATAATATCAGTGAAAACGAAGATCGTATTATCAGTTTTAACAATAGCGGGAATTCTGATACTTTCCGGTTGCGGTTGCAAATCGGCGAATCCTCATAAGTATAATCTGACGCTTGAAATATGGGGGATATTGGATTCGCGGGAAGCTTTGGACGAAGCTCTGAAAGAATACCAGTCAATCAATCCGAATGTCGCGATTGTTAAGTATAAAAAGATACCCGTTGATACTTATAAAAAAGAACTTACTGATGCTTTAGCGGCTGGCCAGGGACCGGATATATTTATGATTCATAACGACTGGCTGCCCGGCTTTGCCAATAAAATCGTTCCGGCACCCGAGGCTCAATCCGTCATAAACGAACAAAAATTCAGGGAGAATTTCGTTGATGTGGCGGCCGCCGATTTCATAGATCAGGGAAAAGTTTATGCCGCCCCGCTTTCCGTCAATACTCTGGGACTCTATTACAATAAAGATTTATTCAATCAGGCTGGAATCACCGCTCCGCCTAAAACTTGGGACGAATTTATAACGGATGTTAAAAAACTTACGGTTGTTGACGCCTTTAATGAAATAACCCAGGCCGGAGCGGCTATCGGCACGGCTTATAATATCAACCGGTCCACGGATATACTAAATCTCCTTATGTTTCAAAATAACACCGAAATGATAGATGAAAGAGGCGTGATTAAATTCGATTCTGCCGTAGCGGTTGACGGAAAAAGCGTTCTGCCCGGAAAAGACGCGCTTGATTTTTATACTCAATTCGCCAAGTCCGGATCTTTAAGCTATACCTGGAACCCGCGCTTGCATTATTCGCTGGACGCTTTTTCCGAGGGGACCGTCGGCATGATGTTTAATTATTCATGGCACATAAAAACCATTGCCGATAAATCTCCCAAGCTGAATTTCGCGGTGGCGCCGGTTCCGCAACCGGAAAACGGGCCCAATGTCAATTACGCCAATTATTGGGCTTACGCCGTATCCAAAAATAAAACGGAGGAAAGCGGTAATTCCCAAGTTGTTCCGGTGGGCGGTGACACGAGAGTTGAGGAAGCCTGGAAATTATTGACCTACCTCACGACCAAACCGGACGGAACTTTTACAATTGTTTCATCCGGTATTAAAATTGGAAAACAAGCTGATGTCAATTTCGATCCGGCCAAAAGTTATCTGGAGAAAAGCGGCGAACCGGCCGCTCGGCGCGATATTATTGAGATTCAAAAAATTGATCCGTCAATCGGAGTATTCGCGGCGGATAACCTGATTGCCAAAAGCTGGAAGCAGTCAGATCCGGCCGCTATCGAATCAATTTTCGCCGAGATGATTGATCAGGTAAATAAAGGGCAGTTCACGGTGCCGGAAGCCATCAAAGCGGCGGCGCGGAGAGTGCAAATATTATCCCAATAAAATATTTTATATTACCTATGAAAATTAAAAACAAAAAAATAAGGAATCTTTTCCTGCCACTGTTTTTTGCGCTGGTATTGCTGTTTTTTTCGGGCGGCAAAGTTTACGCCGGGTCTTGCACTTATAGCACTGGATGCGTGGAGGTAACTACAAGTTCTGCTGCTTGTACAGAGTCAGGAGGGACTTACAGTTCAAAAAGTTGTGCTGAACTGCCCACTTCCACTTCTACCTCTTTTCCCAATCCTATCGGCTTTGAAACAGTTTCCGCTCTCTTAAATTCCATTCTGGATAAATTAATGGGAATCATCGCTATCGTCGCCGTCATTTTTATCGTAATCGGCGGAGTGATGTATATGACTTCGGGAGGCAATGAAGCCATGATAACCCGAGCCAAAAAAACTTGGACCTACGCGGTGATTGGCCTAGCGATCGCTCTAGCCGCTCCCACTTTTCTTAGGGAGATATATGACATACTAGGAAAGCCGGATCCGGGAATAGGTGGAATTACCTTAAAAGAGATTGCCACTAATGTTTTGAATTTGTTGTTGTCAATTATCGGTATAGTTGCTATAATCGCCTTAGTCGCGGGAGGAGGAATGTATCTTACCGCTTACGGGGACGAAAAGAAGATTGACACATCCAAGAAAGTTGTTACTTACGCCGTAATTGGAATCACAGTGGCGCTCGCGTCGCTGGTTATCGTAAGGCAAGTCTCAAACCTTATCAGCGGCAGTTAGAATTTGATAATTTAAAATAAAA
Source organism: uncultured Bdellovibrionales bacterium (assembly GCA_964516165.1). Taxonomy (GTDB): domain Bacteria; phylum Patescibacteriota; class Minisyncoccia; order Moranbacterales; family UBA2206; genus CAZEYB01. Next base: position 449 of record CAZEYB010000025.1, on the reverse strand, counting down.
ATAAAATAGATGGGAGGTGCGATATGATAAATAAAATCAAAACATTAATTTATTCGGTTTTTTCCGCGATGTTGGCGCTTCCGATAACGGCTTCGGCCCAATTTGCGCCGCCAATAGCAACCGGCCTGCCGGTTAATTCCGTGTTTGAAATAATTTCCAACGTAATGTATTGGATTTTGGCGTTGGTTGGCATCATAGGAGTTATCGGATTTGCCATCGCCGGAATCATGTATCTTACGGCGGCTGGCAACGAGGAACGAATCGCGACAGCCAAAAACGCCATGCTTTATTCCATTATCGGAGTGATTGTGGCTCTCGCCGGTTTAGTGGCGCTTCAATTCGCTTCCGGGCTTTTAAATGCCACCATATAAGAAAATTATTGGTAAATTTCAGAATGAAAACGGTCTGGATTATCCACAGGCCGTTTTTGTAAAATATGGTATAATAAA
>CAZEYB010000024.1:0-9903 GCA_964516165.1 uncultured Bdellovibrionales bacterium | reverse complement strand
ATATGCCCGGGAAAAATGGGCTTTGGCTTTTTCGGAAAACTAGAGATGAATTTCCTGAAATAAGTTTTGTTTTGATGACTGGAAAAGCTGAATGGGAAATCGCTGACCTAGGCATTAAGAATGTTATTCATAAACCCTTTGATATAAAGGCATTCCAAACTAAAATAAAGGAGGTGTTAGCTTAGCAGGAGTAGTCAGATCGACAGCAGAACAGGAGCGGGAAGTATTATTTTTCCCCTCCTGTTTTTTATTGCTTGAAATGTTATAATCTACATCATGGATTATAAATATCACGGCATAATTTTGAGCAAATTCGACGTGGCGGAGACGGATCGGATTTATACCGTTTATACTTTAGAATCGGGTAAAATTCGCCTGCCGGCCATTGGCGTAAAAAAACCTAACGCGAAACTGGCCGGGAGTCTTGAACCGGTAACTTACGCTGAAATTTTCTGCGCTCGGAGTCGGGGGAAAGGGAAAATCACTGGAGTAATAACCGTTGATAATTTTTCCAGTCTCAAGGGAGATATTTCGACATTGGAGAAAGTATTCGGAGCTTTTAGAATTTTTGATCGGCTGGTAACAGAAGAAGAGAAGGACGAGAAAACTTTCAATCTCTTGTTGGATTATCTTCAAGCGACGGAGCGAGTAAGCGTCGAGAGGAATGATGATTTTAAAAAAGAAATATTCACGCTGGGATTTATTTTTAAACTTCTGGAAAATTTGGGCTACGGGCTGGAAATAAAAGAATGCGCCAGTTGCGGTAAAAAATTGATTCCGGGCGGAAATTATTTCAGTGTTGCGGCTGGCGGGATTTTATGTCTGGCTTGTTCCTTGAAAGAGTCAAGAAAGATCAAAATCGAAGACGACGCCATAAAATTCATAAGGATAATTTTAGAAAACAAACTGTCTAATCTGGGGAAGATAAAAACATCGGAAGAATCCGTAAAAAATCTCAAGATTATCGCCAGCGAAGCGGTAAAATGGACGGCAAGCTAAAAATTTCAAAGTCCACATTTGATAGATTTGTCTAAACTTGCTATTATTAAACCACTAAAATAAAAAGCTAGCGAAGATAAAAATATGTCTCTTTCTGAAATAAAAAATAAACTTTATCGAAAAGACATGCTGGAAAATCTAAGCCGGCATGATACGAGTAAATATGATCCTAGATCGAAAACGGCTAAAATTGATCCGGAAAAGTCGGAAGGATCAGATGCGTGGATTCCGGAGGAAAAAGAACTAAACACTTTCCAAAAGAGAGCCATCAGCAAGGGAATTTTAGCTTTTGGCGTTATTATTGCTATAATTGCCGCAGCGGCTGTCTGGTACGTGGTAAAAAAAGGATCTTTCACGGAAACTGGAGCCAGTGTTTTTATTACCGGACCGAATCAAGTCCGTAGCGGGAAATTGCTTACTTACGAGATAAACTACAAAAACGACAACCGGGTAGACATAAACAATGCCGTTCTCCGAATTTACTATCCGGAGGATTTCAAACCCGAGGACAATTCGAAATTTTCCGAAGAAGGACCGAATATTTTGAAAGTGGATCTGGGAACGGTAAAAAGCCGGGATACCGGAAAAATTATTCTCAATGGAAAGGTTTTCAGTCCCAAGGGAGTGCTGATGTATTTGAGGACTAATCTTAGATATCAACCGGCTAAATTTTCCAGCCAATTTGAAACCGGGTCCCAGTTGGGAATAAATGTCATTCCTACCCCGATGAGATTGGAAATTCAAGCGCCGCAGAATGTTTCCAGCGGCGATGAAGTCAATTATCTGGTTACTTACAGAAATGACGGAGACGAAGCTTTCAATGATCTGAAAATAAAAATAGATTATCCGGAACAGTTCACTTTCTCTGACTCCAGTCCTAAAGTGTCGGAGGGTGATAATATCTGGTATATCGGAGAATTAGCGCCGGGACGGGAAGGGAAAATTTTTGTCAGCGGAAAACTTCTGGGAGAGCACGACCAAATTAAGACGGTTAAGGTTTATGTCGGCGCCATTAATAAAGATGAATTTGTAAGTTATAACGAAGAAAGCACAAACACCAAAATCGTTGGCTCGCCTCTGGCTATCACTCAAACAGTCAATGGCCTGACGGATTTAAATGCCAATGTCGGAGACAGGCTTGAATTTGAAATTAATTACAAGAATAACGGCAATATCGGGTTAAAGGATGTAATTATCACGGAAAAGCTGAATAGTTCTGTTTTGGATTATTCCACTCTTAATCTTAAAGGAGGCAGTTTTAATACCGATACCAAAACCATTACCTGGAAAGCCAGCGATATCAAGGATTTGAAAAATTTAGAATCGGGCCAAGACGGAACCATTATTTTTTCCGTGAAAATAAAGGATATCATTCCAATTGCCAACGCCAACGACAAGAATTTCGTTATATCGAGCGTAGCTAAAATCGATAGCCCGGATGTTCCCACTCTAGTTCCTATGAATAAAATCATTTCCGGGAACAAGATGGATATCAAACTCAACTCCAAACTAGTGCTGGATGTCAAAGGCTATTATACCGATTTAAGTATTCCTAACTCCGGACCAATTCCACCTAAAGTCGGAGAAGAAACCACTTATACCATGCATTGGAGCATGATTAATATTTCAAACGATATAGCCGATGCCAAAGTAAAAGCAACATTGCCTACTAATACCACCATGACCGGAGTAATTTTTCCGGATGGCGCCCGGATTGATTACAATGAAAGAAACAACTCTATTATCTGGGACATAGGAAATGTTATGGCTGGTTCCGGCATATTGTCAATTCCCCAAGAAGCCAGTTTCCAGATAAAAATCAAGCCTTCTCCCGACCAAGTTAACCGCGAAGTCAAACTTCTCGGCGAATCGAAAATTACCGCTCGAGACCTATTTACCGGAGAGAATCTGGAAAAAACGGCGGGCGATAAAAGCACCAATTTGATTGAAGACAAGACTATTGTCGGCGCGGATGGAGGAAGAGTAACAGAGTAGGACGGAAGATTGATTGAATTTTTTTGTCGAAATTTTTTCCCCAGATGTTTAAAGTAAAAAATATAAAAGGCAGGCGGAGAATCGGAAAACTCAAAACCATGCACGGAGTAATAAACACTCCGTTTTTTATGCCGGACGCGACACGGGGTTTTACCCGATCGCTTTCTAAAAACGATTTGGAAAAGATCGGCGTTGGTCCGATGGTGGTTAATGCTTATCATCTTTATCTTCAGCCGGAAATGAAGCTGATAAAAAAATCCGGCGGCATCAATAAATTTATGAACTGGCCATATCCTTTATTATCTGATTCCGGCGGCTATCAAGTTTTTTCTTTAATTCATAAAAATCCGAGAATGGGGAAGATTACCGATAATGAAGTGATTTTCAAGTCTCCTTCGGATGGAAAAAAACATATTCTGACGCCGGAAAAAGCTATTCAAATTCAGTTTGACTTGGGCGTGGATATAATGGTGTGCCTAGATGATCCGCCGCCCAATAATTATCCTAAAGATAAAATTGCTAAAGCGGTAGAACGAACGATTGCTTGGGCGGCGCGCTGTAAAACTGAATATGAAAAACAGATAAAATCGCGAAAAATAAGCGAAGATAGAAAGCCACTGATTTTCGGCGTTATTCAAGGCGGGAAGTATTTGGATTTGAGAAAGCATTGCGCGGACGAATTGGTAAAAATAGATTTTAACGGATACGGTTTTGGCGCGCGGCATTTGGATATGGACGGAAATTTTATGGAACAAGTGGTGCGGGAAACCGCCAATTTTATTCCGGAAAATTCTTTGCGCTTTGCGCTGGGTATTGGCACGCCGGAAGATATCGTCCGTTCGGCGCATTTGGGCTGGGATATGTTTGATTGCGTGATTCCAACCCGCGAAGGGCGGCATGGCAGGTTATTTATTAAAAAAGACGGATTATACAAATACAAAACGATCAATATTAACAACGAAAAATATAAAACGGATTTTTCGCCAGTAGACAAAAATTGCGATTGTGAATTATGCCAGAATTATTCGCGCGCCTATCTGCGTCATATTTTCGCGATGAAAGATCCGCTGGCAATGCGCCTCGCTTCTATCCATAACCTGAAATTTTATATGGATTTAATGAAAGAATTAAGAAGTTGAATTTTTTAATAGATGGTGATAAAGTAAAAATATGGCGGAAAAGAATAAAAACGGCCAATTAATGGAAAAAGTTATCTCCCTTTGCAAAAGGCGGGGATTTGTGTTCCCCAGCTCTGAAATTTACGGAGGATTAGCCAATAGCTGGGATTTCGGGCCATATGGCACGGAACTTAAAAACAATCTCAAACAAAATTGGTGGAAAAATTTCGTTCATAATCGCGAGGACATGATTGGGCTGGACGCGGCGATTATTATGAATCCCAAAGTTTGGAAAGCCAGCGGGCATTTGAAAGAATTTAAAGATCCGCTGGTGGAATGCAAGAAATGCCATAAAAGATTTCGCTCTGACGATATCGGTAAAGAATGTCCGGAATGTAAAGGCGAGCTTACTGAACCGCGGCCATTCAGCGGGCTGATGAAAACTTTTCTAGGGCCGGCGGAAGATAAAACAGCCGAAACGTATCTTCGTCCCGAGACCGCTCAGGGGATTTTTGTTAATTTTAAAAATATTTTGGATACGACTAGGCAAAAGTTGCCGTTTGGAATAGCGCAAATCGGCAAAGCTTTCCGCAATGAAATCACGCCAGGAAATTTTATTTTCCGCACGCGCGAATTCGAGCAAATGGAAATTGAATATTTTTTCAATCCTGAAAAAAACAAGTGGGAAGAAAAATTTAATCAATGGCTGGAAGATTTTAAAAAATGGATGGATGAAATCGGAATTGATTCTAAAAAATTATTTTTTCATAACATAGAAAAAGAAGAACTGGCGCATTATTCTAAAAAAACCATAGACATAGAATTTGATTTTCCTTTCGGGCGTAAAGAATTATTCGGTTTGGCGTACCGGACAGATTTTGATTTGAAAAGCCATAAGATAAATTATAAGGATCCGGAAACGCAAGATGAATTTATTCCTCATGTGATTGAGCCAAGCATAGGAGTAGATAGAATGATGCTGGCAATTGTGCTTTCAGCTTACACTGAAGAAAAAGTGGGGGACGAAACCAGAACAGTTATGAAATTTAAAAATGATATAGCACCTGTAAAAATCGCGGTTTTTCCACTTTTAAAAAATAAGCCGGAACTTGTGAAAAAAGCCAAGGAGATATTCAATAGCTTGAAGCTCCATTGGATGTGCAAATTTGACGATAATGGCAATATCGGCAAACGCTACCGCCGCCAAGACGAAATCGGCACGCCCTATTGCGTAACAGTGGATTTCGAAACGCTTAAAGATAATTCAGTCACGGCGCGCAATCGCGACACGATGAAGCAGGAGAGAATTAAAATCGATAAGCTGAAAGAATATCTGGGGGAGAGATTGAAGTAGCTGGCGGTCCCGCTTAAGCGGGATTTTTTCTTGCTAATAAGGGAAAATTATGATAGAGTGGGGTGTAATTGAAAAAAGTATGAATATCCAACAAATTTATAAATTAGCCATTGAAATCGGGATAAAAAACGATTTTCGGTCCAAAAAAGAAATCGCGGAATATCTCGCGCGTCAGAAGAAAAATTTCGAAAAACTTTCGCGTGAAGAAAAGACTTATTTTGACAAAGAAAAACTCACTAACCCTTACGCCGATACTGGAATCCACAACGACAATGGAACGAAAAATATCCGAAGAGTTTTAGCCGGTATTGATGTGTCGATGGGAGGAATTCTTTTAGCCAAGGAGCTAGGAACGGATCTCATTATCAACCATCATCCGATCGGGAAAACTTTGGCTAACCTTGATGCTGTTATGGATATGCAAGTGGACATCATGGAAAAATTCGGCATTCCGGTTAACATCGCGGAAAAGTTGATCCACAAGCGAATTTCCGAAGTGGCCCGAGGAGTGAATCCCGTCAATCATTATGTGACAGTGGACGCGGCTAGGCTTATGAAGATGAACCTTATGAATATTCATTCTCCAGCCGATAATGCCGGGGCCATGTTTATTACTAAAGCTGTCCAAAAAGCTAAACCAAAATATATCGGAGACGTATTGAAAATTCTGGAAGAAATTCCTGAATTTCAGGAAGCCAAGAAACAAGGAAATGGTCCGGTTCTTTTTTCCGGAAACAAAGAAAATCGGTGCGGGCGCGTTGTCGTGGCTGAATTTACCGGAGGCACGGAAGGGTCGAAAGATATTTATTCCGCAATGGCGAATGCAGGAATCGGAACGATAATCGCGATGCATCAGAGCGAAGATCACCGTTTGGCGGCGGAAAAAGCCCATATTAACGTGGTAGTGTCCGGACATATTTCCTCTGATTCGCTGGGAATGAATATAATTTTAGACGAATTGGAAAAACGCGGGATGGAAATCACTCCGTTCGCGGGACTTATTAGAATAAATAGAATAAAGAAGCATGTCGCCTTATAAGAAAGTTAAATTAAAAAACGGTTTAAGAGTAATTTTGGCGCCAATGGCCGGAACGAAAACGGTAACGGTGATGATAATGATCGGCGTAGGTTCGCGCTATGAAACTAACCGCGAAGCGGGGCTTTCCCATTTTATCGAACATATGTTTTTTAAGGGAACAAAAAAGCGTCCAACCACGCTGGCTATTTCCGAAGAACTTGATGCTATCGGCGGAGAATTCAACGCTTTTACCTCGAAAGACAAAACCGAGTATTTTGCCAAGGTGGATGCGAAGCATATCGATACGGCTTTGGACGTTGTTTCAGATATATATCTTAATTCTAAAATTGATGCCAAAGAAATTGAAAAAGAAAAGGGCACGATTATCCAGGAACTGAATATGTATGAGGACACTCCCGTAAGAAATATCACTGATATTTTTGAAAGTATGCTTTATTCAGGAACGCCGCTGGGACGGGAAATCGTCGGAACCAAAAAAACTATCGTTTCATTCAAGAGAAAAGTTTTTATTGATTTTATGCGCCGTTTTTACATCGCGGCGGACACGGCAGTATGCGTGGCGGGTAAGTTTAACGAGAAAAAGACATTGGCTAAGATAAAAAAATACTTCGGGGCGATGAGAACCGGAAAAAAACTCAAGGTTATTCCGGTTAGAAAAGATCAAGAAGGACCCGAAATTAAACTGAAATTTAAAAAAACCGACCAGACGCATTTAATGCTTGGAACCAGAGCTTACGATTGGAATCATAAAGATCGGTTCGCCTTGGCTATTCTCGCTATCATTCTGGGAGGCGGCATGTCCAGCCGTTTATTTATTGAAGTGCGGGAAAAGCAGGGGTTGGCTTATAATATTAGAACTGGCGGAGAAGCTTTCGAAGACGGGGGATACATTGCCACTCAAGCCGGCGTCGAGCATAAAAATCTCGAGAAAACTGTCACCATGATTTTAAGAGAATATGGAAAAATAGCGCGGGAGAAAGTGAACGCTCGTGAACTTAAAAAAGCCAAAGAATGTATCAAAGGGAGAATAGTTATGGGGCTGGAAGCCTCGGACGAAGTAGCTACGTTTTATATCGATCAGGAGATAACCCGTAAAAAAATCATGACGCAAGAGGAATTATTCTCCCGTATTGATAAAATTACAGAGGATGATATAATGAAAGTAGCTCAGGATGTTTTTCGCGATAACCAGCTCAATCTGGCCGTTATCGGTCCTCAAAAAGATGGAAAAAAATTTAAGAAAATATTAAAGCTGTAAGATATGGAAACGAGGCAAATGGAAATTAAAATGGAAACAATTATCAAGATAATTTTGATTCTTTTGGCGATCGTTTTTATATATTTTATAAAGGAAATAATCGCTCTGCTCTTTATTGCGGTGATTATCGTTTCAGCTATCAATCCGCTGGTTGATTGGCTTCAAAGTAAAAAAATACCCCGATCGATCGGAGTACTTATGATATATTTCGTTCTTCTGATTTTGATTAGTCTGTTGATTTTCTTCTTGATTCCGCCAGTTGCCATGCAATCGGCTGAATTCGCGCAAAATTTCCCCGCGTATTTCCAAAAACTGGAAAATTTTTTCGTGCCGATTGAAGATTTTTTCCAATCAAATAATATTAACACCCAGCAATTTTTAGAGAATATCAGCAGCTGGATTTCGGATATTCCTAAAAATATTCTTTCTACTACTATCGGAGTGTTTTCTGGATTTATTTTGCTTATCGCGGTTTTTTCATTGACTTTCTATATGTCGTTGGTCAAGGACGGAGTAAAAAATTTTGTTATTTCCGTTACTCCTCAAAAATATCAAGTATATGCGGCCGATCTCACGGTTCGGATTGAACATAAAATCGGAAGATGGCTTCAGGGGCAGATAGTTCTGATGATTGCTGTTTTTCTTTTGGTTTATCTCGGCTTAAGCATAATCGGAGTTCCGTACGCGTTAGTTTTGGCGTTTATAGCCGGTCTTTTTGAAATCATACCTTATGTTGGACCAATTATATCAGCTGTCCCCGGAATTATTTTAGGTTTTTTTGTCTCTCCGATCACAGGGCTTTTAGCTTTTCTGGTCTATTTCGTCGTTCAGGAAGCGGAAAATAATATTTTAGTGCCTATTATTATGAAAAGGGCGGTGGGACTTAATCCGATAGTTATAATACTCGTGTTACTTATTGGCGCGAAACTGGGAGGTATTTTGGGAGCGATTTTAGCGGTGCCAATAACAGTGGCGGTAAGTCTCATGATAAAAGATCTATTTTTCAGAGACAAACAAAAAAGCGAGGCTTAATTTAAATTAGAAGCAGAGCTATAGCTAAAAGGGAAAACAAAATGTCATTCCTGGCGTTTCGAAGCGTCCATTTCCGCTCGACGGAATATTGCGGAAATCGGGAATAGCGATGCGCGAAACTATGGATTTTTTTTATTTGACCTAATAATTTTCCCGGAAATTTCCAATACATTATGGTTAAAAGATCCGGAAATAAAGAAAAAAAAGATCCGAGTGATATATTCACCATTATATTAAAACTAAAATTTTTAAGATAAATCAAAAAGAGAATTATGGAAAATCCAATAGCCAAATCCACGGACGCTTTAAAACCGATTTCTTTGGCGGAAGAATAGCGATCATCGAGATACTCTCCGTGGCGAAAGGAATCCAGGATAAAATGGGCGACGAAAGCGGTAATGATTATAATGCCCGGATTATTTAAGTTTTTTCCAATAGCCGCACCAACCAGGGCGTGAGTAGTGAGAATCATAAAAAAGTTTGAAAGAATCTTAGATTTAAGGTAATCTTCATATATGAATACGGGAATATTATACATCGTGGCGACGCCTATTGGCAATCTGGGAGACATCACTTTCCGAGCCGTGGAGATTTTTAAAGAAGTTGATTTGATAATTTGCGAAGACACTCGGGTAACTCGAAAACTGCTGGAGCATTATGGAATAAAAACGGAAACCAAATCATTTTATAAATCGAGAGGGACGAAAACCAGAAAGCCGGAGCCTAATTTCGAATATATTATCAGAAAGATTAAAGATGGTAAAAATGTCGCGCTGGCAACCGATGCGGGCACGCCGGGCATATCCGATCCGGGGAATCAATTAGTGGAAGCGGCTATTAGAAACAATATAAAAGTTGTCCCTATTCCCGGTCCATCGGCGCTTGCGGCGCTGGCCAGCGCCGCTGGAATCGATATGAATCGCTTTGTGTTTTTGGGCTATCCGCCGCATAAAAAGGGAAGGGAAACTTATTTTAAAAAACTAGTTTCGTATGATTTTCCGATAGTCTACTACGAATCGCCCTATCGCCTGATAAAAAACTTAGAATTGTTATCTGCCATTGCGAGCGAAGCGAAGCAATCTCGTCAAATTATCCTCGGCCGGGAACT
>CAZEYB010000023.1:0-10156 GCA_964516165.1 uncultured Bdellovibrionales bacterium | reverse complement strand
AGAACGGCAAAGTGGAAAGAAGCCATCGCTCCGATCAAGAAATATTTTACGACAGAAATAAATTTAAAACCGCAGCAGATTTAGAAAACAAAATTAAAATCTGGAATGAGGAATACAATAATTTGGAACACTGCGGACTGAATGGGAAAACTCCCAATGAAATGCTACAATTATTATTAAATACAAAACCGACAAATGTCTGTGTTTAAAACAAAAAAGCAGGGCTTTGGCCCTGCGGGAAATAAAAAACCAGCCCGCGAGAGCTAGTTATAATTAGAAATACCATAAGTTAAATTTTTACAATCTCTGAATATCTTAAACATTACGCTTTGGGAATCCGGATTTCAAGCCCTTCCGGCAAGGGAACACTTTCGCTAAGTATCGCCGGATTGAAAATCTTTATTTTTTCCAGTGTTTTATTCTTAAGACGGGAAATTTGAAAAAGAGAAAGACAGCTTTCTAAAGGCAGCTCTATTGATAATTTTTGCCCACGCTGGACGCGCCTCGGATCAACCGCTTTGTTTTGCGCCTGAATCAGCCTCTCAATTTGTGAAATTGAAAAAGCGGAACGCGGATTAGTTTTTTTCGCTTGAGCCTGGATTTTACGGGCCGCCGCGAAAAGACCTTCTCCTTTTTCAACTGTAGCGCTAAATCGGGAAGTTTTCGACTTCGGCACTTCCACTAAATCATATCTTAAATAATTTTCTTCATATCCTTCATCCAGCTTATTTTTCCTAATAACGTCGAAAACCGCTTCAAATTTTTCCGGATAATTCAGGTTTTCTAGCGAATCTTGAAGCTGCCCTAATTTAACGGATGGTTTCGGCGGCAACTTAAGTTTCTTTCCAGCGACAAGCCAGCGGCTTTTCACTTCGTTAAAGCGCCTGATTTCTTCGACCGACAGCCCGTATTTTCTTCCAATAACCTCAAGACTTTCTTCTTCCCCGATTTTATGTTCAAAAAAAGGCTGGGAAATAAACCGATTAATCATTTCTTGCCGCCAATTGAGATAATCATCGTAATTCCTCTCCTTGACGTTTCTGGATTTGGCATAATCATTGGCATAGCTGCCATTATAAGCCGCCAAAGCCATTTTCCAGTCGTAGTTTAATCTCAAATAAGCTTCTTTTAAATGGTAAGCGCAAGCTCGGGCGCTTTTTACCGGATCAAGCCGCTCATCCACAATTCCTTCTACCTTAAGACCGCATTTTCTGGCTGAAGATTCCATAAATTGAAAGGGTCCGATGGCTGACTTTCTTGATCTGGCATTAATATTAAAGTGAGACTCTGGAATAGAAATATAGACATATTTTTCCGGCACGCCGATAACGCGAAATTGCGCCTTCATTTCGCTAAGCCAAGGCGCCATTCTTTGGAGACCCTCAATCATTCCCTTATAATCTTTTCCTCCCGGAGAATATTTCTGGAACCAATCTTCGTAAATCGCTTTTTTAGTTGTCCGATCAATAGTGATTTTGTTTTGAGAAAGAAGCTGTTCTCGGAGGCTTTTTCCAATAACTTCCCTATTTTCTTCTTCGATTTCTTCTTGTTCTAAAGTTGGCGCTTTGCTCTCTCGGTCCTTTTTATTTTCCTCATCCAGAAAACTGTCCAGGTTTTTCTTGAGTTCCAATCCGGTCTTTCCTAAAAGCAATCCCGCTCCAACAAGGGCCGCAGATTTTAGGAAGCTCCGGCGGCTTATTATTCCTTCTCCCTTTTTCTCCGGTTTTTTTACCTGATTAAATTCTAAATTTTCTAGCATATTATTATAAATACCTATGATCTTTAATTTCTTCCGGAAAATAGGTTTGATTTGAACTGTCTTCCAGCGGCGTGTATTTGTAACCCTTGCCGTAATCCAAATCTTTCATCAGTTTGGTTGGCGCGTTGCGAATAGGCAAAGGCACGAGCAGATTGCCGTATTCTTCCACGTCTTTTTTAGCGCGGTTATAAGCCCAGTAAGCCGCGACGCTTTTTTTAGTGTTGGAAAGATAGATGACGCATTGCGCCAGATGAACATTGCATTCCGGAACGCCCAATTTGTGGCAAGCGTCAAAAACGGCGTTAGCCAGAACCAGGGCATTATTATTGGCCAGTCCCACGTCTTCCGAGGCGAATCGCACCAGCCTCCGGGCGATATACAGCGGATCTTCCCCGCCTTCCAGCATCCGAGCCAGCCAATAGAGCGCGGCATTGGCGTCTCCGCCCCGCATGGATTTATGAAGCGCGGAAATAATATTGTAATGTTCTTCGCCGGTCTTATCGTATAGAAGATGAGATTTTTGAAGTATTTGCTTAATTAAATCGGGCGTAATTTCCCGGCTTTGTCCCGCCTCGCGCCGACGAACATTCATCTCCGCGAGTCGAGGCGGGCCCGCCGCCGCTTCCAGCGTGTTTAAGGCCATCCGCGCGTCTCCATTGGACAGTTTGGCCAAAAATTTTATAACCGAAGAATTAATTTTGAGTTCCGGGTAATCAGAGTCAATCGCTCTCTGGATTATTTTCGCTAGATTATCTTCTTCCAATTTTTTAAGGACAAACACTCTGGTCCGGGAAAGCAAAGCGGAATTAACTTCAAAACTGGGATTCTCCGTGGTAGCGCCGATAAGCGTCACGATTCCTTTTTCCACGCTGGGGAGCAGCGCGTCTTGCTGGGCTTTGCTCCACCGATGAATCTCGTCTAAAAACAAAATGGTTTTCTTGTTTCCCAGTTTGTTGCCCTTGGCTTTTTCCAGAATTTTTATCAAATCCTTTTTACCGCTCATAACCGCCGAGAGCTGGATAAAATCGGCGTGAGTTTGTCGAGAAATTATATAAGCTAAAGTCGTTTTCCCCGATCCGGGCGGCCCCCAAAAAATCATGGAAGGCACTCGATCGTTTTTTATGGCTTCGTAAAGAAAAGAGTTTTTGCCGACTAAACTATCCTGCCCGAAAAAACCGGAAAAATTATCCGGCCGAACTCTATCCGCCAAAGGAGTTTTAAAATCGGTTTTATTCATATCTTTTCCCATTCTGCCATTGCGACAGCGACGTTACAAATTCAAAAGAGCGAGCGTTAAAAATTTATTATGGAGCGTAGCGGAACATAAATTTTAGCGAGCGAGCGCAGAATTTGTCGGCGCGGGAGCTGGGCAGCCTTTTTCTTTTCTGCCGCTTTTCTTTTGGGAAAAGAAAAGCGGCTAATCATTATAATCCGTACTTATTTTTATTAGCGACATGCTCTTCGAAAGTTTTGGAATAAACCACTTTTTTTTCTCCATCAACCACGACTGTAAAGAAATAATTATAACCGGAATCTTCAGGATAAACCGCCGCTGTTATAGCGTTTAGTCCCGGATTGCTAATCGGACCGGGAGGAAGTCCGGCATTTCTATAAGTATTGTAAGGCGAATCTAATTCTAATTCTTTTCCGCTGTGTTGGTCTTTTTTATCGTTCAAAATATATGACAGGGGCGCGTCGCTCTGGAGCCTTTGGCCGATTTCCAATCTTTTCCAAAAAATACCCGTTACTATTTTCATATCGGATAACGTTTGAACTTCTTTTTCCGCCAGGCTCGCCATTATTATAATATCCTTTATGGTTTTATTCCGCCTTTCCATTTCTTTTCTCAAATTGCCATCCAGTTTCCCATCAAAGGTATCCAAAAGCCTTCCGGTTATATTTTCCGCCGTGATGTCTTTCCTAAAAAAATAAGTGTCGGGAAAAAGATAACCTTCCAAAGTTTGAACGGCTGGATCCGAAAGGTAGCTGTAGCGTTTTCTGAAATCTCCCGGATCGTTGACTATTTTCAAGAAAGCTTCTCCCGGAAAACCATTGGCCGTCAGCCGATCCGCCATTTGGCTCGCCGTGAATCCTTCCGGAAAAGTAATTTTAGCAAACATCTGTCCGGGGTTGGTTATAATATGAGCGATTTCCGGAATAGTCATTGAGCCGGATAATTGGTATTCGCCAGGCATGATTTTATTAAGAAGGCCGCGCGTCCTAAGATAATAATAAAAATAAATTTTTCTGGAAACTAATCCCCCTTCTTCCAGCTTGGAGGCAATAAGGGCGTTCCCTTCCCCTTTGGCTATTTCAAACATTTTTTCTCCAGCGTAATCGCCGCGCGAATAATAAACCTGATTTCTAAAATAAAAAATACCACTGATTACAACCAGCAGCACTACGACAAATAATAAAATTTTTTTGTTAAATATCATCTTTAAGCTATTGAATAATTCTTCACTGATTGACACTGATTTCACGTGTTAATCAGTGGTTTTGTTTTAAACCAGCGGGACGAAAGCAAAACCCGGATATTCTTCCTTATAGAAATTATTTTCTCCTTTTTTCTCGAGATACACCAGGCTGTTTCCTACGGGGATCACCATTTTACCTCCGATTTTCAACTGTTTTTTAAGATCTTCCGGAACAATGGAAGCAGCGGCTGAAACTAAAATCCGATCATAGGGCGCGTTTTTTTCAAAACCTTTTCGTCCATCGGAAAAATGGAATTCCGCTACGCTTTCCCGGCCTTTTTTAAAATAACCGTATTTGGAAACATTATTTTCTCCCATTTTAACCAATTTTTCTATTCTTTCTATGGCTATTACTTTTCCTTCCCGTCCAGCGATATAACATAGAAGAGCGGTCGTCCAGCCCGATCCCGATCCAATGTCCAGAATATTTTGGTTTCTTTTAGGATCAAGCAATTCCAGCATTACCGCCGCTGTTTTCGGCTGGGAAATGGTTTGCCCGTAACCGATAGGAAGAGCAATATCCGCGCAAGCTTCGCTTTCCAGTTCTTTGGGAACAAATTCAATCCGATTTATTTCCGAAAAAGCGTCAATGATCAAATCGGTTTTAAGATAACCTTCTTTAATTAACTCGTTTATAAGATCATTCATAGTCCTATGACTTGAACCAGGGCGTCTCTTTTTCTGGCCCCGTCCGTTTCGACGAAAAAAATGTTTTGTCTTTCGCCCAAAATGATTTTTCCTTTTGCCACGGGGAGAGTTTGGCTCACGCCCAAGAGCATGGCTTTGCAATGGGAATGTCCGTTACTGCGCCCGTCGGAAGTTTTAGAGCGATTCAGTTCAAAAAGATCGTGAGAGTAGCGATCGGATACAGGAGCTAACCGATAAAGAGTCCGCATGAAATCCTGAATTAGCATTGATTCGTTATGATTCACAATAATGCTAGCCGTCGTGTGGGGCGAATAAATCAGCACTTGCCCTTCACGCACGCCTGATTTTTCCACCACTTTCTCCACTTCGTCCGTTATGTTGATAAATTCGATTTGAGCGGTGCTTTCAAGATTTATTTTTTGCCTGTGTATTTTCATAAATTTATTGATTTTTATTTTTAAACACGGACGCTACCGCTTTCACGGTTTTTTTATCCAACGCGCCCGGTATTATTCTACCACTTTTTGGATTTTTTACCAAGAAAGCCAGCGCTTCGGCCGCTTTAATTTTATGTTCTTCGGTTATTTTTTTAACGTTATTATCCAGGACTCCCCTGAAAATTCCCGGAAAAACCAAGACATTATTAAGCTGATTGGGAAAATCCGATCGGCCGGTGGCGATTATTTCCGCTCCGCCTTCTTTGGCGATAACCGGCATTATTTCGGGTATAGGATTGGCCATGGCAAAAACTATCGCCCTTTTACTCATTTTAGAAATATCCGTTTTAGTAACAAGATTGGGGGCGGAAACACCGATAAAAACATCCGCTCCCAATAAAGCGTCGCTTATAGTTCCTTTGAGATTCCGGGGATTGGTAAGACAAGCGATTTCCATCTTGGATTTATTCAATCCTCCTTTTCTTTTTTTATGTATAATCCCTCTGCTGTCAACCGTAATAATATCAATCGCGCCGTATTTTATTAAGAGCTTGGCGATAGCCACTCCGGCCGCGCCGGCGCCGCTGATTGCTATTTTCACATTTCCAATTTTCTTTTTGACCGCCTTAAGGGCGTTGATTAATCCGGCTAAAACGACGATAGCCGTTCCGTGCTGGTCGTCATGCATTACCGGAATATCCAATTCTTTTCTGAGCCGATCCTCAATTTCAAAACATCTTGGCGCGGAAATATCTTCCAAATTTATTCCGCCGAATCCCGGCGCGATATTTTTTATAGTTTGGATGATTTTTTCCGTGTCTTGTGTGGCGAGCACGATTGGAAACGCGTCCACTCCGGCCAATTCTTTAAATAACAAGGCTTTTCCTTCCATTACCGGCAGAGCCGCTTCCGGCCCGATATTGCCGAGCCCCAGGACGGAGCTTCCGTCTGAAATCACAGCCACCGTATTTTTTTTGATAGTAAAAACTTTGGCTAATTTTTTGTCTTTGGCAATCGCCCGAGAAACTTCCGCCACTCCGGGCGTGTAAAAAATCGGCAAATTCTTTGCCGTTAATTTCTGCTTGGATTTAATTTCAATTTTCCCGCCTCGACTCGCGGCGAAAGCCGCTCTTCGACGCGAGGCGGGCCCGCCGAGTTTTTCAGAAAGTTCCAACGAGTTCATAACTTAAATAATCTAGCTCTTTAATTTAATCATCTTGTACGTGCTGTTGGCCGCGATGGCGCCTTCGGCGCAAGCCGTGAGAACTTGGCAAAATTTATTCGATCCGGTGGTAATGTCCCCGGCCGCGAAAACTCCCGGGATATTAGTGCTTTGATCGGCTTTTACTTTTATATAATTCCGTTCGTCTTTTTCTATCTTTAATTTCCGCGCCAGTTCCACGCCCGGTTCCGTTCCCACCTCGATAAAAACTCCGTCCACCGCCAAGCTGGTTTTGTCATTTACCGGCTTATCTAAAACAATCTTTTCGACTTTTTCGCTGCCTTTTATTTCCAAGATATTGACGCTTTTTATCACTTCTATTTTTTTGTTGGCGTAAATTTTATCCAGCCACGCCGGTTCAGCCAACAGCTTTTCATCCCGGCAAATCAGATAAACTTTTTTGGCGAAATCGGCCATTTCTAGCGCCACTACCGCCGCGCTGTTTCCTCCTCCCGCCACGCTTACAATTTTATCTTTAAAGAATCTGGCATCGCAAGTGGCGCAATAAGAAACTCCTTTACCGATATATTCTTTTTCTCCGGAAATATTCATTTTACGGTAAACCGCTCCCATAGCCAAGATAATGGCTTTAGCCAGATAGTTCTTTTTGGAAGTTTTAACTTCAAAGAGTCCTTCGCCGTTTTTTTCTATTGAAGACACTGATTCGTTCCTGACTTTCATTCCGAAATTTTCCAAGTGTTCAAGGAATTTTCCCATAAGTTCTTTCCCCGACACCGAAAAAATTCCGGGATAATTTTCTATCTCGTATATTTCCGTCATCTGCCCCCCTTGCTCCACTCCTAAAATAAGATGATTCAGCTTATAGCGGGAAGCATAGATGCTAGCCGAGATTCCAGCCGGGCCGGCGCCGATTATTATCAAATCGAAAATAACCCCGTCTTTTGGCATATTTTTTATTTTAACTTCCCTTATTGCAAATCGGCTTTTATGCTTTCAATCAATGAATTGAAAAACGACAAGATGTTATCTTCCTGCTTATTTTCATCCACCGTGGCTTCATATTTCTCAATCAAATCCTGATCGGAAATTTTACCTAAAGCTTCGTTCATATCATTGACAAGCCCCTCGGCATTTCCAACCTGATCCGGCGGAAGATACACCAGCTTGATATAGTTTTTAAGCAGATTGATTTTTTGCATCACCCTGTCTTTTTTTTCCGCGGCCATTTCTTCTCCGGTTTCGGCGCTTTGGCGCGAGATTTCTTCGCTTTCAGTTTTCTGTTTTCCGGCTCCATAAAAATAGCCCGCCGCCGCGCCGATCGCAAAAACCAAAATAAGCGAAATGACTACTTTTTTGGGATATTCCATATACTTTCAGCTTGTTAGGCTATTTTTGATTTTTTATGGTGCTGACCACTTTGGAATCATCGGCCAAATTTTCAATAAAAAGAATTTGATCGCGATTGATAGACATTGAAGTCGGACCATGCATTTCCTTGCCTAACTTTATCAGAGAGTATTCCGGTTTGGCTTGATCCTGGGGCTGTGTTTCTCCTTCTGTCTTTTGATTTTGAAGAGGCTGCTTAAGAACCAAATAATACACATCGGAAACAGACACGTAGCTCTTTTTTTCATTGGCGACTCGGCCAAAATAAACTTGCCCGTTGGTCAAAAAGACCGCCTGGTATTTCGATGAATCCACCACCACGCCCGCGGATTTATTGCTCTCCAGAAAAAGCCAGCCGGCGGCCACAACCGCCACAATGATCAAGAACGCGATGGTTATCTTTTTCCCCGCTCCCCCGCTTTTTTCTTCTGCCATATTTTTTTATTAAATTAAATTATTTATATTCTACGCGCTCATTATCTCACCTGAAATGGCCTCTGTCAAGGCTATTTCATTAACTTTATATTTTTCCAAAGAGTTTGATACCAGGGCGCGTTTTCGTCAAAATCGGAAATTTTTCCTTCAAAATTTATCGAGTTGTAAAATATATTGAAATCTTTCTGGAAAAAACTGAATTGGTATTCCCCCGCTCCGCAAATTATCATATAGCGGGTTCCGTCTTTCCCTTTAGTGAAGATTTGATCAAGCCTGATTCTGGCGCCGATCGGATCAAGGAAAGAAAAGGAAACTTTAAAGGCCTTTTCTCCGCCGATAGCGGTTTTCTTTTTCTCCAAGACTTTCATGTCCGAAGCCTTTTCCTGAATAGGCCCGACAATTTCTCGCGCCAGCTCATCCACTGATTGGGAAAAATCAAGTTCCGGTCCGTTAGTCCTGACATCGCATCCGGTCCGATCGTCGGTTTTCAGTTTTATTCCCGCTAAATAGGTCTTGCCGAATTTATCTTCGGGATCAATATCTATTTCAAATATCTCCGGATATTGAAAAGCGATAGTGGGCGCGAAACTTTTATAATCCCGGCTTTTCACCTTGGATAAATTAAAATTCAGCCGCCAGCCGAAAAGGTCTTCTTTGGAA
This sequence comes from uncultured Bdellovibrionales bacterium, assembly GCA_964516165.1. Taxonomy (GTDB): domain Bacteria; phylum Patescibacteriota; class Minisyncoccia; order Moranbacterales; family UBA2206; genus CAZEYB01. The sequence continues at coordinate 1,171 of CAZEYB010000023.1, read as the reverse complement.
AGGCGATAGGCAAAATATCCGGCAACCAAAATAATCAAGGCTATTGAAACAACAGCGATCGTTTTCAGAATCTTAAAAAATTTCTGAAACTTATTGGATTTTACGGTTTCTTGCCGTTCGTCCATTATTTTATCCTTACGCTTTCCAAAAATAACTCGAAATCTTCTTCGTACAAGTCTAGCACGGCTTTAGGCGCGTTGCAAAGGGCAAAAGTGGCTGTTTTGTCGGTAATTCCCGCTACCTCCCACTGAATCATCGGATTTTTATCCGCTTCGGCATAGCTCATTTTCAGCTTGGCGCCCTTATTGTTATTCTCGCCAATATCAATTATTCCAGCCTCTTCCATTTTGGCGCCAGGATTGCTTTCTTTCAGCTGTCCAAAAACACCGTCGCGAAGCTGGCTCACTTTGACAATGCCGGGATTTTCCCTTTTAGTCTGGGAAATAAAACAGCTGACGTTCGCGTCATCTTTAGCCAGAAAACCGTAAATGAAATTGGGATTTTTTATTTGAAGTTGTTGGACCGGCATCCGATCGAATTTTTTGCCTATCTTGAAAGACACGCCCGACAATTCGTCATTGATTTCATAATAATTTTTTTCGAGTTGGACCTGATTTTTTTCCACCGGTTTATTTTTGAACCTGAAAAAATAGAACCCGCCGGCTAAAAGCAGGACAACTAACGCTAGAAAAATTAAAATAATTCTTTTTGACATAAACATTTTTCCAAGACCGTCCGGTGGACATATCAGCCTGCTTCCAACCTTATTTTATCAGAAAATTTTCAAAAACAAAACCCTCGTCCGATAATTCTTTTTAAGAACTATCAAACGAGGGTCGAAAGAATCAGCTACTTGCTGAGACGCGCCAGACGCCCGCGGGAGCTGAAGTCGATGTCGAGCTGACCGAAGCGCAGAATCCACCAGGTACTGCTCCACTCCAGATACGGCACGCATAGATTGTCCTGGGAATCGCACCAGACAGTTCCCGCAAAAATGGGGTAAAAAGCCCGTAACTCCTTGGGGATATCCCTGTTGTTGAGTAAACGTTCCGCGTGGAGTTGACCGGCAAGTCTTCCCATGTCCTTGGCACGGCTCATCATGACTATGCCTTTCACATAGGGCTCACCCTCTTTTGCAAATTCATCAAACTGCAGGGTGAGTTCTCCGTCG
>CAZEYB010000022.1:2852-10390 GCA_964516165.1 uncultured Bdellovibrionales bacterium | reverse complement strand
TTGCGCGACCGCATCTTTGGCTGAATTAATAGTGGGTAAATTATTATCCTCGACTTCCAAGGCTCGTTTGGTTAATTCGAAAGCCGCAAGCAACAGACAAGCCTTGCATGGACCAATGCCTTTGATTTTTGATAATTTTTCAAAATCAAGCGACAACAACTTTTTCTTGGGAAATTTACTTAGTATTTCACCAGACACTTTCAGCACATTTTTGCCTTCAATTCCTGTCCGCAATAAAATTGCCATAAGCTCAACATCCCGAAGATTTTCCACTCCTTTTTCAATCAATTTTTCTCTCGGCATTTCATGTTTCGGAAGGTCTTTAATTTTTGACACAAAATTAGTTTATTTTTACCCTTTCATCTTATCCCAAACGCCCCTTTTAGTAAAGAAAAACAAGCCTAAATTGATCATTACATTTTTCTTTGACAAAAATATCATATTGTTCTAAAAAATGCTATAATTCACTTATGCTAAATGAAAAAAACGCCCAGCAAAAAGAGTTTAGAATAATTGGAAAAGAAAATCCCAGAAAAGCCTCCCGCCTTGAAGGAAAAGTTAAAAACAGAGGCATCCGGAACGTCAAGAAGCAAGGAAAAAATTCCAAATAATTTCTTTAACCTTGACTGACAAAATAGCAAGGTTTATAATGTCCCTATGAAAAACGGGTTGTCAATTTATTTCTTTATTATTAGCTGGCCAGAGGGAGCAGTCTGTTTTGTGTAAAATCAGAAGAAACTAAGCACAAAATAAACTGGTCTCTCGGACCGGTTTTTTATTTTACCAAAAAAAGGAGGAAAGAGTTATGAAAGGAAACAGCGCACCATGGGATTGCAAATGCGGCAAAGGCCGCCATATCAAAGGGAAAATATGTCCCAAATGTGGCCAAAAAAAGATAAGGAACGGAAGTAAAAAAAGTCCCTGCCGTTCCTTCCGCAACAATCGCAACTAAAGAACGCTCTGCCCCACCCCCGCTTCGCCCAATGGCCAAGCGGGGATAATTTTTTATTTCTCCCGAAATTGCTATAATTCATGCGAGAAAAGATAAAAAAACATTTACAAAACTATTCTTTTATGCTTTACTTCCTTAACCGCTCTAGTTAAAAAGTTTTGAGAATCTAATTTTATGATTACCGATGAAGTAAAAATTTTAATCCGCGCCGGAAAAGGCGGCGACGGAGTCGCCGCCTTTGATAAAATCAAGATGAGTCTGGGACCGACGGGAGGAAGAGGCGGAAACGGCGGGAATATTTTTTTTGAAGGCGTTTCCGATCTGACCGCGCTTAATAAATACCGGCGGAAAAAAGAATACCTGGCCAATAACGGAGAAAAAGGGAGATCGGACCGGTCCAGCGGGCAGAACGGCCGGGATTTAATCTTGACTGTTCCGATCGGTTCCGTCATTCGCAATCTCAAAACAAGAGAAGAAACGGAAATCACCCGAATCGGAAAAAAATTCATGGCGGCTAAAGGCGGCTTTGGAGGAAGAGGAAATTATTACTTCCGTTCCTCAAGAAATACGAGTCCGCGAGAATTCGAACTTGGCTCATTAGGCGAAGAAAGCGAATTTGAAATCGAACTAAGGCTTATTGCTGATATTGGAATAATCGGACTTCCAAACGCCGGAAAATCCAGCCTTCTAAACGAATTTACCAATGCTAACGTAAAAGTTGCTAATTATCCTTTCACCACGCTGGAACCAAATCTCGGCGCTTTAAACAATATTATCATCGCCGACATTCCCGGTCTTATCGAAGGCGCTTCAAAAGGAAAAGGGCTGGGCATCAAATTTCTGAAACATATCCAGAGAACAAAAGTGCTGGCGCATTGCCTCTCCTTGGAATCCGATGATCTCATCGCGGATTATAAGATTGTGCGGAAAGAATTGGAAAACTATTCGGAAAAGCTGGCGCGAAAAAAAGAAATAATCTTTCTTACCAAATCAGATCTGGTTTCAAAAGAAAAACTCGCCGAAAGCGCGGCTCTCATGAAAAAAATCACTCCTGATGTTTATTCCGTTTCAATCCACGATTGGGACAGCGTGCAAAACTTACTGAAGATATTACAATAGCTGAATTATTTTTTATTATTTCAAGGTTACCGTCGCGCCGGCGGTTTCCAGTTTCTTTTTCATTTCTTCCGCTTCCTTTTTGACCACTTTTTCCTTGATCACTTTTGGAGCGGCGTCTACCAGGTCTTTAGCGTCTTTAAGCCCCAGTCCGGTTACTTCCCGAACAACCTTAATGACGCTAATTTTAGTAGCGCCCGCGGCAGTAACTTCCACGTCAAATTCAGTTTTTTCTTCCTCTGCTCCGGCCACGGCGTTTCCGCCCGCTATGGCGAGCCCCGCCATAACAGGAGCCGCCGCGCTCACGCCGAATTTATCTTCGAGGATTTTTACCAATTCGGAAAGTTCCAAAACGCTCATTTTTTCAATTTCCTCGACGAGTTTTTTGAATTTTTCCGGAACTTCTACCATTTTCTTTTCCTTTTTTTCTTCAGTCATAAATTTAGCTTAATGAATTAAATTATTTTTACAAACTTATTTAGCTTCCCCTATCGCTTTCAAAACCTGGACAAAATTCCTGATATTTCCCGCCATTACATTCACTAACCCGGAAATAGGCGCGTTAAACGTTCTGACTAATTGAGCTAACAATTCTTCTTTGCCGGGCAACTTAGACAAAGCTTCCACTTCAGCCTTAGAAAGAATATTCTTATCGAGCATTCCTCCGACAATTTTTAAGTTCCCGCTCGTCTCGGCCATCTTGGCGATAATTCTAGCCGCTCCCGCTTCATCTTTTTGAGAAATCGCCACGGCGATTTGGCCTTCCATTTTTTGAGCATCCATTTCGACTTTCGCGTCTTTAAAAACGAGATTCAGGAGTGTCTTTTTGAGAACTTGAAAACTCACGTCTTTTTCCCGCAATTCTTTCCTGAGCGCGGTCATATTTTTCACGGTTAACCCCTTAAAATCGGAAAAAACCACCGCCTTGGAGCTTTTCAATTCCTCCGTCAGATCCTTCACTAATTGTTTTTTTTGATCTTTGGTCTGCATGATGATTTAATTTATGGACTGTTTCCGCCAAAGGCGGATTGATTTTTGTTGCTCCGCTTCCGGCAGAGACAAAAATCAAAAAACTGCGTTTCCGCAGCCTAAGAAAATCATATCACTATGACAATTTCCTCGGAGGGTCTTATTTCCGCCCTCTGTCTACGGAATAATAACATTTTATATGAAATTTTTAATTTGTCAACCCTATTTTTTAACTTCTTCGCCAGGCGCTTCGGCCTTTACTTTAGTTTCTGTTTTTTCTTCCGCCTTAACTTCTTCCGCCTTAACTCCTTCCGCTTTAACTTCTTCCGCCTTTTTAGCCGGTATTTTGACCGTTCTTTTCTTTCCGGAAATCAAATTTTTGGAAACCAAAAGATTATAAACTGTATCGGATAGATGAGCGCCCTTTCCCAGCCAATATTTAATTTTTTCTTCTTTTAAAACCGTTTGTTTGAGATGCGGATTATAGGAGCCTAGAATCTCCACATGCCGGCCGCCCGGAGCCACTGTGTGTTCCTGAAGCACGATTTTGAATTGAGCTTTATTCTTTTTTCCCGCGCGAGCAAATCTGATCGTGAGCATAGTAATAAAAATTAGTTGCCCCTATAGATTATATTATCTAATTTTAATTGTCAATTTTTTTAATAATCTTTCCTTCCCGGCCGATTTGATCCATACGGACGGAAAGCAGTTTTGAAATACCGTCTTCGCCCATCGTAACGCCGTAAAGAAGCGCGGCTTGGCGCATAGTTTCGCGGTTGTGAGTAATGATAACGAATTGCGTATCATTGGAAAGCTCCGTGAGTATTCTCCCGAACCGCTTGGAATTGGCTTCATCCAACGCCGCTTCTACTTCGTCTAAAACGGCAAATGGCGGCGGATTGTACGAAATGATGGCGAAAAGAAGAGCGATGGAAGCAAGGGATCTTTCTCCGCCGGAAAGCATGGAAAGGTGCGAGATTCTCTTGCCCGGCGGATTGGCATAAATGTCAATGCCTATTTCTTCTTTTACTTCTTCGCCAACAACTTCATCCGGAGAATCGTTATTGCCCGTATCAGAATTATCTTCCAAGATTTCCTCCGTTTTCTTCTTTCTTTTTTCTTCTTTCTTTTTAATCAGATGCGCCTGCCCGCCTCCAAAAATAATCTTGAAATACTTGGCGAATCCTTTATTGATTTCTCCATAAGTCGCTTCAAATTCCTTTTCTATTTTCTGGTCCATCTCCTTGATTATTTCCCGAAGCGACATTATGGCTTTTTCCAAATCAGCTGATTCGCCAGTCAGAAAATTAAACCGTTTGTCCGTTTCTTCATATTCTTGAATCACCATCGGATCGATTCCGCCAATCTGTTCCATTTTGACTTTGAGTTTGATGATTTCCTTTTCATAGTTTTCCCGATTGATTTCTCCCGTTTCCGGTTTCAATTCGTCCGCGTTCATTTTAATTTCCCGCTTGACTTCGCTTCTTAAATCTTCTTCCCTCACTTCGACCCTAGCCAGATCGATTTTGGAATCATTATACTCGTCTTTCAATTTTCCGAGTTTTTCCTGTTTCGTCCGGAACTCCCTTTCCATTTCAAAAAATGCTTGTCTTCTTTCCCGATAAACTGCGGTTTCTTTTTGGATTTTAACTCCCGTTTCTTTTATTTCATCTTCTGATTTCTTTATCCCCGCTCTGATGCCAGCGATTTTTTCTTCCAGTCCTCTAAGAATTTCTGAATCGACTGCCGTTTCGGATACGGCTGGTTTATTTCCTGAATTCTTTTCCCTTTTGCCTTCTTCAACACTGTTTTTTAGATCATAAAGTTTTTGTTGAATAACTCTGGCGAATTCTTTGACTTCTTGCAAATCTTCCAGGCGCTCGACTTTTTCCATTCTTTCAATCAATTTTTCCTGCTCCTTCCGGATTTCTTCCAGGGCCGCGCGGACATAGCTTAAGTCAACTGGTTTCAACTCGGAGGAATTGATTTCCTCGATGACCTGGATATTTTTTTGTTTTTCTTTCTCTATTTCTATCCGGCCTTCGGTTATAATCAGATCCCTTTCCAGTTCGTTAAGTTTATTCCTTAAAATCCTCGCGCGTTTTTCCAGTTCTGATTCCTGGCTTTTATTCTCTTCTTTTTTCGATTCAGCGTCGATTTCATCCGACAACTTGTCTGCTTCTCTCTGGATGTTCATCATGCGCCGCCCGATTTCTTCTTTTTTTTCTTCAAGCTTTTCCTTTTCTTTTCGAAAATTATGCCAGAGATGCGAAAATAATTCAGTTTGTTTTTCCAAGAGTTCCCGTTCTACTTTTTCTCCTTGAGCGGCTCTATCCGCTTGGCGTTTAAGCATCTTGACGTGCGGCCTGATTTCTTCCACTAATTCTTTCACTCTCTCTAAATTCTGCCGCGTGGATTCCAGTTTTCTGATAGCTCTTTCTTTTTTTATCTGGTATTGTTTTACTCCAGCGGCGTCTTCAATGATCAAGCGCCTTTCTGAAGGTGTCGCGTTCAGCACTGAATCAGCCATACCTTGGTTAATTATAGAATAGCCTTCTTTTCCCACTCCCGCTTTGGCCAAAATATCAATGACGTCCTGAAGACGGACGCGCGAACCATTAATCAAATATTCCGATTCGCCGGAACGGAAAATTTTCCGGCTGATAGCCACTTCTTCAAACTCAATGGGTATTTTTTTATCGCTGTTATCAAAATAAAGCGTGACGAGAGCGCTTCCGAGCCGGGCTTTTTTCCCCGATCCGGCAAAAATTATATCTTCCGATTTCTTGCTTCTAAGATTTTTCATGGATTGTTCTCCCATCGCCCAGCGTATGGCATCGGCAATATTGGACTTGCCGCTCCCGTTTGGTCCGACAATGGTCGTGATGCCATAATTTTTTCCATTTTTGGAATCAATTAAAAAATCAAGCGTTGTCCGCGCCGCAAAAGATTTAAAACCTGAAATTTCTATTTTTTTGAGAAACATTTTACCAATGCTTAACTTCCAGCGCCTGTTCGGCTGCTTTTCTTTGCGCTTCTTGTTTGGATTTGCCTTCTCCTTTGGCAATCAACTCTTCGTCCAGATATACTCCCACCAAGAATTTTCTATCATGGTCCGGTCCCGATTCTTCCAGTGACCGGTAAGACGGAGTGACTCCGACTTTATCCTGGGCTTCTTCCTGAAACCGGCTTTTAGGATCTAAATAAAGCTCATTTTCAATGATTTCAGGCAATTCGCTTAAAACATTTTTTAAAATAAACTCCCGGGCTTTAATGTAACCCCCGCCTCGCGCCAGCCTCGCCGAGTCTAGGCGGGTCGACGAGTCTCCGCGAGTCGAGGCGGGCTTTTCCTCCTGATCTAAATAAATTGCTCCGATAACCGCTTCAAAAGCATTGGCTAAGAGATACTGGCGCGCCCGGCCGGTATCTTTGGTTTCTCCCCGGCTCATCATTAGATATTCTTCCAAGCCTATCTTTCTCGCGATTTTGGACAGCATTTCTCCATTTACCAAAGCCGCGCGCCAATTGGTCATATCTCCTTCCGGATCAGGATAATTTTTGTATAAGTATTCGGTAACAATCAATTCCAAAACGGCATCGCCTAGAAATTCCAAGCGCTCGTTATGAGGAAGTTTATAATCACGATGCTCGTTAAGATAAGACCGGTGAGTCATCGCTTGTTTAAGAACTTCAATATCATTAAATTCAACACCGATTTTTTTAGCCAAATCTTCTAGCATAAACACTGAAATTGGAATTTAAAAAATAAATTACTCCTTTTTGCTTTCTTTTATTTCTTTATGCTTTTTGCTGTTATCGTCTTTCATTGGCTCGCCCAGCTCCCGATAAATTGTTCCCAGCACTCCATTCACAAATCTTCCGGAAGATTCTCCGCCAAAAGATTTAGCCAGTTCAATGGCTTCATTAATGGCCACTTTAGGCGGAACTTCTTCGTAATCTACAAAAAGCAACTCGTAAATGCCCAGTCTTAAAATATTCCGATCTATGATAGTCACCTGATCTAGCGGCCATTCCGGCGCGCATTTTTCGATCAGCGGATCAATCTTATCGACATTTTTTATAATATTTTCCACCAACGCCTGCGCAAAAGTCGTGTCATCCATTCCCGGACCGAATTCTCGGATGTTTTTTTTAAAGATTGTTTCTATATTATCGCTCTTACGACCGTTAAAATCCCACTCATAGAGGCATTGCATGGCGATGGAACGGGATAGATGCCTGTTGGCCATTTTTGTTCGCGTTGATTATCAATTTATATTCTTACTTCTTCTTCGTTTTCTTATTCGTTCGTTTCATCGTATCCACCACTTCCCGACCATTGTAATACCCGCATTTAGGGCAGGTCGCGTGCGGCGCGATTTTTGCTTTGCAATTTCCGCAAATAATTAATTTTTTGGATTTAATCTTATAAAAGACTCTGGCGCGGTCCCTTCGAGCTTTGGTATGTCTTTGTCTGGCTACTGGCATATAGTTTTACATT
>CAZEYB010000022.1:0-2752 GCA_964516165.1 uncultured Bdellovibrionales bacterium | reverse complement strand
TTTGGCAAGAAATCAATCTATGTTCAGCTCGCATCGGTTACCATTGTTTTCGCAATTATAAACGATGTCTCCTATTTTGTCCGTTCTTAAAATTTTTATTCCCTTTTTATCCAGCCGGTCTAAAACTTCCTGACTGGGATGGCCATAGCTATTTTTTCCGACGGAAATCACCGCTTTTTCCGGATTAATTTTATCCAAAAATTCCGCGCCGGTGGAATATCTGGATCCATGGTGCGCTACTTTCAAAACTTGAGAATTAAGATTTGATTCCTGGCTCGCGAGAACCATTTCCTGATCGCTTGGCAAATCGCCGGTAAATAAAAACGAACTTTCGCCATAAGCCAGCCGGGTAACGATGCTGGCGCCGTTGGAATCTTTAAGATTTTCTCCCTCTCGCGGCCACAAAATTTTTAATTCCGCTCCGCCGGATAATTTTATATTCATTTCTCTCTTCCCTTCCGTTTCGGAAATATTCTTTTGCCGGATTATTTCTTTAAATCTTTTATAAACTTGCGACTCGGCGCTCATGCCATTATCCATTATCTTCCCGATTTCGTAATTTTTCATAACTTCAATGAGGCCGGCAATATGATCCTGATCGGGATGAGTGGCAATCATGATTTCTATTTTCCGATCCCAAAAAGGCATATACAAGCCCATTTTTTCCAAAACTTTTTGCCCGCTAGGTCCGCCGTCAATGAGAATTTGGTTGTTTCCCTGTTCAATTAAAATAGCGTCTCCCTGTCCGACATCAAAGATGGCTACTTTTAACTCACGATTTTGGGAATGGAAAATAATACCGGCTAAAATAAAGCTGACAATTAAAAGAATCCCCAAGAAACTATAAATTAATTTTCGCCTAGGCATTTTTTTCGATTGGCCAAATAGATTGCATAAACAATCATAGCATACCAGAGAATCACTCCCGCGAAAGGCAGATTAAATTCAATGGAAGAATATTTTAAGCCGGCTAAATAATTAATAACCAGAGTTTCATATTTAAGCGGAAAAAAAACCAGCCAAGAAAAAACTTGAGCCAGAGACATTGACACAAAACTTACAAAGCCCGTTATGAAGCCGAGAAACATAGTCAGTGGAATGATTGGGAGAACCAAAAGATTAGCTAAAGGAGAAATCAGGGATAATTTTTGGAAGTTAAAAAGAATGACCGGCAGGACAAAAATTTGAGCTGAAAGAGTAAGAATCAGTATTTCAATCAAACCGAAAGCGCTCTGTTTTTCTATCCAGTATTTTTGAAATAGGGGATAAAAATAAACTATGCCGAGAGTGGCCAGAAACGAAAGCTGAAATCCGATATCCCAGCGAAGCAGCAGAGGATTCGCGAAAAGCATAACTCCGGCGGAAAATAAAATGGCATTTTGGGAATTAGCCAGCCGCCCGTTTTTAGCCGCCCAGATGATAAGTATTCCCATTACTCCGGCTCGCACAGCCGATGAAGGAAAGCCGGTTAGCGCGACAAAAAGAATTATCCCAAAAACCGCGAACCAAAAAGCCTGCTGCCGCCAAAGTCCGATGAATATGCCGAGTATCATCAAGTATTCAGCCACAATCGTAACGTTATAGCCGGAAACCGCCACAATGTGCGTAAGTCCCGTCCGGGAAAAATCAGCTTGGACATTTTTGGATAATTTATCGCTTCCTCCAAGGATCAGCCCGCTAAGAAGTCCTGACTGGGGAGCGGGAATCAGCTGAAAAATATTTTCGTTAAATTTATTTTTTATTTTGAGAATGCCGGCATAAACGGCATTCCCATTATTAATTCCCAGCTTTTCCATTTGAGCGCTCTTGCACTCGTAATAGACGTCGTCTTTGGCCAAATACATTCGATAGTCAAAGAGAGCGTCTTTATTTTCAGGAATCTTCAGCTGGCAATTCACTTTTAAATTGTCGCCGTAATTATATTGGCTGTAAGCGCCAGTGACAATCAAAAAATTATCCGAATTATCTTTTACCGGCTTAACGACCAGTTTTTGAATATTTTCTTTAATTTCCGGTTCTTTGATTATCCGGACTTGCCCGGAAAAAGTTTCATCCGCCTTGAGTTTATTTAATTTGTCCAGTTTTAAATCAGCCGCGTAAATCCCCGAAGCAAAAACGAAAAGAGCGGTTCCGGCCGTTAAAACTTTCTTATTTTTATAAAACACCGCTATGAATATCAGAGAAAAAACCAATAGCGCTAAAATAATTAGATTATCCGGATTTTTAGGATAATAAAACGAAGCCAGCGCGATGCCCGCAATAAAACTTACGGCTAAAAGTCGAAATATATCAGATTTGGTCACTAATATCTATTATTTTTATTTTAGCGGTTTGGCCGCCAACGATAACCACATAACTCTTGGGAACATTAAAATAACCCGCTAGCATTTCAATGAGCATTTTATTAGCTTTGCCTTTTTCCGGTGGCGCCGTGATTTTCGCTCGATATTCCCCTTTGGAAATTTCAATTATTTCATTTTTTGATGAACGCGGAATTACTTTGACGTAAATTCTCATAATATAACGTTGCGCATATATAATGTTTAATAAATTTTACTGTCAGGATATATGCAATTATTAGGGATATTTTAAAAATTTTTCTAATATGCATATCATATTCAAATCTGTTCCAAAAATTCATATTCAACCTTTGAGAAAAGACTTGTAGGTATTTGGGATAGTTTTTTTTGTGTAACTTTGATTGCTTGGTCTGATTTATCAATCCCTATCCAATTGCGGTTTAGTTCTTGCG
>CAZEYB010000021.1:0-10407 GCA_964516165.1 uncultured Bdellovibrionales bacterium | reverse complement strand
TCTTTTTTTAATCGATCGCGCCCCTCTTTTCCTTAAATCGCGGATTTTATCCGCATCTCTCACAATCTGTTGCTGCATCTGATCCACGGCCATATCCACCGAGCCCTCGACACTTTCGGATATTTCTTCCGTCCGATAAAGCCGATACGGCGTTTGAATCATCATCTCGGCGCGAAACTGGCCTTTTTTGTCCATGGATATTTCCAATTCGTATTCCAGCGATCGCTTGAGAAATTTTTCCATTTTTTTAAATCTCTTTATGATATAATCCTTCGTCCGATCATCAAGTGTTACATTCTTGCAAAACAAACGCAAGTTAAATATTTTTTCTTTCACCATACATTTTTTATTTTTAAATGGTTAAAAGCCGACATATTGAATTTCTTCCTTTAATTGCACTCCGAATTCCGTTCTCACTCGCTGTTTTATAATGCTTGCAAGCATTATAACATCTTTTGCTTTAGCTTTCCCGGTATTTATTATAAAATTGGCGTGTTTTGAACTTACCTTCGCTCCTCCAATTTTTCTGTCTTTTAACCCCGCTTCGCTGATAAGCCAGCCGGCCGGAACTTTATTATCCTTGCATTTTACCCGTGAATCTTCTTCAAACCGTTCAATGAGCTTCGGATTAAACACTTTCGGATTTTGGAAAAAACTGCCGACGCTTTGTTCTTTTGGATGTTTTTCACTCCGTTTTTTTACAATATCTTTCATTTTCGCTTTAATAATCTTTCGGTCGCTCTTGGATAGTTTTAATGTGGCGGAAATTATTATTAATTTTTTATTTTCCTTAAAGACGCTGTTTCTGTATGAAAAATGGCATTCTTTGCCCGACAAAATTTTTACATTAGCCTTTCGATTCATCTCCAACGCTTTCACGCTTTCTATATTATCAGCCGCGCAATTGCCGTACGCTCCCGCGTTGCCTCTCATCGCTCCGCCGATTGTCCCGGGAATTCCCGCCGCCCACTCCAATCCTGAAAGTGAATTATCTGCCGCTAATTTTACCGCTTTTGACAAAGAAAGTCCGGCGCCGCATTCCAGAGAAGTATTATGTATAACGCATGAAGTATAAAGCATACGGATTACAATTCCGTTAAAGCCCTCGTCGCTAATTAGAATATTACTTCCTCCGCCCAAGATGAAAAGGTTAAGATTGTTTTTCTTGGCATATCCCAAGGCTTCCGTCAGCTCTTTTTCACTAAAGACTTCGGCAAAAAATCTGGCTGGACCGCCGATTTTAAAAGTGGTATACGGAGCCAGAGATATATTTTTTTGAATCTTAATCACTAGGTTCTTTTAATTTTTCCACCACTTCCCAAACATTTCCGGCGCCCATGGCAATCACTACGTCTTCTTTTCCAATTTTATCTTTGAGGTATTCCACGGCTTCGGAAATAGTCGGAATATAACTGGCTTTGGCATAGTCATATTTATTAATCAGCCCGACTAAATCTCTCGAATGCACTCCGCCTCTTTCTTCCCGGGCGCTGCCATAGATATCCAAAACTATCACCTTATCAGCGTTACCGAAACTCTGAGAAAATTCGGAGAGAAGCGCTTTGGTCCGGGAAAAAGTATGCGGATGAAAGATAACATGAATATTTTTCCCGGCATAAATTTCCCGAGCGCCTTCAAGAGTCGCTTTTATTTCTTCCGGATGATGGCCGTAATCATCGATTAAAACCGCTCCGTTCCTGGAACCTATATATTCAAATCTTCTGGCTACGCCTTTGAAATCAGCCAGAGCTTCGCGCACTTTTTCCATATTCAATTTCAGCTTACAGCAAACGGCCACTACCGCCATAGTATTTAAAACATTGTGTTTCCCCGCCAGCTGGATTTGAAAACAGCCCAGAGTTTTATTCTTGCGCAAAATCTCAAAAGATTGAACCGGCCTTAAATATTCCCGACCTACTTCCACGGGACGGGTAAAAAATCGATAAGCAGAAATTTGAAAATCATTGTCTTCTGAAAACCCGTAAGTAATAGTCTCCGCTACCGAGTATTTAGCCACATCCAAAGTATCCGCGCTGTCTCCCGAAACCACTAAAAATCCCGATCTGGGAATCCTGGAAATGAAATTTTCGAAAGCTTTTTTATAATCAGAAAAGGTATCAAAAAAATCCGGATGATCCCAATCCACCGCGGTTAAAACCACCGCTTTGGGATCATAAAATTGAAATTTGTTTTGAAATTCGTCCGCTTCCGCCACGAAATATTCACCTTCGCCTATTAAAGCGTTGCCTTTCCAATCGATTACTTGTCCGCCAACTACCGCTGTCGGATCAAACCCGGCATTTTTAAAAGCCTGCGCGAGAAGCGCCGTCGTAGTGGTTTTGCCGTGAGTTCCAGCCACTGCTATCCCGTATTTTTGGTTGAAAATATAACTTAGTATTTCAGGGTAACTTATCATATAAAAATTCCTTCTTCTGGCTTCGCGAAACTCGGCGTTATTGTCTTCATTATAAGCCGTGGAATAAATTATTAAATCAGCGTCATCGGGAATATGACCGGCAGAAAAATTTTCAAAATATTTTATTTTCAACCGGCGCAACACGGTGTCGGTAGAAAATTTTTCCTTTACGTCCGAACCAATTACTTCAATGCCCATAGAATTAAGGATCTGAATAATGGCGATAACCCCGGAACCTTTAATCCCAATGACATAAACTTTTTTAATTTCCAAGAGGTCCAGATTCATAAATTTTATAACGCGAGTTTTCTATTCTATCATATTTAAAATCCCTTCGGCAACTTTCTTGGCGGCATCGGGATGATAAAAGGTTTTTATATTAGCCGCGAGTTTCTGACGAAAATTTTGATTCTCCATAATTTCTTCTATTTTTTCCTCCATGATATTCCCTCCTAAATTATTTTCATCCAAAACCACCGCGCCGCCTAATTTGGCGATAGTGTAAGCATTCATTCTTTGGTGGTTATTGGCCGAATTTTCTATCGGAACAATAATAGCTGGCTTGCCATTGGCCGCTATTTCCGAAATGGAATTGCTTCCGGCGCGCGAAATTACCAGATCTGAAACAGCCAGAATGTCTTTCAACTCCGTCCCGATAAAAGGCAACGGGTAATACCCTCCTCGCCCGGCTTTTACGCCCGCTTCTCCGGCTCTACGCTCAACTTCCTCGAAATTTTTAATTCCCGTCTGATGGATAATCTGATATTTTTTTAAAAGTTTCGGTAAAATATTCAGTATTTTATCGTTAATAGTTCGAGCGCCCAGGGATCCACCCCAGACAAAAATAACTTTTTTAAATTCGGACAGTAAAAATTTTTTTCTGGCTCTGTCGGGATTGCCTTGAATAATATCAGATCTTAAAGGATTACCAGTCAAAACCACTTGTTTGGATGGAAAATAAGCTTCCGCTTGGGAATAAGAAACGGCCACGCGCTGGGAAAATTTGGCCAGAATCGTGTTGGCTAAACCCGGATTGGCATCCGATTCGTGAATCATTATGGGAATGCAATAAAGCCATCCGGCAATCACCACGGGCAACGAAGCGTAACCTCCCTTGGAAAAGATGGCATCCGGCATAAACCACAAAAGATGGAAAAGCGCCTGAATAATCCCGATGGGAATTTTAAACGCGTCAATGAGATTAACCAGAGAAAAATATCTTCTCATTTTTCCCGACATTACTGAATAAATCGGTATTCGCTCTCCAGACATTAATCTTTTTTCCATATCGCTTTTCGGACCCATAAAAACTATCTTGGCCTCCGGTGATTTTTCTTTTATAATCCTGGCTACCGCGATCAAGGGAATAATATGACCACCTGTTCCCCCACCAGTCAAAACGATGCGCATAGATTTTAAATTTAATTTTTTATTATTGTATGTTTGGATATATTCAAAAGTATTCCGGCCGCGATCATTAAAAATATGATCGAGGTTCCTCCATAGCTTATAAACGGCAAGGGAATTCCAGTCAGCGGCACCAGTCCTGAAATAGCGGCTATGTTGATAAAAGCTTGAAAAATAATCCAACTCACTATTCCAACCGCGATCAATCTAGAAAATCGATCCGGCGCGCGCCGCGCGATTTTTAACCCCCTGGCCGCTAGATAAACGAAAAGAGCAATTAAAAATACAGCTCCGATAAAACCCATCTCTTCCCCTATTATAGCAAAAATGGAATCACCTGTCGGTTCCGGAAGATAATTAAATTTTTGCAGGCTGTGCCCCAAACCTATCCCAAAGAATCCGCCCGATCCAATGGCAAGAAGCGCTTGATTTATCTGATAACCGATTCCTTGGGGATCGAGTTCGGGGTGAAGAAAAACTAAAAAGCGGTTTATCCGATAAGTTTCCATTTTAATAAGAACCGCTAAAGATCCAGCTCCGGCCAGTCCAATAAAAAAAATGTGGGACATTCTAGCTCCAGAAACAAAAAAAATCGAAATAGCGACAAGAATTATAACACCCAGCGTTCCTATATCCGGCTGCTTAATAAGAAGGAAACTAACTAACCCCACTATGGCTAGAAAAGGCACTAGCCCTTCAAAAAAGTCCTTGACTCTTTCCGCCCGACTCTCAAGCCAAGCCGCGAGATATATGACAACGGAAAGTTTTAGTATTTCCCCCGGCTGAAAAGAAAAAGGTCCGAGTTTCAACCAGCGGCTGGCTCCGTATATTTCCGACCCCAGCCCGGGAACAAAAACCATAATCAAAAAAAACAAGCTAGCGAGAAAAAGAGGGAAAGAAACTTTTTTCCAAAATTTATAGTCGATTTTTTGCGCTAAATACATCAAAAAAATGCCGGGAATGACACCGTAAAAAAGCTGTCGTTTGAAGAAATAATACGAATCGCCGAAACGGGTCCGGGAATAACCAATGCCGGCGGAGGCGATCATAATCAAGCCGAAAACAATAAGAATACAAATGACAAATAATAACTTCTTATCGATAAGATGAGATTTATACATTAATCCGTTTTTTAATTTTGGCCTTCTTTTTTCTCCACTCCTCGATTTTTTTATGGTGACCGCCCAATAAAATTTCTGGTACCTTCCAACTCTGATATTTTTCCGGTTTGGTATATTGAGGGTGTTCCAGATAACCAGTCTTGCAATGCGACTCGTTTATAGGACTATCGCTATTGCCTAAAACGCCGGGTAGCAATCGGGTTATGCTGTCCGTCAAAATCATGGCTGGAATTTCCCCGCCGGTAAGGACATAATCGCCGATGGAAACTTCTTCATCAGCTATGAATTTTGCCACTCTTTCATCCACACCCTCGTAACGCCCACAAATTAAAACTAAATTTTTATATTTAGATAGTCTCGCCGCGTCTTTTTGCGTGTATCTCTTGCCTTTGGCCGAAAATAAAATTATTTTGGTTTTTCTTGCTTCTTGCTTCTTGCTTCTTGCTTCTTGAATTGCATTTACGCAATTATTTATCGGCCCTACTTTCATTATCATTCCCGCTCCTCCTCCGTACGGCGTATCATCCACCGTTTTATGTTTGTCTCGGGTATAATCTCTTAGATTGTGGATTTTAATCCTGATTAGGCGTTTTCTTTGCGCGCGTTTAATAATAGATTCGGAAAAATACGAATCAAATATGTCCGGAAAAATCGTTATAATATCAAAACGCATAGTCTGTTTATGGCATTTTATCCTAGCTTAATAATATCACACGCTCGTTGAAAAAACAAAAAAGGCTTCGATTAAAACCGAAGCCTTTTTCCTGCAAAGTGAATGGTTTTTTAGACATTGATATCGCCGACGACTTCGTCAATGCTTTTCTTTTCATTGCTGACTCGTCTTTCGCTTCCTTCCGGTTCATTGATTTTAAGATTGACTCGAGCGTTATTTTTGGCGCCGATGACTCGAAGAAGAGTTCTTAAGGCTTTCGCCGTCGCGCCTTCGCGGCCGATAATCATCCCCATATCCTCGGAATTAACATCCAGGGTAATGAGCACTCCCATTTCGTCGATCTTTCGGTCAACTTTTACGTCTTCCGGATGATTTACAACTTGTTTAACGACATATTCCACAAAATCTTTGTCGGTTGCTTTTTCCGCCATATGCTTGTTCTGAATTTAAATATTATTATCCCGCTTCGCGAGATGTTTTTTTGAAAACCGAGAGGTCTGGAAGATCGACCGAGCTATCCTTTCATCTCGTCTTTTCTGAAAATATTATAAGTTAGAATTTACTCCCTGTCAAACTCGCGCAATTTCAGATGTGCTATTTATCAGAAATTGTTTTAAAATAGAAACATGGGGAAAATAAATCAAAAAAAACTTTTTTTGAATATCCGCCGAAACACTGTTTTAAAAAATTCCCTTCTTATTCTAGCCAACGTTTTCGTAATGCTCGTTACTATAGGAACAATTTTGGCTTTTACCATTTACCGAAGCATTTCCCTTAATCAAATTCTCGATTCTTATAAAACTCAACAAACTTCCATAATTTATGATCGCAGTGGCGATCATATTCTTTATGAAATTCACGGGGAGGAAAACCGGAAAGTCATTTCGCATAGCGAGATACCGGACACTGCCAGAATGGCTACTATCGCCTCGGAAGACGATAATTTTTATAATCACAACGGCATTGATTTTAAATCAATTTTTCGCGCTATCAAAACCGATCTGAAAAATGCCAGTCCAGATCAGGGTGGATCCACCATAACCCAGCAGCTGGCCAGAAACATGCTCCTTACCCGCGAAAAAACGCTTAGAAGAAAAATCGCCGAAATAATATTAGCGATTAAAATCGAAAAGGCTTATTCCAAAGATCAAATTCTCGACATGTATCTCAATGAAGTTCCTTACGGTTCTAATGCTTACGGCCTCGAAGCCGCCGCTAATGTTTTCTTTGGAAAGGATGCCAGCGATCTAACTTTAGATGAAGCCGCTCTACTCGCCGCTCTGCCTAAAGCTCCCACTTATTATTCTCCCTATGGAAATCACACCGACGAATTGATTTCCCGCCAGCAAAAAATTTTGAGTCGGATAAC
Organism: uncultured Bdellovibrionales bacterium; assembly: GCA_964516165.1. Lineage (GTDB taxonomy): Bacteria > Patescibacteriota > Minisyncoccia > Moranbacterales > UBA2206 > CAZEYB01. The sequence goes on along the minus strand of CAZEYB010000021.1, from coordinate 3,421 downwards.
GGAATTGAGACTGATTTCTGAAAATTCAGCGGCAGAAGCAAAAAAAATCATCGCCTTAGCTAAAATTACTCCTTTCAAAGAGCCAATTGATTGCCCTCATTTCGTTTTTTATGTCAAAGAAAAATTAGAAGAGCAATATGGACGAGATATAGTGGAAAAAGGAGGTCTAAAAATTTTCACTACCTTGGATTACGAGATGCAGAAATTAGCGGAAAAAGTTGTTTCTGACAGCGACAGAAACAACCGCGGCTACGGCGCTGAGAATGCCGCCCTGGTTTCTCTCGATCCGAAATCCGGCCAGATTTTAGCCATGGTGGGAAGTAAAAACTATTTTGACGCCAGTATTGACGGCCAAGTTAACGTAGCCACGAGGCCAAGACAGCCAGGATCTTCTTTTAAGCCTTTCGCCTATTCCAAGGCTTTTGAAAAAGGCTACCAGCCCGAAAATTTAATTATTGACGCTCCGACTGATTTCGGTCCCGATGGATCGGGACAAAACTACATTCCCAGAAATTATGACGGAAAATTCCACGGAATCGTAACTATGCGCCAAGCTTTGGCCATGTCCCTTAACATTCCCGCCGTAAAAACTCTCTATTTAGCCGGAGTTGATGATACCATTGAATTGGCCCACCGCCTTGGCATAACCACGCTTAATAAAAAAAATTATTACGGGTTATCTTTAGTTTTAGGCGGAGGAGAAGTAACCCTTTTGGATGAAACCGCTGGTTATTCCGTTTTCGCTAATGACGGAAAAAGAAATCCAGTTACAGCCATATTAAAAATAACCGACAGCCAAGACCGTTTAATTTATAATTCAACGCCCCAAAATTTAGCCGTGCTGGATCAGCAAATCGCCCGGAAAATTAATTCCATTCTTTCGGACAATGATGCCCGGGTGCCCATTTTCGGATCTACTAACAAATTGCATATTGAAGGGCGCGCGGTAGCCGCAAAAACCGGAACGGCGCAAGAATTCCGTGACGCTTGGGCCGTGGGTTACACCCCCGCTCTCGCCGCCGGCGTCTGGGCGGGAAATAATGATAACCGACCGATGCGATCCGGCGCTGATGGATCATATGTGGCCGCGCCCATCTGGCATGATTTTATGGTCCAAGCGCTTAAAAAATATCCTGACGAACAATTTATCGCCTACGACAAGCAAGAAAAAGTCAATCTTCTAGCCTTTCTCGCAAATGATCTGAAAACAAGCTATTATAATAAAGAGACTGGCAAAAAACTGTCCGAAAAAAAACTTAAAAAGACCGACCCTGATAAAATTGAAATAAGATATAAGCTTCCCAATAGCAATGATTCTCAAAGCCAGTTGCCTTTAAGTGTTGAATTCATAAATTCCAGCGATCCTATGATTAAAAGATGGCGGAATCCCATCAAAGAAGCGTCTTGACGATTTAATATTTTCCCAAAAAAGAATTAATTCTGATCCTGATTAAATCCACAAGCATATTGACTGAATCGCGGTAAATTCGGACGCTGGAAGTGGCTGGATTTTGAAGCGTTATCGGAAGTTCCTTTATTTTGTAGCCTTTTTTTATGGCGATAAAAATTATTTCCGCATCGAAAGCAAAGCGATTTATCAAAGTCCGAGGAAAAATATCTTGCGCCGCGCGGCGGGAAAAAACTTTGAAACCGCATTGGGTGTCCTGAACCGTGTAATTACTGATTATGATCTTCCTAAATATTCTGAAAATCCGCTCCATAATTTTGCGGTACCATAGAACCGGTTTTACCACTTTAAGCCCGGGAACAAATCGAGAAGCAATCGCTAAATCATTTCCCTTTTCCAACTCTTGAATAAATTTAGCCACTTCCTCGATTGGAATAGCCATATCGGCGTCTAAAAACATAACAGTTTCATGACGGCTGGCTATCATGCCGTCCCTTACCGCTTTTCCTTTGCCGGCATTTTGAATATTATTAATTACCGCCACGCAAGGAAAATTATTTTTAGCGCGTTCAAGCTCCGCACTGGTGTTATCGCGACTTCCGTCGTTAACCGCGACTATTTCGTAATCTGAAAAGCGACTAGATAAGTAGTCGTCAATCTTCCTTATATTTTGGTAGATAGTTTTTCCTTCGTTGAAGCAAGGAATAACAACGGATAAATTTCTGTTTCGCATTTTAATAATACAACTTAAAAAAGCTTTATGGCATCAGCCACGGTTATTATGCCAACTAGATATCCTGAAGCGTCAGCCACCGGATAAGAATTAAAAGTTTTTTCCTTTATAAGCTGGATGAAATCTTCCAGTTTCATGTCCGGAGAAACCACCTCGCATTTGAGACTCATAATATCTTTGGCTTTGGCATTCAACACTTCTTTGACAGTTTCTCTTTCTTCATCTTTTTTATAATCCAGTTTTCCGCTTCTGACAAAATCAATGAGCGACGGCATATAAAGCATGCCGGAAGAATCCTTGATAAAAAAATCGGTTTCGGTGATAATACCCAATACTTTGCTATTTTTATCCACTACCGGCACGGCGTGAATTTTATTTTTTGAGATAATTCTGGCCACTTCATAAATCGGCATATCTTCATTAACGGACATCACCTCCTCAGTCATTATTTCACTTATTTTCATAATTAATTCCTTTATTTTGTTATTTTATTAATTTTACCACAAGAAGCCGTTATTGGGAAATGTTTCTATTCGTATCTTAATGCTTCTATAGGGCTAAGGTTGGCCGCCCGTCTGGCCGGATAAAATCCGAATATGATTCCCACTCCGGCCGATACTCCGAAAGCCAAAATAACTGAAGACAATGAAATACTGGCAGTCAAACTACTGACAAAATGAGTTATAACCATCGAAACTATCCAACCCAAGATAACGCCTAAAATTCCTCCGAGAAAAGTTAATGCTACCGCTTCAGCCAAAAATTGCAAATTAATATACACTTTTTTTATTCCGACTGCCTTGCGCAGACCAATTTCGCGCGTTCTCTCCGTGACGGTTGTCAGCATCATATTCATAATTCCAATCCCTCCAACCAAGAGCGAGATTCCGGCAATTGAAGAAAGCAAAATAGTAAAAGTCCCGGTTATGCTGGTGGCCGTAGCAATTATGTCATTTTGATTCATTAGGCTGAAATCGGCTTGGGTCGAATCGGAAATTTTATGGCGAGACAAAAGAAGATCGGAAACCTGCTGTTGAACAGACGCCATGGAAGCCTGGTCGGTGGCCGCGATGCTAATATTGCTTATATATTGGCTGCCGGACAAGTAATGCTGAGCGGTATTCAAAGGAACATAGATTACATCGTCCTGATTGCTGAAACCGCTTCCGCCTTTAACTGCGGTTACGCCGATTACTTGAAAATCCATTCTGTTAATCCGTATCGTCTGACCAGTGGGATCCGCGCCCGATCCAAAGAGATCGTCCCTAGTCGTCGGACCG
>CAZEYB010000020.1:0-10988 GCA_964516165.1 uncultured Bdellovibrionales bacterium | reverse complement strand
TTGGCGAAAAATATTTTGCTGGCTGGTATGACGCGAAAAGCACCGGCGCTTCTATTGAAGAAGCCATTGAATGCGCCCGTCAAGATGGTTGTCAAGATATAGTGGGAGAAATTTTAAATCCCATTGACACAAAAAATAATTCAAAAGAAGAATGTGATTGCAAAAAAGATGAAAGTCAGAAAGAAGGATCGCAAATACCAGAAAAAATCAAATTTCCATTTTTAGGCGAAATCCAAATAAAAAATTTCTCTCTGCCTATTTTGACTATTGTTTTAGGCGCTTTAGACGGTTTCAATCCTTGCGCTATGTGGACTCTATTATTTTTAATCTCCTTGCTTTTGGGTATGGAAAATAGAAAAAGAATGTGGCTTCTTGGAACAACTTTCATTATCGCCTCGGCTTCGGTTTATTTTTTATTCATGGCCGCTTGGCTGAATCTGCTTTTATTTATCGGTTTGGTCTTTTGGGTTCGATTGGTAATCGGCTTAATTGCTTTAGGCGGAGGTGGTTATAATCTGAAAGAGTACTTTACTAATCCGGAAGGCGGCTGTAAGGTAACTGGCGGAGAGAAAAGACAAAAGGTTTTTCAAAAATTAAAATATATCACTCATCAAAAAAATTTTTATTTGGCTCTGGGCGGAATTATTGCTTTAGCTTTCGCGGTAAATTTAGTGGAATTAATTTGTTCCGCCGGATTACCGGCGGTCTATACTCAAATTTTGTCTTTAAATAATTTATCCCATTGGCAATATTATCTCTACGTTTCTCTTTATATTTTCTTTTTTATGCTGGATGATTTGATCGTCTTTTTTGTGGCTATGGCTACCTTGCGAATGACCGGAATTACCACTAAATACAGCCGTTGGTCGCATTTAATCGGCGGGATTTTGATGTTAATTATAGGTTTATTATTAATTTTTAAGCCGGGTTGGCTGATGTTTGGGTAGAGAAATAAGTATTAAGATTTAATTTATGTGCGGAATAATAGGTTACGTCGGCAAGCAAAAAGCGATGCCTATACTTTTGGAAGGCCTTAAGCGCTTGGAATACAGAGGCTATGACAGTGCCGGGCTTTCGATAATCGGTAAAAAGAAAATAGCCACTGTTAAAGCTGTTGGCAAAGTAGTCAGATTAGGGGAAAAGCTTTCGACTAATAATTTTTCCGGCAATATCGGCATAGCTCATACTAGGTGGGCGACTCATGGGAGGCCCTCGGAAAAAAATTGCCATCCGCACTGCGACTGTAAGGGCAATATCCATATCGTCCATAACGGAATAATCGAGAATTATCAGATTTTAAAACAGCAGCTGATCCGAAAGAAACACATATTCAGATCGGAAACAGACAGCGAAGTTATAGCGCATCTCATTGAAGAGTTTAATAAGAAAATGGATCTGAAAAACGCGGTCATAGAAGCGGTGAGAATACTCCGAGGCACTTATGGATTGGCAATTATGAGCTATAAGGAGCCGGAAAAAATTATTGTGGCCAGAAACGGCAGTCCTCTGGTAATTGGCGTGGGACAAAATGAATTTGTTGTGGCTTCGGATGTCAGTGCTATCGTGCGCCATACCAACGAGGTGGTTTATCTGGATGATGGAGAAATAGCCGAAATTACGCTGAATAATTTTGAAATTAGCACCCTAAAGAAAAAGCTTGTTGATAAGGAAATAACCAAGTTGGATTGGACGATTGAAAAATCCAAGAAAGGCGGCTTCAGCCACTTCATGCTCAAGGAAATTTTTGAACAGCCGGAATCAATCAAAAACGCTCTTCGCGGCCGGACAGAAAAATTCATAGACGAAAACTCAGTTCCGATTCTGGGCGGTTTAGAATCAGTGGAAAAAGAACTAAGAAAAATAAATAAAATTGTCATCGTTTCGTGCGGCACTTCCTATTATTCCGGACTTATTGGAAAATATATTTTTGAAGAGTATGCTGGCATATCTACTGAAGTTGAATGCGGGTCCGAATTCAGATATAGAAAGCCTATTTTGGACCAAAAAACAGCGGTTATTGCTATTTCACAATCCGGTGAGACAGCTGATACGCTGGCTGCGGTACGCGAAGCGAAAAACAAAGGAGCGCTGACTCTGGGCATCGTGAATGTTGTCGGTTCGACTATTGCCCGCGAAACCGACGCGGGAACTTATACGCTTTCCGGCCCGGAAATAGGCGTGGCTTCAACTAAAGCTTTTACTTCCCAGCTTTCCATTCTGGTTCTTTGGGCGATGGTTTTAGGCCGGCAAAGAAATATGTCCTATGTAATGAGCCGAAGAATTGCGAACGAGCTGAATAGAATTCCGGCTTTAGTGGAGAAAATTTTAAAGAAATCGAATGAAGTAAAAAAAATCGCCAAGAAATATAAATTGGCTGAAGACTTTTTATATCTCGGGAGAAAATATAATTTTCCTATTGCTATGGAAGGCGCGCTTAAAATTAAGGAAATTTCCTATGTCCATGCCGAAGGTTATCCAACCGGTGAAATGAAGCACGGACCGATCGCTCTCATTGACAAGAATTTCCCATCCGTGTTTATAGTTCCGAAAGACAGCGTTTATGAGAAAAATGTCAGTGGCATGCAGGAAATAAAGGCGCGCGGCGGGAAAATTTTTGCTGTTTCCACTGAAGGAAATAAGGAAATTTCTAAAATTGCCAATGATGTTTTTTATATTCCCAAGACGTTGGAAATGCTGACTCCTTTGCTTTCGGTTATTCCACTCCAGCTATTTGCTTATCACTTCGGTGTAGCCAGAAATTTAGATGTGGATAAACCGAGAAACTTAGCCAAAAGTGTAACTGTGGAATAAGCATGTTTAATATCAAAGCGCTGGAAAAAGACGGATCTTATTTTTGGACTAATCATTCCAAGCATAAACTTTTGCAATACGGACTTAGCCCGGGCCTAGTTAAAAAAGTAATCAATCATCCGGAAAGAGTGGAAAGGGGAATCGCTTCGGATACAACGGCTTCAATGATAAGAAAGGACGGCAAAAAGAATAAAAAAGAAATATGGGTAATGCATCAAAAACAAACTAAAAACAGGAGAAAAATAAAAATAATCAGCGCTTGGATTTACCCCGGCATGAGTCCTAAAGGAAAAGAAATATTTATTCCCGAAGATGCGTGGAAAGAGATAAAATAAAGTGGATATAGATAAACTGGAGAAAATTTTAAGAGATAACTATCAACCGAAGTTTAGGCTGGAGCAGATTAAAAAAGCCGTCTTTAGCGATGGCATTTCTTCTTTTTCCGAAATTTCCAATATTCCTAAAGGTTTACGCAAAATTTTGGAAGAAAAAATGGGATTGTTGCCGTTTCGAGGAGAAAAAATATTAATTTCGGCTGATAAGTTAGCCATTAAAGCCATTTTAAAATTAGATGACGGCAAGGCTATTGAGACGGTTTTGATCTCACCCAAGCCTAGTATCTGGTCGGCTTGCATCTCATCTCAAGTCGGCTGTTCGCTGAACTGCGCCTTTTGCGCTACTGGCAAAATGGGATTCAAAAGAAATCTTACCTCTGAAGAAATTACCAGCCAGATTTTATTCTGGAAGCAATATTTAAGAAAAAATAAAATACCAGCCAAGCTTTCCAATATTGTTTTTATGGGAATGGGAGAGCCTTTTTTAAATTGGAAAGAAGTCAAAAGAAGTCTAAATCTGATTACGGATAAAAAATATTTTAATCTCGGATCTCGTTCGGTTTCGCTTTCAACCGTCGGGCTTCCCGGGAGTTTGGAAAAATTGGCGCGCGATTTTCCTCAGGTAAATCTAGCTATTTCTCTTCATTTTTCCAAGGATAAGCTAAGGAGCCAGTTTATGCCGATTAATAAACGATTTAATTTGCAAAAGTTAAAAGCGGAGCTGGAAACTTATTTTGAAAAGTGTCGCAGAAAAGTGTTTATTGAATATATCTTGCTTCGCGGTATAAATGACGAGGCGGAGTCCGCTCAGGATCTGATTAGTTATTTAAAGTCTTTCAGAGAATCTCGCCTTCTCCATGTGAATTTAATAAGCTACAATGAAACATCAAATAAATTAAAACATTCTTCTCCGGAAAGAACGCTAAAATTTAAAGGTTGTCTTATTCGAAATGGAATTCGGGTTACCATAAGAAAAAGTTTGGGGCGGGATATTCAAGGCGCTTGCGGCCAGCTGGCTGGCAATGCTAATTCATTTCTGAATTAAAACTCGCGATTTTCTATGGGGTGCCGAAGGCGAGAGTCGAACTCGCATGGGATTTCTCCCGCACGATTTTGAGTCGTGTGCGTCTGCCATTCCGCCACTTCGGCATATATTTTATCTTTCCTTTCTTTTATAGTACAATAGATTTAAATATTATGGCAAAAATCATTTCACTCGTCAATCAGAAAGGGGGAGTGGGAAAAACTACCTCGGCCATCAATCTGGCTACTTACCTTTCCGCCGCGGGCAAATTCGTATTACTTATCGATCTTGATCCGCAGGGCAATGCTTCTTCGGGTTTGGGCGTTGATATCAGGAAGTTAGAGAAAAATATTTACCATTCGATGATAATCGGAGAACATCCTTCCGAAGTGATCTTGAAAACCCAGACTTTTGGGCATGATCTCATTCCGGCTTCCCAGGATTTAGCCGGAGCGGGTATTGAGATGGTCAATATGGATAACCGGGAATTCAAATTATACAATGTTCTCAGAGAAATCAGAACCAACTACGATTATATTATCATCGATTCCCCGCCCAGTCTCGGACTTTTAACGATAAACGGTTTGGTAGCCAGCGATGAAATAATCATTCCGGTTCAAACGGAGTATTTTGCCTTGGAAGGGTTGAGTCAGCTTCTGGATACTATTGAGCTGGTGCGCGAAAATTTACAGCCGGAACTGAAAATTATGGGGGCGCTTCTTACTATGTATGATAAAAGAAATCGCCTTGCTCGCCAAGTGATAAAGGAAGTTCGGGATCATTTTCCAGGTCATGTTTTCGATAGTGTCATTCCTCGATCAGTGAGATTGGCTGAAGCGCCGGGATTCGGAAAATCAATTTTGAATTTTGACGGACTTTCCAAGGGCGCGCGGGCTTACAAGAATCTAGCGAAGGAGATAATAGAGATGGAAAAAAATAGCCAGAAAGGATTTACTATTTAATAAATTTAAAATTTTTTTAATCTATGGCGCATAACTATGGTCTTGGTCGGGGATTAGCTTCTCTTATTCCTCGAAAACGCAAAAATGATGAAGGATCGGGCAAATCTGCCTCATCGGCAGACGAGAAAATAACCGAATATCGAAAAGAGCTTAATTATTGTGGCAGTAATTTTAACGTTCCGAATCAACCGGTTCATTCAGAAAATAATATTCAAGAAGCGGCGTTGGCTGATATCATTTCTAATCCTCATCAGCCTCGACTGGGCATTGATAAGGCCAAACTTGATGAATTAGCCGAATCAATAAAGATTCACGGCGTAATTCAACCCATTGTCGTTAGCCGAAAGGGCAAGTTTTATGAAATTATTGCCGGAGAAAGAAGATATCGGGCAGCTAAATTGGCCGGGCTTTTTAAAATACCAGTCATCGTGAGGAAAACCGATGAACAGCAGAAGTTGGAATTAGCCATAGTGGAAAATATCCAGCGTCAGGATTTGAATCCGATTGAAGAAGCCAAGTCTTTCCTTAAATTGGCTGAAGAATTTGATCTTAACCAGGAAGAAATAGCCAGTAAATTGGGCAAAAGCCGCAGTGTCGTAGCGAATAAGATTAGATTACTCAATCTTCCGGTGGAAATTCAAAAAGGGCTGGCGGAGAGTTTGATAACCGAAGGCCATGCCAAAGCCATTCTGGCCATAACCAGCACGGAAAAACAGAGAGCGTTGTATGAATTGATTTTGAAAAATAGCTTGACCGTGAGGCAAGCTGAAAATAAAACCAAGGAAATTTCAGTGAGAAATCACAAAAGAATTATCAATATTGATCCTGAGATAAAACGGCTGGAGGATTCTATTTCCCAAACGCTGGGAACAAAAGTAAAAATAAAAAAAATCGGCAGTGGCGGAACAATTGTGATTGATTATTATTCCCAAGAAGAACTCGGCAATATTTTGAGTCGGATAAGATAGCTATAAAACTTCTTCTTTTTTCATAAATTTACGGATGTGACTTTTAGCCACGCTGGTTTTCACGAATTTTAGCCAGTCCCGGTTTGGATTTTTATGTTTTTTGGAAATTACAATTTCGATTACTTCGCCATTTTTAATTCGATAGTCTAGAGGAACTATTTTCCCGTTGACTTTAGCGGCCATAGCGCGGTCGCCTATTTCGCTATGGACCATATAAGCGAAATCAATCGGAGTAGCATCTTCCGGGAGATCGATGATATCGCCCATGGGAGTAAAAGCAAAGATGTGATTTTTGAAAAAATCAATCTTGAGGCTTTCCATGAATTCGGGATTGTTTTTTCCCAGTTCGTTTTGCCATTCTCTTAATTGCTTGACCCAAATGATTTCTTCTGGTTCTTTTGGTTTACTGCGAAAAATAAAATCTCTCAAACTTTTTTTACGTTCGGCGTAAAGCCAGTGAGCGGCGATTCCAAACTCGGCCTCATCATTCATTTTTTTAGTGCGAATCTGGATTTCCATGAATTTTCCTTCCGGACCGAAAATAGTTGTATGGATAGATTGATAGCCGTTAGGCTTAGGAAGGGAAATATAATCTTTTATCCGGCCGACCAGCGGCCGGTACTTTTTGTGAACGATGCCTAGTGTTTCATAGCAATTAACCACTTCCGGAACGATTATTCTGATTCCAGCCAGGTCATAAACTTTATCGATATCCATGTCGTGCCTTTTGAGTTTTTGAAAAAGGCTGTACAAATGTTTCGGCCGGCCGTAAATATTTATCGCCTTGATATTTTCCTTCCATAGCTGTTTTTTCAAATCTTCAACCACCTTATCGATATATTTTTTTCTTTGTTCTTGCTGTTCTTGAGAAATTTTTAAAATATAACCATAGTTTTGAGGGTCCAGGTATTTAAAAGCCAAATCTTCCAGCTGAGCTTTAATATCTCCGATTCCTAATCGATTGGCGATGGGAGCGAAAACATCCAGAGTCTCGCGGGCGATCCGTTTTTGTTTTTCCGGAAGCAAACTGTCGAGAGTTTCCATGTTATGCAGGCGATCAGCCAGCTTTATGAGAACGACTCGAATATCGCGGGCCATAGCCAAAAACATCTTGCGCAGATTCTCGAGATACATTTCCTCTTTAGTTCCTCGGAGCTTAATCAAGCCTAATTTCGTAACGCCATCCACGATAACCGCGATTTCCTTTCCAAAACGATTCTCTATTTCTTGAAGAGTGATGGAAGTGTCTTCCGGCACGTCATGGAGAAGTCCGGCAGCGATAGTTTTGGAACCAAGGCCGATTCTAGCCAGATTAAGAGCGGTATTTAGAGAATGCTGGATATAATCTTCTCCAGATTTCCTTTTTTGATTTTGGTGAGCCTGGCAAGCAAATCCGTAAGCGTTTCTAATCAAAGCTTCTCTCCGATAATCCAATTTAATCTTGATATTTTTTAGCACATCTTCAATCGTAAGCATCGTTTTTTCGATTATTTTTCTTTTTCGTAATCGCATTCCGAACTCGAGCATTTGGTCTTATTTTTGGCGGCGTAAACCAAAAGACTTTGGCACTTCGGGCATTTTTCTCCAGTGGGCTTGCTCCATAAAGCAAAATCGCATTTTGGATAAGCGTTGCAACCGTAAAATAATCTTCCGCGTCGCGATTTTCTTTCAATTATTTCGCCAGTTTGGCACTTCGGGCATTTTACTCCGATCTTATTCTCGATTTTCTTTATGTTTTTACAGGTGGGATAGTTGGAACAGCCCAAGAACAGGCCGAACTTTCCGTGTTTGATTACCATAGGAGCGCCACAGAGCTGGCAAATTTCCGTCCCGTTCTGTTTTTCAATCTTTTCTTCTATTTGTTTTTCATCTTCAGTCTTTTCCGTATAATGGCAGTTGGGAAAATTAGAACAAGCGATAAATTTTCCGAATCTCCCGAATTTTACGATAAGATCGCCGCCGCATTCAGGGCAGCTCCGGTCCAGTTTTTCCTGGTATTTTTCTTTTCTCACCTCCTTAAATTTATTTTTAAGATTCTTGTGGAAAGGAGCATAAAAATCTTTTATTACCGGAATCCAGGCTTTTTGTCCACTGGCTATTTCGTCTAAATTTTCCTCCATTTTGGCGGTAAATTGGTAATCGACAATATCGGAAAAGTGCTCAACTAAAAGATCGGAAACCAAAAGCCCAATTTCTAGAGGATAAAGTTTTCGATTTTCATCTTTATCCGCGTATTTTCTTTCAATTATAGTGGAAATAGTCGGCGCGTAAGTGGACGGACGGCCGATACCGTTTTCTTCCATGGCCTTGACTAAAGAAGCTTCCGAGTAGCGCGATGGAGGAGAAGTGAATTTTTGCTCGCTTGCAATTTTAACCAGTTTAAGAAGCTCTTCTTTTTTTAATTCGGGAAGGATATTTTCATTTGCCGCGCGCGTATCTTCATAAAGTCTGAAATAGCCGTCAAATTTAACCGTAGCGCCGCTGGCGCGCAGAGTATAATTAGTTTGGTATTCTTTTTGAATGGCGGAAATTTCAGCGGTTACGGTATCTATAATGGCAGCGGCCATCTGACTGGCTATCATTCTTTGCCAAATTAATTTGTATAATTTATATTGCCTGGGTTCCAAGCAATTCTTAATGGACTCCGGGTCTTTTTCGGGAAAGGTCGGCCGGATAGCTTCATGCGCTTCTTGAGCATTTTTGGATTTAGTTTTATAAAATCGCGGACTTTTTAACGCGTAATTTTTGCCAAACTTGTTTTCTATGGTTTTTCGGGCAGAGATCATCGATTCCATAGAAAGACTCAAACTGTCGGTTCGCATATAGCTAATTAATCCTGTGGGGCTGGATTCATCTAACTTCACTCCCTCGTATAATTGCTGGGCAATAATCATGGTAAGTTTGGCGCTGAAGCCCAGCTTGTTGTTGGCATCTTGCTGAAGAGTGGAAGTAATATAAGGAGCGGGAGGATTTTTCGCGGTTTCCCTTTTTTCAATATTAGCGACTTGATACGCGGCGTTTTTCAGAAAGGTAACAATTTTTTCCGCTTGCGGCTCGTCTTTTATGCCTGTTTTTCCGAAAGCTTTGCCATTTTCCTTGGCAATTCTAGCTTCAAATTCTCCCGCCTTGGATTTTAATCGCGCGGCAATAGTCCAATATTCTTCGGGTTTGAAATCATTAATTTTTCTTTCCCGTTCAACAATCAGCCTAAGCGCCACGGATTGAACCCGGCCAGCGGAAAGTCCGCGTCGAATTTTTTTCCAAAGAAAAGGCGATAATTCATATCCTACCAGCCGATCTAGAATTCTTCTGGCCTGTTGGGCATCAACTAGATTTTCATCGATTACCCTGGGATTTTCCAGCGCTTTCCGGATGGCATTTTTAGTAATTTCATGAAAGACGATTCGACCAGTTTTATTTCCTTTAAGGTTAAGCACTTCCATAAGGTGCCAGGAAATGGCTTCGCCTTCTCGGTCTTCGTCAGTGGCTAGAATTATCTGGTCCGCGGCTTCAGCCAGTTTTTTCAGTTGCGCCACTCTTGTTCGAGCTTTTTGGGGAATAATATAGCGAGGAGTGAAATTATGTTCGATATCAATGCCCATTTCTTTTTTCGGGAGATCGCGAACATGCCCGTAAGATGATTTTACGGTAAAACTTTTTTCCAAGAACTTGGAGATAGTTTTGGCCTTAGTGGGAGATTCGACGATAACGAGCTTCATAACTTTAAAATCTAGAGACTGAATTTAAAAATTAGAATTTAGAACTTGAAATTTACAGCAGAATATAATTTTGTCCTCCGATATTTTTTACCCATCCCTTAATTTCCATCATGACTAGCACAGCCGCTACTTGCGCAATTTGAAGTTTAGCGAGTTTGGAAACATTGTCAATGTGAATAGGTTCCGATCCAAGGATATTCAATATCTTTTTTTCTTCAAGAGTGTCGGGGTTTTTTATAATCGGTTTTTTACACGCGTCCGCTTTGGCTAGATTCAATTCTTCCAGAATGTCTTTTACTCCAGTCACCAGTTTCGCGCCCGTTCGGATTAAATTGTGGGTGCCTAAGGATTCCGGCGAGAAAATAGAACCGGGAGTGGCAAACACTTCGCGATTATATTCCAGAGCCATCTGGGCGGTAATTAAAGCTCCGCTTTTTTCTCCCGCTTCGATTACTACCGTGCCTAGAGCGAGGGCGGCGATAATCCTGTTTCTAGCTGGAAAAGTGAGTTTCCCAGCTATTGTTTCAATGGGGTATTCGCTCAAAAGAGCCCCATTTTCGATAATTTCTCTGGATAAGTTGAAGTTATTCCGGGGATAGATATTTTTATCATCCAAACTGTTTCCGAGAACAGCCACTGTTTTTCCTTGACCGTCCAGCGCTCCTCTGTGAGCGAAAGAATCAATGCCTAGAGCCATTCCGCTGACTATGATTATCCCGGCTCTTGTTAAGTCTCTGGCTAGAGTTGTCGCCACTTGTGATCCGTAAGCGCTGTATTTTCTTGATCCTACGACAGCCACCATGGGAAATTGGTTGAAATCTATCGTTCCTTTTACATATATAATATAAGGCGGATTGGAAATTTCTTTTAAAAGAGAAGGATAATCCGAATCGGCCAATGTCAATATCCGGATATTTTCCTTATCAAGCTTGTCCCATTCCTTTTCCGGATCAATACTATTTTTCTCGAAAAGTATTCTCTCTGAAAGTTTTTCCCCGATACCACTGGCGCTAAGCTCGGAAAATCCCGCTTTCCAAATAGCTTCGGAACTTCCAAAATATTCCAGCAATTTTTTCATTTTATGCGGGCCAAGGCCGAAAATTTTATTGAGGGCGTTAAGATATTTCATCGGAAGTTGGTGGTTTCTTTTAATGTATCACAAGAGATGA
>CAZEYB010000019.1:8198-11435 GCA_964516165.1 uncultured Bdellovibrionales bacterium | reverse complement strand
TCTTCCAAGATAACCCTATCTTGGAAAAACCGCCATATGTATGTGGACATTACCGACGGTCCTTGACAAATTTGTCTTAATATGTATAATCATGGTATAATCAATTAGGTTAAATTAATATAACTATGATTAAGCGGATTATTGAAGAACAAGTAAAAAACGCTATTCAAGGAGAGCGAAAAATCATAATTATTTATGGGCCGAGGCAATCCGGCAAGACCACTCTTATAAAGCAACTAATGGCTGGCATGGGAAAAGAATACGATTATTTTACCGGAGACGATCTCTACGCGCAAAATATCTTCAGTCGGAACGAGCTGGAATCTCTTCGAAAAGTTTTAAAAAATGATATCGCGGTTATCGATGAAGCGCAGAAAATTGAAAATATCGGAGATTCTCTAAAGCTTATTTTTGATAATTTGTCCGTGAAAATTATTACTTCCGGATCAGCTTCTTTTGATTTGGCCAATAAGCTTAGCGAGCCATTGACCGGAAGGACAAAAACCTTCTGGCTTTATCCTTTGGCGTATTCGGAAGCGGAAGAAAGATACAGAAAAACATCTCCGGAAACAGCGCTGGAAGAAATGCTGCGGTTCGGAATGTATCCGAAAATCCATACTTTAAAAAACGATAAAGAAAAAGAAAATTATTTGTATGAATACATAAATAATTATTTATATAAAGACATTTTATCTTTCGCGGGAATAAGAAAGCCGAAGAAGGTAATTGATTTGCTGACTCTTCTGGCTTTGCAGATTGGCAAAGAAGCGGCAATTTCAGAACTGGCGCAAAATCTTTCCCTTAGCCAAAAAGCGGTGGAAAGCTATCTTGATATTTTGGAAAAAATGTTTGTAATTATCAATTTGCGCGGATTCAGCCGCAATTTGCGCAAAGAAATTTCCAAAACTTCCAAATATTATTTTATGGATGTCGGGCTTAGAAACGCGCTTATCAGAAATTTTAATCCGCTTAATTTGCGTCCAGACAGAGGGGATTTGTTTGAAAATTGGCTTGTTATTGAAAAAATAAAAAAAGCGGCTAATCTTGAAAAACCGGCTAATTTCTATTTTTGGCGCACTTACAACCAGCAAGAAATAGATCTTATTGAAGAGAGAGGCGGAAAATTGGTTGGATATGAAATAAAATGGAAAAGCAAGGCGGTTAAGCCGCCAAAAGAATGGCTGGAAGCGTACAGCAACGGTTCTTTTGAAGTTATTGATAAGGAAAATTATTCAAGATTCCTTTTAAGTTTTTGACTATAATTTTATAGTGTATTATAATCAAGCTGTAAGGAAAAATTAATTGATAATAAGATTTCCGAAAAGCGCAAGAACAAAAAAATAAAAAGTAAAAAATAAAGTGACTATTATTATTTTCTTTATTCTCGGTCTTATTGTGGGGAGTTTTCTGAATGTTTTGGTTTATCGGCTAAGAACGGCCGAGACTTTGTTTTGGGATCGGTCAAAATGCCCGCGTTGCCGGCATTATATCCGCTGGTATGACAATATTCCGTTAATCAGTTTTATCCTGCTGGGCGCCCAATGCCGCGACTGCCGGAAAAAAATATCCTGGCAGTATCCTTTAGTGGAAAGCGCCACGGCTTTGATTTTTATTCTCATCGGAAATAAATTTTTCGCGATTGGCGACCCGGCTTCTTATCTTGCCACCGCCTACGGCCTCGCCGTTTCCAGCGCCTTAATCGCTATTTTAGTTTACGACTGG
Organism: uncultured Bdellovibrionales bacterium; assembly: GCA_964516165.1. GTDB lineage: Bacteria > Patescibacteriota > Minisyncoccia > Moranbacterales > UBA2206 > CAZEYB01. The sequence continues at coordinate 9,713 of CAZEYB010000019.1, read as the reverse complement.
CTGTATCTGGAAATCCCCACCGTAATGCTGTGGTTTGGAATAACGCTGGCCATAGCCTTTAACCTGATTATTGACTGGCATCAAACGCCGTCAGCCGCGAGCGTTTTTGAATCTAAAACTTACTCGGGAATTCTGGCCGGATTTTCCGCTTTTTTGTTTTTCTTCCTTTTAGCCTGGAAATCCAAGGAAAAATGGATGGGTATGGGAGACGCTTATCTCGTGATATTCATCGGCCTGTTCTTGGGCTGGCCCCGGATTATTCTGGTTCTTTTTTCCTCTTTTCTTATCGGATCGATTTATGGTATAATACTGGTAATCTTGAAAAAGAAAGAACTTAAAAGCCAGATTCCTTTCGCGCCCTTTTTGGTTTTAGGAACATTTCTCGCGTTGTTTTTTTATAGCCCCATCGCCAATTGGTATTGGAAACTGCTGATGTAAGAAGTAAGAAGTATGAAGTATGAAGTATGAAGAAAGAAGTAAGAAGTAAGAAGTAAGAATTAAGAATTAAGCAGTAAGTTAAATGCAAGAAAAAAATACAAAATACAAAGAATTAAATTCAAAGCCGCTTGCTTCATTCTTCATTCTTCATTCTTCATTTCGGGGGTTCACTCTTCTTGAAGCGGTGATAACGATAGCGATTATCGGAATTTTGAGCGGAATCGGAATTGTCTCTTTGACTTCTTCCCGAAATCAAGCCAAATTGAAAAGCGCCCAAACTGAAGTCGCGGCAACCATTAAACTGGCTCAAAGCTACGCTTTGCAAGGAAAGAACTGTGATGGCAATATGCCAAGTAGCTATAAGTTTCATATAAGAAATAACAAGGATTATAGCATTCGATGCAATGATAGTATTGATGTTGAAAACTACAGCTTGAGCGGCGGAGTAATTTTTTCGCCAGCTACTGGAGATATTTCTTTCGATGTGCCGAATGCCAATACCAATATACCTTTAGGTACATCGATAAATTTCCAATCAGGCAGTGCCACAGGAACGATAAGTATTAACAGATATGGCGCGGTAACAATCAATTAGATGAAATTGAATTCAATGAAAAACAAGAAAGCCGGGGGATTCGCCCTGCTGGAAACCATTCTAGCGGGCGCGGTTCTGACTTTGGGCGTTGTGGCCGTGATGGGGCTCGTATCCTCCAATTTAAAATTTTCATTGGATGCCCGGAACCATGATATCGCCGTGCTTTTGGCGCAGGAAGGCGTGGAGTTGGTGAGGAACATCAGAGACAATAACTGGGCGGCAGGACACGATTCATTCCAAAACCTGCCTGACAGAGATGATTGCCGTGTCGATATGAATAGTTCTAATGTTCAGTGCGGCGGAGAAACGAAGTTGATCTTAAACGGAAACGATTTTTATGAACATGGCGGCGGAACCGCGACTAGATTTAGCCGCCGAATTGGAATAGATTATCAGGATGGAGGCAAAACAGCGGAAGTTACCAGCATGGTTATTTGGAGCGGGTCTTCTTTTCCGGGTTCAAGCTATGACAGTTGCAATCT
>CAZEYB010000019.1:0-8098 GCA_964516165.1 uncultured Bdellovibrionales bacterium | reverse complement strand
TGGTTATTTGGAGCGGGTCTTCTTTTCCGGGTTCAAGCTATGACAGTTGCAATCTGGCCAAACATTGCGCGTTTTCTAAAATCACTCTAAGTAAATGGGGAGGACAATAAAGAAGTAAGAAGTATGAAGAAAGAAGCAAGAATTAAGAATAAAAATAAAATTAAAAAAACGCATGCTTTATGCCGGGGCTTTACGCTGGTGGAATTGCTGGTCGCTATGGCGATTTTTTCCATCATAGCGCTCGCGAGCGTGGCGGCTTTTGGCAGTAGTATGCAAAGCCAGAGAAAAACCAGGGAAATTCAGAGCAATGTCGCGGCGGCCAAAACGGCGCTGGACCTGATGGCGAAGAATATGCGTATGAGCCAGAAACTGGATGGCGGTGGCAATTCAATTCATATGTATAACAACTCTCAAGATAAATGTATCGAATACAAATTTGACAGTGGCAGTAATAGCTTGAAAATGGCGGAAAAATCATACCCCGATTCTTCTTGTTCTGGCGGATATGGCGAATACTACACTGCGATAATTTCGGGAGCAACCGGAAGTTTTAAGGTAATTAAAACAAATTCTCCAAATACAATTGGCAAAGCGACTGTTAGCGTGAAAATAGGCGGTGATACTCTTCAAACTTCCGTTTCCTTCAGGGATTATCAAGGAAGCAATATCCAATAGTAAATTATTATTTTAATAAATGAAAAAGTCTTCGAAAGCTTCGGCTCTAATTATCTCCCTTCTCATTTTGAGCATTATGCTGCTCGTCGGTTTAAGCGTGTCTATAACTACGGTTAAAGAACAAAAATCCGCCATGGAATCAGAAAAATCCAGCATCGCTTATCAAATCGCCGAGTCCGGAGTGGAATTTACCATGCAAAGGTTGTTAGATAATTCCGGCTTGCAGATTAGAAACATACCAGGCTTTGGAGAATGTTTAAACGGCGGGTTTACAAGGAATGAAGGAGGCGGCCAGAACGTGATTGAATTTTTGGAAGATGACGGAGACGGTGTTTCCTGCAACAGACCAGCTTCCGAAGTTCAAGTCATAAAATCCAGCGGCAGTTTTAAAAATGTTACAAGAGCTATCCACGCGCCGGTAGTTTTCCTCCCCTAGCTTCCTTAATTTTTTATTTTAAACTATTTTTTAGTTATCCCGCTGAGGCGGGTTTTTTTGTTAGTAAAATAGGCTTATTTATGATATAATCGAAATGTTAGTTAAAGATTTATATGGCAAATCTAGACCAAAAACAAGCCCGGTCAAGGGTAAAAAAACTGACAGAGGAAATTGACAAGCGGCGCCATGAATATCATGTTTTGGACAAGCCGGAAATAACCGACGAAATTTATGATTCCTTGATGGCGGAATTGCGGCATCTGGAGGAGCGATTCCCGAGTCTTAAATCGCCGGATTCTCCCACGCAGAGAATCGGCGGACAACCGCTGGATAAATTTGAAAAAGTGAAGCATAGGATAAAACAATGGTCGTTTGACGATGTCTTTGACTATTCCGAGCTGGTCAAGTGGAATGATAAAGTTTTGAGGCTTATAAATAAAACTAAACCTCACCCGGCTTCCGGCCGCGCGGAATCCACCCTCTCCTTGGACAAGCCCGCCTGCCGGCGAGGCAGGGAGAGGGGGTTAGTGGGTGAGATAGAGTATTGCTGCGAGGTGAAGATTGACGGACTGAAAATAGTCTTGACTTATGAAAGCGGAATTTTTACGCGCGGAGCCACTCGGGGCGATGGAGCGATCGGAGAAGATGTAACCGAAAATATAAAAACCATCCGCTCGGTGCCGCTTAAACTTGGATATCCCGCGGATTTAACGGCGGTGGGCGAATGCTGGCTTTCAAAATTGGAATTGGAAAGGATTAATAAAGCCAGAAAAATAAAAGGCGAAATGTTGTTTGCCAATTCCCGGAACGCGGCGGCGGGATCAATCAGGCAACTTGATCCTAAAGTCGCCGCTGAGAGAAAATTGGACAGTTTCATTTACGATATAGACCTTATAAAAATCAAAAATCAAAAATCAAAAGTCAAAATGCCTGAAACGCAAATAGATGAGTTAAAAATGTTGGAACAATTGGGATTCAAAGTTAATAAAGAGTATAAATTGTGCCGAAGCGTTGAGGAAATTCAAGAATTTTATCAATCTTGGGCGAAAAAGAAAAACCGGCAGAATTACGGGATAGACGGCATTGTGATAAAAATCAATTCGCGCGCGATTCAAGAAGCTTTGGGATATACGGGCAAATCTCCCCGCTGGGGCGTGGCCTATAAGTTTCCGGCCGAACGCGTTACCACAGTCGTGGAAGATATAAAAACACAAGTCGGCCGGACGGGAGCGCTTACGCCAGTGGCTCATCTTCGGCCCGTGAAAGTAGCCGGTTCTACCGTAAGCCGCGCCACATTGCACAACGAAGACGAAATAAAAAGATTAGACATAAAAATCGGCGATACGGCGGTGATCAGAAAAGCTGGCGATGTTATTCCGGAAGTGGTGGAAGTGATTAAAAATCTAAGAACCGGGAAAGAAAAAGAATTTCATATGCCGAAAGTTTGTCCGATTTGCGGAAGCGGAGTCGGGAGACAAGAAGTAAGAAGCAAGAAGCAGGAAGTAAGCGCGGCGGTTTATTGTTTGAATCCGAAATGTTTCGCGGTGGAGAAGGAAAAAATTATCCATTTTGTCTCCAAGAAAGGGTTTAATATCGACGGAATGGGGGAAAAAATAACGGAGCAACTGTTGAATGAAGGAATCATATCCGACGCGGCGGAGATATTTGAACTGAAAAAGGGCGATTTGGAGCCGCTGGAAAGATTCGCCGAAAAATCGGCGGAAAATCTGATCAGAGCCGCGGAAAAAAGCAAAAAAATAACTTTGGAAAAATTTTTGTTCGCGTTGGGCGTCCGGCATATAGGAGAAGAAGCGGCTGTCTTGATAGCCAGTGGCGCGCGTAAAACATTAGGCGTGAGAATAAAAAAATTTGAAGACATAATAAGATATTTTCCTGAAATTAAGGCGGATGATTGGACGAAAATAAAAGGCGTGGGAACCAAATCGGCGGAAAGTTTGGCGGAATGGTTCAATAACAAAGAAAATATAAAACTTTTGGAAAAGATGCGCGAAGCGGGGGTTGAATTGGCGGAAATAAGCGGACAAAAGCCGGCCGGCGGAAAATTGAAAGGGCTGACATTCGCGCTGACCGGAGAACTCAAATCCTTTACAAGGGAAGAGGCAAAGGATATGATTAGAAAAGAAGGGGGAAACATTTCGGGCGCGGTGAGCCGCGAAACGGACTATGTCGTGGCCGGCAAAAATCCCGGTTCGAAGTATAAAAGAGCGAAAGAGCTAGGCGTTAGAATTATTAATGAGAAAGAGTTCAAAAAGTTGTTCCAATGATATCCAAAGACGAAGTAAAACATATCGCTGAACTCGCGCGCGTGGGACTTTCCGAAAAAGAAGTTGACAAATTGTCGGCCGATTTGTCGTCTATTTTAGATTGGATTAAGCAACTGGAAAAAGCGGATATAAAAAATACGGAAGCCATTTCCCATATCACGGGACTTTCCAATATTGCCAGAGAGGATAAAGAGAAAAATTTCGATGGCCAAGAAGAAATTAAAAAATTATTCCCGGAAGAAAAAAACGGTTATGGCAAAGTGAGGAGCGTATTATGATTCGGAAACTTCATGAAAAATTAGTGAAAGGCGAAACGACTTCGGTGAAATTGACTGAGGAATATTTCGGCCGGATTAAAAAAAAGGACAAGGATCTGAATGCTTATCTGACCCTCACGAAAGATTTGGCTTTTGAGCAAGCTGAAAAAGCGGATGAAAAAATCAAAAACGGCGAATCGATTGAATTGCTTGAAGGCGTTCCGGGAGCGATCAAAGATGTTTTGTGCGTAAAAGGAATAAGAACCACGGCCGGGTCAAAAATTCTGGATAATTATACGGCTCCATTTGACGCCACGGCAATTGCTAAGTTAAAAGAAAATGGAGCGGTTTTTCTCGGCAAGACGAATATGGATGAATTTGCCATGGGGTCGTCCACCGAAAACAGCGCTTACGGACCGACCAGAAATCCTCACGATTTGGAAAGAGTTCCCGGCGGTACTTCCGGCGGCTCGGCGGCGGCTGTAGCGTCCGATACGGCGGCTTGGGCGCTGGGATCCGACACGGGAGGATCCTGCCGCCAGCCGGCATCGCTTTGCGGAGTGGTCGGGCTCAAGCCGACTTACGGCCGAGTGTCGAGGTACGGACTGATAGCGGCCGCTTCAAGTTTTGATCAAATTGGCGTCTTGGCTCGCGGCGTGGAAGACGCGGCCATCGTCCTTTCCGCTATTTCCGGGCAAGACAAGCGTGACGCGACATCGGCTCATAGCGGTGATAAAAAATATGAAGATTATCTGACCGGAGAAATCGGAGGAATTAAAATAGGAGTGGTGAAAGAATATCTGGAAGGATTGGAGGAGGATGTCAGAAAAGTTATGGAAGCTGTCGTGGAAAAATATAGGAAGATTGGCGCCGAGATCGTTTACATCGATATGCCATACAATAAGTACGCGCTTCCCGCCTATTACATTATTCAGCCTTCGGAAGTCAGTTCTAATCTAGCCAGATTTGACGGAATTAAATATGGAATGAGATATGATGATGAAAAAAGCGGAAAAAAATTGATTGAGACGTATTTGGATACGCGCCGGCATTGTTTGGGGCCGGAAGCGAAGAGAAGAATAATGCTGGGAACTTACGCCCTTTCCGCCGGGTACTACGAAGCCTTTTATATCAGAGCGCAGAAAGTCCGAAATCTGATCAAAAAAGACTACGCAAGGGTTTTTAAAGAAGTGGATATGATACTCACGCCTACCACCGCTTCCCCGGCCTTTAAGATTGGCGAGAAAATTGACGATCCCCTGAAGATGTATTTGGAAGATATTTTCACGGTTACCGCCAATATCACGGGCGTGCCGGCCATCTCCGTTCCGGCGGGATTGGTAAAAACAAAAAATAGCCGGCCGGCCGGCGGACTGCCTATCGGTTTTCAGCTTATGGGCCGATGGTTTGACGAAGAAAATATGCTCCGGACCGCCCACGCTTGGGAAATAAATTAACTCTATGGATAATATCAATATCGCGAACGGAATCGGCCAGTGGATCTTAACTTTCTATCATTCCGCTTTTTTTTCAGTGATTAAATTTCTTCTTGGGATTTATACAATAATCCTTCTCGCGGATATTATTCTTCTTTTGATTCAGCGGGGACTCGGGGGCGACATCCGCGATACCGCGACCGGCATGAATGTGCCGACGGAACTGACTACGCGAAAAGGCCGGCTCCGGAAGAAATGGAATAAAATCAGAAAAAATATGGAAAAGGGGCAGGAGTCTTTTTATAAAGTGGCTGTTATTGAAGCAGATGCCGTCATTGATGATTTGATAAGGCGGATGGGATATAAAGGAGAAAATATGGGAGAAAGATTGGCGGCGATTAATCCGGGCCAGATTGAAAACATCGATGAGCTTAAAGAGGCTCACGCGGTTAGGAATCGGATTGTCCATGAAGAAAATTTCAGGCTGGTTAAAGATCAGGCGGAAGAAGCCATGCGGTGTTACGAAAATTTTTTGAGATATTACGAGGTGTTGAAATAATAAAATTGGGCCAAATGAAAAGCCGAGACAAGCGGCTTTTTTATTTGGCGGCGGATTCTGAAAGAAGCTCGAACTTTCTTTGAAGAGCAGGCTTGATTTTCTCCGCCCCGCTTCCGCCCACAATCCCGCTAAGCGGGATTGTGTCCTAAAACTGAAAAATTTTCTCTACTTTTAGGATTTTGTATGCGCGCGATTTTTTCAAAAAAATGAAAAGAAAATTTTTCTGATTTTGGAGTTTTCGGAGAAAACGGCGGAAAGGACGTTTTTTAAGTATCACCAGCTTCACTGCCTCTTTCAAAGGGCAGTTTAATTTGTTTTGCAGAAGGTCGATGACTTATTATTTTCTCAATTTCATAATCTGTTTTAATACCTACCTCAGAAACCCATTGTTTTTCCCTTATTAAAACTTTCAATATGTCATCTTTTGCAAAACTTTCCTTATTTTCTTGAACTCTCTGGATAAAATCATGATCTTTCACATTGGCAAAAAAAGAAACATTGCCATCAGTAAATTTCCACTTATTTCCTTCAACAAAAGAGACACTAATTGCCTGTAAATTTTTTTCACTAACTTTATCTTCTAATAATTCATCAGATGTTTCGGGCGCTCTAAAATATTCCTTTTCATTTTCGTCAACAGAGACTATGTTATCGCCGTATTTAGTACTAAAACTATTAACGCCTTCCCGTGATAGCGGTTTATTTATAATGACTTCGAGAGATTGACGAATTTTGATATTAGCCAATAAGTCTATAACTTTTTCTTCTGTTTCAAAAGATTCTTCATCAACTTCAATCGTAGCCTTTCCGTTTCCTGTTTTTGTGATTTTTTTTATTTTTCTATTTCTTATCCATTTCAAAACATGAATCAAGCCTTTTATCCCATCTTTGCAATTAATTCCAAGTAGGCCGAGAAGCAGGCCAACTGCAACACATTCTTTTGTATTAAATAAATTTACGAGTTGATTAGCGACATCTTGAACCAAACTAAAATCTATTTTGAAACTACCCGTCTTGAATGAGCCTTTCACATTAACTTGAATTTGAGTGGAGCTCCCATAAACAATCGTGTTTGTTTCTTCTAATAAGTCACTTATGGCAATAAGAGCTGGGGCTAAATCGCGAACATCCATCTCGTTATTTTCAAGAGATGGTCCATCATATACTATTTGAAAAAATTCTTTTTCTGACATTTTTTTATTTTTATTTTTCCTACTTTAATAATACATCAAGAAATGATTATTTTCAATAAAAAATACTACGGAGCCCAAACATCCAAAACTTTTACTCCTGTAGGAATGTCGTATTTGTTTGTATATTCTTTTATTTTTAATAGTGCACTATTCTCGTTTCTTTCTGATTCGATTGCCCTTTTTTGAACATTAGCAATGCATTGTTTTGGATTATTTTCAAAAAACATCCATTCCATTTTAACTCCCAATTCCCAACCATTTATGACAATCTCGGCCTCTTCTCTCGAAATTATTTTACAAAAATCTATATCAATAACGATACAATTTTTATTAGCTTTCAAATAATTTATTAAATCACAGTACCTACTGCTAAAAGTGAAATCGCTCTTATCTAATATTGCATTGCCCTTGAAGTCATCGAGTATTATGAATTCATTGTCTTTGTTTATTTTTTTCACATACTCACTTTTTCCAGAGCCAGGTAATCCAACAACAAAAATTAATTTAGACATCCCAGTAGAATTATCAAGTTAATTTTCTGGAACGTAAAGATCTCCCTGCTCCTTCAATAGCTCAACCAGTTTTTCATCAGAAAGAATTTCACCTCTTTTCTCATTTGTTTGCTTAACTTCATTGTTTCTTTCTGCCTCACCCTGAACCAACAATGAATCTGCTTCTGAACTTGAAACGCTAAATTCTTTGGCAACCTTATCTAAATTTATTTGGTTTTTCTCATCGTTCCAATTATCTTTTGTCATCAATTCATCCCAGCGAAGATAAAACTTTAACGCCTTTGATTTTTCATTAGAATCAACAACTACATTATAACCTAGCTCCGGAGTGTATTTTGTTGCCGTTCCATTTAATGCCTTTATATCTTCACTAATAACCGACCATTGAGGATTATTTAAGCTTTCACCTAAACTATTGCTTCTATAAATAACAACGAATCCTTCTCCGTCCTTTACAACAACCCATCTGCCATTCGAATCTATATATCCGCTTTGCTTCTGAAGTTTAAACACATCATATAATTTTGTACCTAATTTAACTTCAAATTTTGAATTTCCCTCGTTGATAGTTTTCTGAATTTTGTAAGCCTGAACAAAAGATAGGGCATCCGTTCTTTCTTTTTTATATTTTATTTCCTCTATTTTTTCGTCATTTTTAACATTACTTATTTCTTCCTTTTTTTGAGAATCATTTGTTGCAGTATTATTTTGACAACCAGAAAAAATAACGACTAGGAATAGCGAC
>CAZEYB010000018.1:0-11876 GCA_964516165.1 uncultured Bdellovibrionales bacterium | reverse complement strand
GATTTTATCCGTGGATCAGATGCAGCAACAGATTGTGAGAGACGCGGATAAAATCCGCGATTTAAGGAAAAGAGGGGCGCGATCGATTAAAAAAAGAATTGTTGTGGACAAAAAGGCTAGGTTTGGAAGATAGCTTGTAATAAAACTTAAATGTCATTTTTTAACAAACTTTTCGGTTCCAATGAACGAGAAATAAAAAAGTTCGAACCGGTCGTGGAGAAAATAAACTCCTTCGAAGCGGAGCTTTTGAAATTGTCCGATGAAGAACTCAATGCTAAGACAGCCGAATTTAAAAAAAGACTTTCTGAAAACCAAACTCCGGAAGATATATTGCCCGAAGCTTTTGCCGTGATCCGAGAAACAGCCAAGAGGGTGATTGGCGAACGCCACTACGATGTCCAACTTATAGGCGGGGTAGCTTTGCATCAGGGAAAAATCGCCGAGATGAAAACAGGAGAAGGAAAAACTTTGTCTTCCACGCTTCCGATTTATCTCAATGCTCTGACCGGGAAAGGCGTCCATGTCGTAACAGTTAACGATTATTTGGCCCAGCGCGACTGCAATTGGATGGGTTCTATCTTCAACTTTTTAGGAATTTCTACCGCTTGCATCATTCACGACGCTTCCTATTTGTATGAACCTAAAATCATAGATAGCAATGAGGTAAACATCGAGATGGAAAATCTAAAACCGGTTTCCAGAAAAGACGCTTATAACGCTGATATTACTTATGGAACGAACAATGAATTCGGTTTTGATTATTTGCGCGACAATATGGTGCAAGATTTATCGCAGATGACGCAAAGAGAACACAATTACGCCATCGTGGACGAAGTAGACTCGATTCTCATCGATGAAGCTCGGACCCCGCTTATTATTTCCGCGCCGGATACGGAATCAACCAAAATGTACGATCAGTTTGCCTCTTTAGTTCCCAAGCTGAAAAGAGGCGAAGATTTTGAAGTGGATGAAAAAATGAAAGCTGTGTCCATCACCGAAGCTGGAATTTCAAAAATGGAATCCTGGCTCGGAATAAGCAATATATACGAACCGGGAAAAATCAATTATGTTCACCATCTTGAACAAGCGCTCAAGGCTCAAATTATTTTCCAGCGCGACCGAGATTATGTCGTTAAGGAAGGCGAAGTGATGATTGTGGATGATTTTACCGGACGGCTGATGCCCGGTCGGCGCTATTCCGAAGGATTGCATCAAGCTATTGAAGCCAAAGAAGGCGTGAGAGTGCAGAAAGAATCCAGAACTTTGGCAACGATTACTTTTCAAAACTATTTTCGAACGTATAAGAAACTAGCCGGTATGACTGGAACGGCTACGACTTCCGCCGAAGAATTCCATAAAGTTTATAAAATCGAAGTGATGGAAATCCCGACCAATAAACCTATGATTAGAACCGATCTTTCAGATATTGTTTATAAGTCGGAAAAAGGCAAATTCGACGCTATCGTAGGGAAAATAAAAGAAATTAACGCTACTGGGCAACCGGTTTTAGTGGGAACGATTGCGATTGAAAAATCGGAATATTTAAGCGCTTTACTCTCGCGCTTCGGAGTGGAGCATCAGGTTTTAAATGCCAAGCATCATGAAAAGGAAGCGGCGATTATCGCTAAAGCTGGTCAAAAAGGAACAGTAACCATCGCCACTAACATGGCCGGACGGGGAACAGACATAAAATTGGGCGAAGGCGTAAAGAAATTAGGCGGACTTTTTATTTTAGGCACGGAACGTCATGAAGCGCGCCGGATCGACAATCAGCTTCGCGGACGATCCGGCCGGCAGGGCGATCCGGGAGTTTCCCAATTTTACGTGTCGCTTGAGGACGAACTGATGCGTCGGTTCGGCGGAGACAAACTCATAAAAATAATGAACACATTGGGACTGCCGGAAGATCAGCCAATCCAAAATAAAATTATTTCCCGAACCATTGAGAACGCTCAATCTAAAATTGAAGGATTTAACTTTGATATCCGAAAGCACGTTTTGGATTACGACGACGTGATGAACAGGCAAAGAGAGGTCATTTATAAGAAGAGAAGAACGATTCTTGAAACGAAAGACGCGAAAAATGAAACGCTCAAGTTAATCGGCGAAGAAATTGAAAAGTTAGTAGCTTTTCATTCGGCTGGCGAAGAAGAAAATATTAATGTTCAAGGAATAGAAGAGGCGGTTAGGAATCTTATCCCGGCGGATAAATCAGTTAAAACGAAACTGGAGGAAATAAAAAATAACCTCGCTCAGAATATGTCAGAAAAAATATCGGCTGTTACGGAATATATCATCGGTCTGGCCAAGGAAGCTTATAACAAAAAAGAGATTGAAATTGGAACGGAAAATATGCGGAGCATTGAACGCGCTCTAATTTTACAAACTATCGATACGATGTGGATGAGCCATTTGGATGAAATTGATTATCTTCGCGAAGGAATCGGGCTTCGCGGTTATGGCCAACGGGATCCGCTTATTGAATATAAAAAGGAAGCGTTTTCCTTGTTTTCGCATCTTATGAAAAATATCCACTCGACTATCGCGCATATGATTTTCCGGGTAGCGCTTGTGACTCCGGGACATTCGGAAGTTCATCCGAAAAACCTGACTTATCGAGGGGCGGAAGAAGTGGAGCAGTTTGGAGCAGCTCGAAAAATACAAAATCAGGGATCAGTGAACAGTGAACAGGAAGAAGCTAAATCCTCGCCGATTATCAATCAAAACAAAGTTGGCCGAAACGATCCCTGCCCTTGCGGGTCGGGTAAAAAATATAAGAAGTGCTGCGGGAAATAAAAGAGCCTGCTAAAAATAAAGTAAAAAATAAGTAAATTGCATTTTGTTAAGTTTGGTGTAGAATATGGAATATGAACGCAAGAAAGAAACTTCAAGTTAAGTTTTTTTTGGTTGTATTTTTGGCCATAGTGGCTGGATTAATCAGTTATCCCAAGGCGGTTTCTAAAGCGCCGTTTCTTTATAATGCCTTAAACAAGCTAAAAATTAATCTTGGGCTGGATCTCCAAGGAGGAATTCATTTGGAATATAAGGCTGATCTTTCCGAAACTCCCAGCGACAAAACCGGAGACGCGATGCAGGCGATCCAGGACGTGATCGAAAGGCGAATCAACGCTTTTGGCATTGCCGAGCCGGTGATTTATACTACCCGGTCTGGAACGGAGCAAAGGCTAGTGGTGGAGCTGGCGGGAATAAAGGATATTAATCAGGCCAAAGATATGATTAAAGAAACTCCTTTTTTGGAATTTAAGGAAGAAGCGGAGGATCGGGAGACGGACCAAATCTCTCAAGATACGCTGGATAAAATGAATGTCGAAGCTAAGGCCAAAGCGGAAAGTATTTTAAAAAGAGCGCTAGCCGGAGAAGATTTTGCTCAATTGGCCAAAGAAAATAGCGATGACCCGGGTTCTAAAGACAATGGCGGAGAATATGATTTTGTGAAAAAAGGATCTTTCATTCCTGAATACGAAGAGGTGATATTTGAAAAAAATTTAAAAAACGGAGAAATATATCCGGAACTGGTGAAAACTGTATTCGGGTGGCACGTTATTAAAAAAATAGAGACAAGAGGCGAGGAGGACGGGCGAGAATTCAAGAGCGCCCATATCCTCATTGCTGAAAAGACCCAGCCGGAACCTGAAGTTAATTTTGTCTCTACCGGGCTTACCGGAAAAAATTTGAAAGATGCCAGTGTCGATTTCCAAAGTCAAGGATTGTCCGAACCGCAAGTTTCTTTAAAATTCGACAGCGAAGGCGCGAAGCTCTTTGCTGAAATCACCAAAAGGGATATAGGGAAGAGAGTGGCTATATATCTTGACGGGCAAATTATCAGCGCGCCCACCGTGCAGTCGGAGATAACTAACGGAGAAGCGGTTATTACCGGGAACTTTACTGTGGATGAAGCTAAAAAACTAGTGCAAAGACTCAATGAAGGAGCGCTTCCCGTGCCGATTATTTTGGTTTCCCAGCAAAGCGTTGAGGCATCATTGGGAGAAGCATCTCTCCATAAAAGTTTGTCAGCTGGTCTCGTCGGACTTTTAGTGGTTATGCTATTTATGATTATATACTATCGATTCCTGGGAGTTATCGCTTCAGTGGCTCTCCTTATATATTCGGGACTTATGATATCCATTTTTAAATTGTCCGGCGTGAGCCCGTGGGCCATTACACTTACTCTTTCCGGCATCGCCGGATTCATTTTGTCTGTCGGCATGGCGGTGGACGCCAACATTTTGATTTTTGAACGGACGAAAGAAGAAATAAAAAGAGGCCGGAATATTCTGTTTGCCGTGGACGAGGGATTCAGGCGCGCTTGGACTTCTATTCGAGATGGAAATGTATCGTCGATAATTACGGCTTTAATTCTCATGGGAATGGGCACAGGGTTCGTGAAAGGATTTGCCGTCACTCTGATTATCGGAGTGCTGGCCTCAATGTTCACCGCCGTGCTCATCTCGAGGACCCTGCTTAAATTTTTCTTGAGTGAATGGATAGAGAATAGGCTATGGTTAATCGGCGGGAAACGATAAATTATGTATAACATTATTTCAAAGACCAAATATGCTTATATATTTTCTATTACGCTTATCGCGTTAAGCATAGTCAGTCTTTTTATTTGGGGTTTGAAATTAGGCATAGATTTTACCGGGGGGATGCTTATGGAAATTCAATTTGAAAGCGGTCTGCCAAAAAACTCCGATTTAGAAAATAATTTGCGGGATTTAAACCTTAAAAGCTTGACGATTCAGCCATCCGGCGATGATTTAATGCTTATACGCTACGCTTCGGAAGAGGATAAAATAAATAACGAAGTTTGGCAAAAAATTCAAGGGCAATACCCTGATGTCAAGCAACTTAGAGCCGATTTCATTAATTCAACTATTTCTAAAGAACTCAAAAGCAAATCTCTTTGGGCGATAATCTGGGCGATTGCGGGCATAATGGCTTATATTGCTTGGGCTTTTCGGAAAGTTTCGCGGCCGGTGGCATCCTGGAAATACGGCGCGGGAGCGGTAATCGCCTTAATCCACGACATTCTTATAACTGTTGGGATGTTTTCCGTTCTTGGGCATTTTTTCAATATAGAAGTCGGCATACCTTTCATCGCGGCGCTTCTCACAATTTTGGGATTTTCAGTGCATGACACCATTGTCGTTTACGACCGAACGCGCGAAAATCTGCTAAGAAGTTCCACTAAAGAAAAATTTCCGGAAATAGTCAATCGGAGTCTTAATGAAACTCTTGTACGCTCAATCAACACTTCTCTCACAGTAATCATAACTCTTCTCGCCATTTATATTTTCGGCGGAGAGTCGATAAGATATTTTTCTCTGGTGCTTTTAGTGGGCGTGATTTTCGGCACTTATTCCTCGATATTCATCGCGTCAGCCTTGCTTGTAACCAGTTATAATTGGCAAAAACAATAAACAAGAAACAGCAAACTATGTGGAATCCATTTAAAAAAGTCAAAAGTAAAATCTCTTCAAGCACGATGGGCATGATGCAGAAAATCGCGATGAAAAAGCTTGAGAAGATGAGTCCAGAAGAAAGAAATAAAATGATGCAGGACGCGTTTAAGCCGGAAAACCGCGATAAAATGTTAGCCGTGATGGAACAAATGAAAAAATCCGGTCAAATGACTGAAGATCAATATAAGATGGCCAAAGAAAGGCTAGGATTTTAGAGTGGCTGTGAAACTAAAATTTTTTCAAAATTAGCTCAAACTTTTTTGACTTCTTGAAGCTTTAAATATAGAATAAAAATATGCTGAAGGAAGAAATTCTTGATATGAAAAATAAAGCGCGAGAGGAAATAAGCGCGGCCGGTTCCGCGCCGACGCTTTTTGATTTGGAGAAAAAATACTTGGGGCGGAAAAGTCATCTCGTGTCGATTTTAAAAAATCTTAAAGCTTTAACGCCGGAAGAAAAAAAGAAGATAGGGACGTTAGCTAACCGGGTCAAGAATGAAATTAGCGGCATTATAAAGAAAAAAGGAGAAGAATTAGCCAGCATTAAGATTGATTTTGAAAAAGAGCGGATTGACATAACTATTCCGGGAAAAAGGGCCGACATCGGTCATCTCAATCCGATCTCGCTTGTTCGATTGGAGATCGAGGACATCTTCAGCCGAATGGGTTATGGAATTTGCGAGGGGCCGGAAGTGGAAACGGAATATTATAACTTTGACGCGATAAATATCCCCAAAGACCATCCGGCGCGAGATATGCAGGATACTTTTTGGCTTAAGGCAGTATCCGAAAAAGAAAAATTGGCCATGCGATCGCAAACATCAGCCATGCAGGTAAAATATATGGAAAAGCATAAGCCGCCTTTCCGAATTATCATTCCGGGTAAATGTTTCAGAAGAG
Source organism: uncultured Bdellovibrionales bacterium (assembly GCA_964516165.1). Taxonomy (GTDB): domain Bacteria; phylum Patescibacteriota; class Minisyncoccia; order Moranbacterales; family UBA2206; genus CAZEYB01. The sequence goes on along the minus strand of CAZEYB010000018.1, from coordinate 5,494 downwards.
AAGCGACTGACTCCACGCACGATCATACTTTTTATCAATTCGAGGCTCTGGTAGTGGGGGACAACATTAATGTCGGCCATTTGAAATTCACCGCCGAGCAACTTTTCTCACAATTTTTCAAGCAGAAAGTCAGAGTGCGCCTTCGACCCAGTTATTTTCCCTTTACCGAACCGGGATTCGAATTTGATATCAGTTGCACCATGTGCCAGGGAAGAGGCTGTAGTGGCTGTAAAAATGGGGGATGGTTAGAACTCGGCGGCGCGGGAATGGTGGACCAAAATGTATTTGTGGCGGCCGGATATCCCAGGAACCGCTACCAGGGATTTGCTTGGGGTTTCGGCTTTGAACGATTGGCTATGATGAAATATAAAATCGACGATGTGCGGCTATTTCATGGCGGAGATTTAAGATTCGTGAGACAATTTTGACCTCACTCCGACCCTCTCCTTACTAAGGAGAGGGAGAAAGGGAGAGGTGAATTTTATGAAATATTCATACAATTGGCTGAGAGAATTATCAGGAACGAAAATATCAGCGGAAAAAACGGCGGAACTTTTGACTATGCGCTCGTTCGAATTAGAAAGCGTTAAAAAATTCGAAGCCGAATTGGATAAAGTGGTCGTAGGGAAAATTTTAGGGATAAAAAAACATCCCAATGCCGATAAATTACAATTGGTCAGAGTGGATATCGGAAAAAATAAGTTGAATATAGTTTGCGGCGCCGCCAATATTAAAACTGGCGACAAGGTGCCGGTAGCTCAAATTGGCGCGAAACTTAGCAATGGTTTGATAATTAAAAAAGCCAATATTCGCGGAGAAGATTCGGAAGGGATGCTTTGCGCGGAAGACGAACTGGGCATCGGAAGAGATCATAGCGGAATTATGATTCTGGATAAGCAGGTTAGAATAGGCTTAAATATGGCTGAATATTTGAATTTAAACGACATTATTCTGGATATAAAAGTTCTGCCCGACCGTTCTCACGACGCCTTAAGCCATGTTGGAGTGGCGCGGGAAATTGCGGTTCTTACCGGTCAGAAACTAGATTATGATTTCAACGGATTAAGTTTGCCCAATAAAAAATCCCAAAAATTAAAAGTGGAGATAAAAGATCAAAAGATTTGTCCGCGCTATATCGGAGCATTTATGGAAAACGTGGAAATCAAGCCGTCTCCTATTTGGATGAGGGCCAGGCTTATTGTCGCCGGCTTGCGGCCGATCAATAATGTAGTGGATGCTACCAACTATGTTATGTTAGAACTGGGACATCCGTTACATGCCTTCGATCTTAAAAAGATCTCAGACAAAATTTCAAAAGCCACTATTATAGTTCGCCGAGCTAAGAAAGGGGAAACGATGATGTTGCTGGATAAAAGTGAATTGAAATTGTCTGAAAATGATCTGCTAATTACCAGCGGAGAGACCCCGTTAGCCCTAGCTGGAATTATGGGAGGGAAAAATTCCGGTATCAGCAAAGATACAAAAACTATCGTAATTGAATCGGCTAATTTCAATCCGGTTTCCATAAGGAAGAGCCGAATGGCGCATAATTTGAATACGGAGGCCTCCAATCGTTATGAAAAAAGCCTTGATCCTAATTTGGCCGGAAAAGCCTTAGCTAGAGTGATTGAAATTTTGGAACGCACAGCCGGGGCGAAACTGGAAGGCATAACGGATGTTTATCCCGGCAAAATTAAACCGTGGAAAATAAAATTAGATTTAAACTATGTTAAAAATCTTTTAGGAGAAAACGTTCCAAGAGGCGCAATTCTTAAAATATTTAACCTCTTGGAATTGAAAACGTCCGGAAAAGGAGATATTATCACCGTGGAAATTCCGACTTACCGAATTGATCTTAAAACTCAAGAGAATCTGATTGAAGAAGTCGGGCGTATCTGGGGCTACGACCGGATCAAAACGCGTCCCCAAACTGAAGCCGTGATATCGGCCGACATGAATGAAGCGCTTAATTTTGAGAAACAGATTAAAAATAAAATTTCAAGTTTGGGCTTTGACGAAATGTATAATTATTCTTTTTACTCGCAGGCAGACGCCGATGCCTGCGGATTAGGCAGGATAGCGCATCTGGAACTGAAAAATCCGATGAATCCGAATCAAAAATACATAAGAATAAGTCTCGCGCCCAACATTCTCAAAAATATTCACGAAAATTTAAAAAATTTCGAAAGCTTTAAAATTTTCGAAATCGGAAAAGCTTACTTGCCTGTAAAAACTTTGCCGGATGAAAAAAGAATGCTGGTTATGGCTGAAGTGCTGGAACAGGACAAAAGAGCTGATACTTTTTATCGATTAAAAGGCGTCGTTGAAGACTTCCTGGAAAATTTAGGCGTAAGCAAAATTGAATTTTTGGCCGCCAGTAAAAAAAATTCTTTCTGGCATCCGGCGCGAACGGCGGAAATAAAGATAGGCAATCAATCAGTCGGCCAAATCGGAGAAATCAATCCGCTGGTTTTATCTCGATTTAAGATAGATAAAAGGGTAGCTATAGCCGAGTTCGATTTGGAAAAATTGCGAGCCGTTCAGAAAGAAAAAATCTATCAGCCGATGGCTAAATTTCCCATCGTGAGAAGGGATATCTCGTTTCTTATAAAAAAAGAAATATCCGCGGCCGGAATTTCCGATTTTATCAGAGAAAAAGGCGGAGAACTGGTTCTCAAGGCGGAACTTTTTGATCTATTTAAAAAAGACGGCCAGGCCAGTTTGGCTTTCCACATTGAATTTAGCGCGAGAAGAACGCTCAATAGCCAGGAAGTGGACGCTGTTATGAATAAAATTATTGCCGCGCTGGAAAAAGATTTGGGAGTAGAGATAAGGAAATAAAAATGAAAGAAATTCCAAAAACTTACGAGCCTCGGGATTACGAGGATGAAATTTATAAACTCTGGGAAAAGAGCGGTTTTTTTAATCCGGATAAATTAAATTTGCCTGAAAATGCCAAAACTTACACGATTATTCTCCCGCCTCCCAATATTACCGATAAACTGCATATTGGACATTCGTCAATGCTGGCGATCGAAGATTTGCTTATACGTTTCCACAGAATGAAAGGATATAGGACGCTTTGGCTGCCAGGAACAGATCACGCGGCCATTGCCACGCAAAACGCGGTTGAAAAACTTTTAAAAGAAAAAAATGTTACTCGCCAGGATTTAGGAAGAGAAAAATTTTTGGAAGAAGTCTGGAAATTTTTAGAGGAAACAAAAGCGGAAATACTTCATCAAACCAGGAAAATGGGCGCGTCATTGGATTGGTCGCGCGAAGCTTTTACTTTGGACGAACAAAGAAAAAAAGTGGTTAAAAAAATGTTTGTCGATATGTATAAAGAGGGGGTTATTTATCAAGGAGAAAGAATTGTAAACTGGTGCTCTAGATGCCAATCGACGTTAGCCGACGATGAACTGGAGCATAAAGAGCAGAAAGCAAAGTTGTACACTTTTAAATATGATAAAAATTTTCCTGTTTCTATCGCCACTACCCGACCGGAAACTAAACTGGGAGATACGGCGGTGGCGGTTAATCCTAAAGATAAACGGTATAAAAAACTTATTGGGAAGATTTATGAAGTTGATTTTATCGGTGTCCCTTTAAAAATAAAAATAATTGCCGATAGCCGGGTGGATGTTGATTTTGGAACAGGCGCGCTGGGAGTTACTCCGGCGCACTCTATGATTGACTGGGAAATGGCCGAAAAAAATAATTTGAAAGTAATTAAAGTTATCGGAGAAGAGGGGAAGATAAAACCGGGATTTGGAAAGTTTTCCGGAAAAATCGTGTCGGAGGTTCGGAATATAATCATCAATCATTTAAAAAATAAAGAACTTCTGGAAAGCGAGGAGGAAATAGTTAATAATCTTTCTGTTTGCTATCGCTGCGGAACAGCTATTGAACAGATTCCATCTAAGCAGTGGTTCGTGGCGGTAAATAAAAAAGTAAAAAAATTAGGCAATAAATCATTGAAAGAAAAAGCGCTTGAAACGGCCAAAAGCAAGAAAATCAAATTTATACCATTTAGGTTCACTAAACGTTATATCGATTGGATGACCAATCTCCATGACTGGTGCATTTCCCGGCAAATCTGGTTCGGGCACGAAATACCCGTTTGGTATAAAGAGGGTAAAACTTACGTGGAAATTAATCCTCCCAAAGAAAATGGCTGGATACAGGATCAAGATACGTTAGACACGTGGTTTTCATCCGGCATGTGGACTTTCTCTACGCTCAACTGGCCCGACACTTTTAAAAATGGCAAAAAAACAGGCGATTTAGCGCGTTTTCATCCGACACAAGTTCTGGAAACTGGCTATGATATTCTGACTCTTTGGGTTTCTCGGATGATTATGATGACACTATTCGCCTTGGATGAAATTCCTTTTGAGAATGTTTATCTTCACGGTTTAATTTTGGATAAAACCGGCAAGAAAATGTCTAAATCTAAGGGCAACGGGATTGATCCTTTGGATATGATCAATAAATTCGGGACTGATTCAGTGAGATTGGCGCTACTTATGGGCGCTACTCCCGGAAATGATATCAGAATGTCGGAAGATAAGGTTACCAGTTTCAGAAATTTTGTGACCAAACTATGGAATATCTATCGCTATTCGACAAGCTCTGCCGGTGATTTACGGTTAATTGATCAAATTGATAAAAAAGAAATTAAAACATTGGCCGATGAATGGGTAGTAAGCAGGCTGAATTCGGTGATTTGTGAAATTACTCGAAATATAGATAATTTTAAATTTTCTCTGGCAGGAGAAGAACTGCAAAGATTTACTTGGGACGAACTGGCTGATTGGTATTTGGAAATCCATAAAATTGAAAAAAATGATAAGGTTTTGGGATATGTTTTGGATAAAATTTTAAAACTCTGGCATCCGTTTATGCCGTTCGTGACGGAAAAAATCTGGCAGGATTTATATAACGGCCGGAAAATGTTGATGGTGGAAAAATGGCCAAGTGGCGATAAAAAAATGATTGATAAAAAAGCCGAGAAAGAATTCGAAGATTTGCGGGAAATAATTGCTAAAATTCGTAATTTGCGCTCCAGTTATCATATTAATCCGAGCGAAATAATCAAAGCTAGCGCGGAGAAGATAAACAACAGGGAAATTATTGAAAAATTGGCGCGGATTAAGTTTGAGAAAAAGAAAATTAAGGGGATAATGGTGGCCGGCAAAAATATAAATTTAGTCTTAGATATTTCCGATATCATAGATGTCAAAAAAGAATCGGAAAGGCTAAAAAAAGAAATCAAAAATCTAGGAAATTTAATTTTGAAAACGGAATTTCTGGTTAAGAATAAAAAGTTTTTAGCCAGCGCGCCAGCGGAAATAATAAATGCTAATTTGGTAAAAGTTAATGATTATAGGGATAAATTAAGCCTAGTGAGGCAGTTACTTACCAATTTGAAAAACCTATAGATTGTCTTTACAGATTGTAGTTATTGTGCTAGTATTAAGGCGTTGTTGTTTTA